>JBEAXT010000146.1:0-17082 GCA_041159695.1 Pseudomonadota bacterium
GCGACCGAGCGTCGCTTTGCCGACGGGAACCGAGATCGGCGCGTTGGTCGACTCGACCTCGAGACCACGCTTGAGGCCTTCCGAGGCGCCCATCGCGATCGTGCGGACGATGCCGTCGCCGAGCTGCTGCTGAACCTCGAGGGTGAGGTCCGCTTCCTTGAGCTTCAGGGCTTCGTAGACCTTCGGGATCGATTCGCGCGGAAACTCCACGTCGATGACCGCGCCGATGATCTGGGTGATCTTGCCGGTTGCCATGTCGATATCCTGTGCCTTGATGCGTTGAATTCTTTGAAATTAAACCGCTGCTGCGCCGCCGACGATCTCAGCGAGTTCCTTGGTGATCGCCGCCTGACGCGCCTTGTTGTACATGAGTTGCAGATCGCCGATGAGTTTGCCTGCGTTGTCCGAGGCTGCTTTCATCGCGACCATTCGTGCGGACATCTCGCAAGCTACGCTCTCCACCGCAGAGCGATAGACCTGTGATTCGATGTACCGCATGAAGACGCCATCGAGGATCTCAGCAGCATTCGGCTCGTAAATGTAGTCCCAGTGCTCCTGCAGATCGGCCGCATCGACGGTTTCGACCGGCAACAACTGAGTCACGACGGGTTTTTGTGTCATCGTGTTGACGAACTGGGCGTTCACGATGAATAGGCGATCGATGGTGCCGTCTCGATACGCGTCGAGCATCACCTTGACCGAGCCGAGCAGATCTTTGACATGCGGTTTGTCGCCCAGCCCGCCGATGCTGGCGAGAATCGGCAATCCGAGGCGACGAAAGAATCCCGCTGCCTTGTTGCCGAGTAAGCAGAGGTTGACGTTGACGCCCTTACCCTGCCATTCGCGCATCAGCATGAGCGTACTCTTGAACACGTTGGTGTTGAGCGCTCCACAGAGCCCGCGGTCGCTCGACACGACGATGATGCCGATCGATTTGGGCTCACGCTCGACGAGGAACGGGTGCCGGTAGTCCGGGTTCGCCTTGTTGAGGTGTCCGATCACGACGCGGATCTTCTCGGCGTAAGGACGCGACAAGCGCATGCGATCTTGAGCGCGGCGCATCTTGCTCGCCGCAACCATCTCCATGGCCTTGGTGATCTTCTGAGTGCTTTTGACACTCGCGATCTTGGTGCGTATTTCCTTTGTGCCGGGCATGTCCGTCGAAGACCTTAGTAAGTGCCAGTCGCCGCGAAGTCGTCGCAGATCTTCTTGAGCGTTCCCTCATGCTTCTTGAGCACGGGTTCGGCATTGATGGCGTCGAGCGACTCCTTATAAGACGATTTCGCAAATGCCTGCAGAGCTGCCTCGAAATCGACGACCTTCTTGCGATCGGCTTTATCCATGTAGCCGTTGTTGACGGCGTAGATCGTCAGCGCCATCTCGGCCACCGACATTGGCGCGTACTGCTTCTGCTTCATCACTTCCGTGACGCGTACGCCACGCTCGAGCTGCTTGCGCGTCGCGTCATCGAGATCGGATGCGAACTGCGCGAACGCCGCGAGCTCGCGGTACTGGGCGAGCGCGAGACGGATGCCGCCGCCGAGCTTCTTGATGATGTCGGTCTGCGCAGCACCACCCACGCGGGATACCGAGATACCGGCGTTCATGGCCGGACGGATACCTGCATTGAAGAGGTCGGTTTCGAGGAAGATCTGACCGTCGGTGATGGAGATCACGTTGGTCGGCACGAACGCCGTCACGTCACCCGCCTGGGTTTCGATGATGGGCAGCCCGGTGAGTGACCCGGTCTTTCCTTTGACCGCGCCCTTCGTGACCATCTCGACGTATTCCTCGTTCACGCGAGCGCTGCGCTCGAGCAGACGAGAGTGGAGATAGAACACGTCGCCAGGGAACGCTTCGCGGCCCGGCGGACGACGCAGCAACAAGGAAATCTGGCGATAGGCTACAGCCTGCTTCGACAGGTCGTCGTAAATGATGAGGGCGTCTTGCCCGTTGTCCATGAAGTACTCGCCCATCGTCACGCCGGCATAAGCCGAGAGGTACTGCATAGCGGCGGGCGTCGAAGCCGAAGCAGCCACAACGATGGTGTGATCCATCGCGCCGTTCTCTTCTAGCTTGGCGACCACGTTGGCGATCGACGATTGCTTCTGACCGATCGCGACGTAGATGCACTTAATGCCGGAGGACTTCTGGTTGATGATCGTGTCGACAGCCAAAGCGGTCTTGCCGGTCTGACGGTCGCCGATGATGAGCTCGCGCTGTCCGCGACCCACCGGGACCATCGAGTCGATGGCCTTGTATCCGGTCTGCACCGGCTGACTCACCGACTTACGGTAGATGACGCCCGGCGCTACGCGCTCGATCGGCGAAGTACGTGAAGTTTTGAGCGGACCCTTGCCATCGATTGGATTGCCGAGCGCATCGACCACGCGACCGAGCAACTCCGGACCCACCGGTACTTCGAGAATGCGACCCGTCGTCTTGACGGTGTCGCCTTCTTTCAAAGATTTATAGTCGCCGAGCACGACTGCGCCCACCGAGTCTTGCTCGAGGTTGAGCGCGAGCCCGAAGAGATTGCCCGGGAACTCGATCATTTCACCGTAGCGCACGTCGGCGAGGCCATGGATACGGCAGATGCCGTCCGTGACCGACACGATCGTGCCGACGTTGCGGGCCTCGGCGGCCGACTGGAAGCGATCGATACGCTGCTTGATGAGATCGGAAATCTCGGATGCCTTGATGGACATGTGGGGTCCTCTAAAAAACCTGGTTCGGACGACGCATTAGGCGCCGGCCATCGTGTTACTGAGTCGCTCAACGCGCCCGCGGAGGGAGCCGTCGACGACGAAATCGCCCGCGCGTACCACGGCGCCGCCGATCAACGACGGATCAACCGTCGAAGAGAGGCGAACCGTACGACGCAAGCGGCGGGTGAGTGCCTGCGTCAACTTCTCGGATTGCTCGGTCGTGAGCGGCAGTGCAGAGGTCACGATGACGTCCACCGTGTTCTCGACCTCCGCACGCAACCCGGCGTATTGCACGGCGATCTGCGGCAGCAACGCAAGACGCCCGTTATCAGCGAGCAGGCGCAGATAATTGAGCGCCTTGTCGTTGCCCGATACACCCGCGAGTTCGGCGACGAAGCTCACGAGCTCCGCGCGCTGCACGTGCGGGTTGCCGACCAGTGCGCTCACGCGAACGTCGTCAAGCACCACGCTCGCGCGTTCGAGCATCTCGCCCCACGCGGCGAGCTGCCCTGCGGCATGTGCATGCTCGAACGCCGCTCGGGCGTACGGTCTGGCTATGGTTGCCTCCTCAGCCACGTGCGATCTCGTCCGCGAGCTTGTCTAGCAATTGCGCGTGCGTCTTCGCGTCGACTTCGCGCTCGAGCAGTCGAGAAGCACCCACCACCACCATCGAACCGAACTCCTTACGGAGCTGGTCGCGGGCGCGGTTGGTCTCCGTCGCAGCCTCGTCTCGCGCGGCAGCGACGATGCGAGCGCCCTCGCCCTGTGCCGACTGCTTGGCAGCTTCGACTACTTCGTTGGAACGACGCGCAGCCTGATCCTCGATCTGCCGGGCACGTTCGCGGGCCTCGCGAATGATCGCATCGGCACGATTCGTGGCTTCGGCAAGGTCCTTCTGACCCTTCTCGGCGGCGGCGAGGCCGTCGGCGATCTTGCGGTTGCGTGCGTTGAGTTCTTCAGCCAGTACGGGCGTGACGAACTTCCCGACGAACCACAAGAGGATCAGGAAGACGATGATCTGGCCGATAAATGTGGCGTTGATCGTCATAGCCTGTGTCTCCCTCGCGGGAACCCTCCGGGATTCGTGTTAGCCACCGAGGCTGGCAAGCAGCGGGTTGGCGAACGCGAAGAGCATCGCGAGACCGACACCGATGAGGAATGCCGCGTCGATCAGACCCGCGAGCAGAAACATGCGTCCCTGCAGCATCGGGGTGAGTTCGGGCTGACGGGCAGCCGACTCAAGGAACTTCGCGCCCATGATGCCGATGCCGATACAGGCACCGATGGCGCCAAGACCGATGATGATGCCGATGCCGAGGGCGGTGAACGCCTGGACGTTTGCAATCGCTTCCATTTTCAGAGACTCCTCAAATCAAACTAACGCGTGGATAACGAACTAAAAAACTTTGACGATCAGTGATGCTCTTCGGCCATCGAGATGTACACGACCGGTAGAACCATGAAGATGTAGGCTTGAAGCAGCACGATCAGAATGTGGAAGATCGCCCAGGCCGTCCCTGCGATGATCTGTCCGATGAACAAAGAAATACCGCCGATCGAGACCGCGAACGCCATCCCGAGCAGGGCGATCAGCATGAAGAGTAACTCGCCCGCGTACATGTTGCCGAACAGTCGCATTGAGAGCGACACCGGCTTCGCCAGCAGCTCGACGATGTTGAGTGCGAGGTTCGGAATCCAGAGCAGCGGGTTATTGCCGAAAGGCGCTGCGATCCACTCGTGCAGGTAGCCACCCACACCCTTGGCGCGAATCGAGTAGATGATGATGAGGAAGAGGACGACGATGGCCATCGCGACGGTGCCATTGAGATCCGCCGTCGGAAGCACTCGGAAGTACTCGGCGCCAAATAGCGCCGCAACACTGCCCGGAAGATCGAGCGGCAATAGGTCCATGGAGTTCATCGCCACGACCCAGGTGAAGAGCGATAGGGCGAGCGCCACCAGAAACGCGCGATTGCCGTGATAGATGTCGGACACCTGGCCGTCGATGAACTCGTAAATCATCTCGACGAAATTACGCAGTCCGGAGGGCGCGCCCACAGCGCTGCCGCGACGCACGCCCACAAAAAGGAATGCGGCGACGGCGGCGGCCAGCAGGGAGGACATCAGCAGCGTATCGATGTGAACGGTCCAGAACCCCTGCCCGACCTTCAAATGGGTCAGGTGGTGAACGATGTATTCGGTGGGCGTTTCGCTTGCGCCGTTTTGACTGGCCATCGTGTTTCGTCTACCTGGTCCGTCTGACTTCGTTACTCACCGAGCGCCGTGAGGGTCATTCGCGCGCCCTTGAGCGCGGTGGTAGCCGCGGCGCAGCCAGCGCCGGAACCACCCAAAAAACCCCCAACGTCGCGACATACCCCGCGAGCACCGCGGGCCACACCACGTCTTCGCGTTGCGCGACCGCGAGGAACATCCCCACGGTCAGCAACACTTTCACGAACTGGCCGGCAAGTAACCGACCGAACGCAAAACCGGCGGACCGCGCAGGGCGCAACACCGCCACCGTCATGTACAAGTTCGCAATCAACCCGATCAGTCCGCCGGTCACCGCCGACACGCCACTTTTCGGGCCCGCCCAGAGCGCGACGAGCGCGCCGAGAACGATCGTTGCCGCGACCTGCCAGAGGAGGATCCGCACGGCGAGTCTGCGCGTTTGCGGATCGCTCGGAACGGTCATGGTCAAGCGGTCCTGTGGGCAACAAAAAAGCCGCTTGTCGCAACCTGTACAGACGGCAAGTGGCTTCGTTGATTCTTTGAAAGGACGACGCTTCAGAACGCCGCCCACTTCGAGGGCGGGCGGATTATAGGGTCGCAACCCCGTCTCATCAATCGTCAATGAATGTGAGAGATGATTCCGTCGAGTTCGTCGAGCGAGTGATACGCGATGACGAGGCGACCCTTCCCGCCTTTGCCCGTCGATTCGATCTTTACGTCGGCGCCGAGGGTCTCGGAGAGGCGATTTTCGAGCTCGCGGACATTGGCGTCTTGGGCTCCCTCCGCGGATCCTGAGTCAAAATCACGATCGATCGAGCCATCTTTTTTCGGCGGATTGTTCAGCCGACGAACCAATGCTTCCGTTTCACGGACCGATAGACCTTTTTTTGACACCAATTGACCGACTTCGATCTGCTGGCGTTTCTGCGTCAATCCGAGCAAGGCGCGAGCGTGACCCATCTCGATCGCGCGGCGATCGACGAGCTCGGCGACCTCGGGCGGAAGCTCGAGCAAACGCAGCAAGTTACTCACGGCGGCGCGCGAACGACCCACCGCATCAGCCGCCTGCTGATGGGTGACCTCGAACTCGCGGATCAGTCGATCGAGGGCGCGAGCCTCTTCGAGCGGGTTCAGATTCTCGCGCTGGATGTTTTCGATGAGTGCCATCGCGATGGCGCTCTCGTCCGGTACGCGTCGAATGATCGCCGGGATGGTCTCGAGACCCGCCATCTGGGCGGCCCGCCAGCGACGCTCGCCGGCAATGATTTCGTACCGCGAGGGAGCCGAACCCGGCGCCGCGCCCGGCATCTCCAAAGGACGGACGACGATGGGCTGAACGACCCCTTGAGCGCGGATGGAACTGGCGAGGTCCTCCAAGGCTTCCTCGCGCATGTCGACACGGGGCTGGTAGCGCCCGCGCTGCAGCTGGTCGAGCGGCAGCTTGGCGAGCTCGTCGCCCGGCAAGGCGGGCGCGCCGGTCGCAGCGCGGCTCGCGCTCATCTGTCCGAGCAGCGCATCGAGTCCACGGCCGAGGACGGGCTTTTTCTGGTTCATGCCTGGGATGATAGCGGAGTCGCCCGCGCAGTCACCGCCGTCTCACGGGGCTGGTTTTCACCGATGCCAAGAAAAATCTCTCTAAACGCCACGTACCCCAAGGCGCCGAAGAAACAATAGAGCACGGGCACGAGTGGGGGCAGCAGCAGCGCGCATAGCGCAGGTAACACCATGAAGAGGAGTGCCACCCCGATCATCGGGCCGAGGTTACGGATCTGACCGGTGGCGCCGAGTCGCCAAGCTTCGCGGAACGGCAGACCGAGCAAGGTCATGCCCAGAAATTGGAAAAATGAAGTCAACCCCGGGATATTGAGACCGAAGTAACACAGCCCGAGCGCGAAGGCCGAGTACACGAAGATTTGGCGCAGTGCGACGAAGCCGTCAGCAGACAGGACGTCCACCGAGTTTCGTTCTGTGTAGAGAATGTTCCACCAGGCAACGCCAGGTTTGGCCAGCAACAGCACCCAAACCAGCGCCCCTGCAACGGCCACAATCGCAGCGAACATCAAAATCACGGGTAGCTTGGCACGTAGCATCTCGAGCGCCTCGGCGAGCGTGATCCGCCCGCTGCGATCGAGGTGCGACGCGATCAGCATGCAGGAGAGCAGCGCCACGAGGGCGAGAATGGCGCTGACGAGCGGCAATCGATGGCCGACGAACACCCAGAGACACATCAACAAGGACAGCGCAGACCAAAAGCTGAGGCCACGACGGAGAAGATCGAGGGCTTGCCGTGACCAGCGCAACACCGCGCCCGGGGCTGCGCTGCGCGGCTCGATCAGCATGGCTTAGCCCGTCGGGCGCCCAGCGCCCTCATTTGCAGCGATGGCCATGGGCACGCCTCCGCGCCCGATCATTTCGCCGGCGAGCGCGAGGTAGGCGAGCGCACCTCGAGAATCTTTGTCGTGCATCAAAGCGGGCTTGCCGAAAGAGGGGGCCTCTGCAAGCCGTACGTTGCGCGGAACGATGGTGCTGAACACTTTGTCACCAAAATGCTCGAGCAACTGTGCGCTCACCTCGTTCGCAAGATTGTTCCGCGGATCGAACATCGTTCGCAGCACACCTTCGATCTGCAGGTTCGGATTCACGGCTTCGCGAATCTGCTCGATGGTCGAGACCAACGCGGTCAACCCTTCGAGCGCGTAGTACTCACACTGCATCGGCACGAGCACGCCGTCGGCCGCCACGAGCGCGTTGACCGTCAACATATTGAGCGAGGGCGGACAGTCGATGAGGATCACGTCGAAGTCACCACGTATCGCCTTCAGGGCATTGCGCAACCGGATCTCGCGTCCGACCGACATCGAGAGCAGTTGTACTTCGGCTGCCGTCAAATCTTGGTTAGCGGGCAACAGCGACATCGCGGGCGACTCGAGGGCGATGATCGCCTCACGCGGCGAGCAATCGCCGGTCAATACGTCGCCGATACCGCGCGTGATCGACGTCTTCTCGACTCCGCAACCCATCGTGGCGTTGCCTTGGGGATCGAGATCGACGAGCAAGACCCGACGGCGCGTCACGGCAAGCGACGCGGCGAGGTTGACTGCAGTGGTGGTCTTGCCGACGCCGCCTTTCTGGTTGGCGACGGCGATGATACGGGCCATGCGCAGAGTCTAACGCAAGCGTCGTCACACCATCCGACGCAGCGCCACGACGTGTCGGGCCTCCTCGAGGCCGGGAATCGACAGGTCGCGATCCGCTTCGATTTGCCAGCCGACGGGTATCCCCTCGCGCTCCGCACGCTGCCGACGCCCCTTCATCGCCAGCACGAGCGTTTGAGGCCCGCAGAGACCGGCCACCTTGTCGAGCAGTTCGGGCAAGGGTGCAAACGCGCGCGTCACGACGGTGTCGTAAGCCGTCGGCGGACTGAACATTTCGACTCGGGCGTGAACGGGCTGGACGTTAGCGAGCTCCAGAGTGCGCGCAACATGGCCTACGAAGCGAACCTTCTTTCCGTTGGAATCGAGCAGCGTGAACTGCCGGGAGGGGTCGACGATCGCGAGCGGCAGACCAGGGAAACCTGCGCCGGTACCCACGTCGATGATTCGTGAGCCTTCGAGCAAGGGCCAAACGGCGAGACTATCGAGCAAGTGACGCACGATCATGTCGTGCCGCTCGCCGATGGCCGTGAGGTTGTAGGTTTTGTTCCAACGAGACAACTCGTCGAGCAAAGAAAACAACTGCGCCGCTGCGCGTGCATCGAGCGTCACGCCGAGCCGTGCAGCGCTCTCGATCAATGCCGCGTGTTCGGCAGTCGTGGTCGACATCTCTCGTGCGATCCGAACTTAAGCACCGATCTTGACGATCGTTCGACCCGTCACCGTGCCTTTCATGTAATCGTCGAATGCGCTAGGAAGTTCGTCGAATGCGATCGTACGGGTGGCGATGCGCTCGAGGTGACGCGGCTTGAGATCAGTCGCAATGCGATTCCATACCACGAGTCGCGTCTCACGCAACGTGGCCGACGAATTGATGCCGAGCAAATTGACGCCGCGAATGATGAACGGAATGACCGTCGTATGGAGCTCCGCGCTCTCGGCAAGGCCAATGCTCGCAATGTTGCCCCAGGTATCGACCGTCCGTGTCAGCCAGGTGAGGATGTCACCTCCGACGTTATCGATGGCTCCGCCGAAACATGCGTTCTCTAGCGGCCGCTTGCCCAAATCGATCTCTTTGCGCAACAACACTCGTGAGGCCCCGAGCGACTTGAGATAGTCGACAGACTCGGGTTTGCTCGTCACGGCGATGACCTCGTAACCGCGTCCCGCCAACATGTCGATCGCGATGCTGCCGACTCCCCCCGTCGCGCCGGTCACCACAATGGGGCCTTTGATCGGGGTTTGCCCGTTGTGCTCCATGCGATGGATGGCGAGTGCCGCTGTGAAACCGGCTGTCCCCATCGACATCGCCTTGAACGCGCCAAATCCCGCTGGAAGCGGGATCACCCACTCGCCATTGAGTCTTGCGTACTCGGCGTAACCGCCATCATGGATTTCCGACAGTCCGCACCCGGTGACGAGAACATGATCACCGACCTTATGGCGCGCGTCGCCCGAAGACTCGACGACTCCCGCAAGATCGATACCGCCGACGAGCGGGTACTTTCGGAGAATCTTTCCTGCGCCCGTCGCAGCGAGCGCATCTTTGTAGTTGATGTCCGAATACAGAACGCGAACGACGACATCACCCGGGGACAGATCGTCGATCGTCAACTGATCGAATCTCGCGACGATTTTTTTGTCGATCTCGTGGATGCGTAGCGCTTTGAATCTTTTTTCCATGGAGATTGTTTCCTGATTAGCCGCGAGTTCGGCGAGCGAGCCACGCCAGCAAACCGTCGGTGTTGAGGTCGAGGTCTCCCCCAAGCCAGTGCTCTATGGTGGCGTCGGGTGTATCGCTGCCGAACTGTCGAAGTTCGCGAACGAACAATTCTTTGAGAGCTGCGCGAATGGCAGGGCGAGCACCGTCCGTTTGTTTTTCAGCGTGCGCCAGAGCAACCGCGACATGCGCCTCGATCATGCGGATGAGATCGGCACCGATACGATCGAGATCTTCGATACGCGAGTAATGCGTGAGATACGCCGCCTCGGGGCGTCGCGCGAGAATGCGACGTATGGAGTCAATGAGTTGTTCCGGATCGAACTGAGAGGGACTCGTCGTCGGAATGGCGAAAGCCCGTCCGTGAACATCGAAGACACGATAAGAGAGACCGAGCGTGTCCCCCGTGAATACCGACCGGCTGCCGTGATCAAAGAAAGTTTGATGGTGCAGGGCGTGTCCGGGCGTGTGCAGAATCTCGAACTCCCGGCGGCCAAGCGAAAAGCGCTGACCTTCGGTGGTGGAAATCACCCGGGAACTCTCGATGGGCAACAGGTCGCCATATAAACGATCGTAAAGCGCTTGACCGTAAACGGCGATCGAGGCGTCGATTAATTTACGGGGATCAATCATGTGCGGGGCGCCTCGGGGATGCACGACAGCGCGGGCTTCCGGCAGCGCGCGCATCAATTGCCCGGCACCTCCGGCGTGATCGAGGTGAACATGCGTGAGGAACACCCAATCGACATGCGTCCGCGGAATCCCGAGTTCGTCGAGTGCAGCAAGCATCGCAGGAACGGAATGGGCGGTACCGCAGTCGACGAATGCGGCGCGACCCTCGTCGACGACGAGATGAACCGCATCGAACAGCGGCATCAAATATTCGGCATCGATGGCATAGATGCCGTGGTCGAATCGGTGAGTGATCATCGCACGCCCTCCGCGGCGGCATTGGACTCGTGACAAAGCTCGGGCAACATATCAGACATGACTACACCTTACACCGCGCGGTCTCCGCTTTCCCTCGTCTTGCTCACCACCTGTCTCGTGATAGTCGGTGGTACCACCCATGCGCAGTCTCCCGCTCGCGAGACTCGGGGCAATCTCGTCCTCGAAAACATCCCGCCTCATTCGGCCCGAGCGGTTGAAACACTGGACGGCTGGCTCGCCGGCCGCGGCGCCAGCTTTCAGGACTTCATGCCCGACGGCAGCATGCTCATCACCACGCGGTTCGGTGATGCCGATCAAATCCATCATGTGGCAGCCCCGGGCGCAGCACGAACTCAGTTGACCTTTGACACCGATCCCTCAGGGGGCGCCAACGCAAATCCCTCACCGGCATCGCGGGTCTTCTTGTTTGCCCGTGATCGCGGAGGCAACGAAAACGCTCAGCTTTACCTGCAGAACCTCGATACGCGTCAAACAAAGTTGCTAACGGATGGACGGTCGAGACACGGCGGCGCGTTATGGTCGCGCGACGGACGCCGAATCGCGTTCCAAAGCAATGCGCGCAATGGCGTCAATCAGGACGTCTACGTTGCGGAGATCGACGGATCGGGCGGCCCGCGTCTCGTCGTAGCCTCCCAGGGTCAGACGTGGA
Organism: Pseudomonadota bacterium; assembly: GCA_041159695.1. Classification (GTDB taxonomy): domain Bacteria; phylum Pseudomonadota; class Gammaproteobacteria; order Steroidobacterales; family Steroidobacteraceae; genus UBA964. The sequence continues at coordinate 11,413 of JBEAXT010000146.1, forward strand.
CGCCGCTCGACTGGTCTGCCGACGGTCAAAGATTGCTGCTACTCGATTATTCGTCGGTCACGGATGCATCGCTTTACGTCGCCGAAATCGCCACCGGTGCCGCCACGCTCATCCCGTTGTCAGGAGATCCCAAAAAACCCTCGCCCCAAAGCGGTATCGGTGGTGCACGGTTCTCCGCAGATGGGCAGGGCGTCTGGTTCACCGCCGATCTGGGCGGCGAGTTTCGTCAGATCCGCTACGTTGATCTTGCGAGCGGAAGTCTGCGGACACTCACCGCGGACCTGTCGTGGGATGTCGACGACTTCGAAGTCAGTTCCGACGGGCGATGGCTCGCCTACGTGGCCAACGTCGATGGATTCAGCGAGCTCTTCCTCGCCGATCTTGGCGGCGGCCGCACGGTGCGGCCTTCAGGTCTGCCTGCAGGCCTTATTTCGAATCTACGCTTCGATCGTCAAGGCAAAACACTGGGGATGAGCATCGAGTCCTCGCAATCGCCGCGAGACGCCTGGACTTACGACCTCGAGAAAACCGAAGCCAAGCGCTGGACGCGTAGCGAGACCGGACTCATCGACCCGTCGAAGCTCGTCGCCGCTCAAGTCTTTCGCTATCCCACCTGGGATCGTATCGGTCGAACCCAACGCCAAATTCCAGCGCTGATTCACAAGCCCGCGAAAGCGGGTCGGCATCCGGTCGTAATCGACATTCACGGCGGGCCAGAAGGGCAGTCGCGCCCCGGATACAGCCCGTTCGCCCAGTACCTCGTCAATGAATTGGGCTATGCCGTCATTCAACCGAACGTGCGGGGCTCAACGGGCTACGGGCGCAACTTCACCATGCTCGACAATGGTCGGCTGCGCGAAGACTCAGTGCGCGATATCGGTGCGCTGCTCGTCTGGATCGCAGCGCAACCGGATCTCGATGCCGATCGCGTCGTAGTCATGGGCGGCTCTTACGGCGGGTATATGGTGCTCGCCTCGCTGATCGCGTACGGCGATCGCTTGAAAGGCGGTATCAACGTCGTCGGGATCAGCAACTTCGTCACGTTCCTCACCAACACCTCGGGCTATCGTCGCGATCTGCGGCGGGTGGAGTATGGAGATGAGCGCGATCCGTCGATGCGCGCGTTCTTGCGCCGTATTTCACCTCTCGAGCGCGCGTCGATGATTCGACGACCCCTGCTCGTCGTTCAGGGCCTCAATGACCCGCGAGTACCGGCGTCAGAGAGCGAACAACTGGTCGCCAAGATTCGCGAGCAAGGTGGCGAGGTGTGGTACCTCGCAGCGAAAGACGAAGGCCACGGCTTTCGGAAGAAAGCCAATCGTGATTTTTATCTGCGGACCGCCGTGACCTTCCTCGAGCGGCTCGCCGCTCCCTAACGGGTCGCGAACGCGCTCAACGCCTCGCGGGAACCGGGCGTTTAGAGGTTTCGAGGCCCGGGCGCTGCGCGGCGTAATACGCCGACAACGCACGAATATCGGCTGTCGTTAGCGAACTCGCGAAGCCCGCCATGATCGCGTTCTTTCGACCGCCTCGTTTGTAGTCCGTCAGCGCACGCGCGAGATAGTCGGCGTGCTGTCCGGCAAGCGTTGGATACTGCGGCGTAATGCCGACACCGTCGACGCCATGACAGGCGACACAGGTCTGTCCCACGTCCGGCATCTTGCCCACGGGCTTCGGCGTTGCCGCCGGCGCAATCACAGGGCCTGCAAGAAAGGTCGCCATATCGGCAAGGTCCTGGTCGGTCCAGCCCGATGCATTGGCGTGCATGGTGGCGTGACTGCGCTCGCCATCCCGGTAGGCCTGCAGGGCTAACACGAGATACTCAGGGTGCTGGCCGCGCAATTTGGGCACGCGGTAGTTCGGGTTGGGGTTTCGGTAGTTGGGGATGCCGTGGCAACCCAAGCAGGTGTACGCGAGTTTCGCGCCTCGCTCCGCGTTGCCCACCGATTGGGCCTGCGCAGAGGGAAGCGACCACGCCGCCAATAGAAAAAACGCTACGAGGAACTTCGACACCGTAACCCCCGAAACCTGCCAATTCATGCGAAAAACAGGCCGCGATGTTAAGGTTTCGCAGCCCGAATTGCCACCACGTGGTTCGCATGATCGCTCTTATTCAACGCGTCACCGAGGCCAGCGTCACCGTCTCCGGCGAGCGTATTGGCGAGATTGGACCGGGATTGTTAGCGCTCATCGGTGTTCGACCCACCGATGACGAGCAGACCGCCCAGCGGTTGCTCGAACGCCTACTCGCCTACCGTGTCTTCGGAGACGCGGAGGGCCGGATGAACCTCTCGCTGACCGACACCGGTGGCGGTTTGCTCCTCGTCCCGCAGTTCACGCTCGCCGCCGATACCCGAAAGGGTAATCGCCCCGGATTCAGTACGGCTGCGCCACCCGAGCAGGCGACACGGCTGTTCGACCACTTGTGTGCGCTCGCGCGCGGAACGCACCCGACGGTCGCGACTGGCCGATTCGGTGCCGATATGAAGGTGGCCCTCGTCAATGACGGCCCCGTGACATTCTGGCTGCAAACCCCGGAAACCGTCTAACATCCGAGTTGTCCAAATCACTAGCCAAGCACGCGGGCTGCAGAGGTCATTATGGGAATCGGAATGCGCGAGTTGATCATCATCCTGCTGGTGGTCCTGCTGGTGTTCGGCGCCAAGAAGCTTCGTACGATCGGCTCCGATTTGGGTGCAGCCATCAAGGGCTTTAAGAAAGGCATGAACGAAGGTGATGCCGAGGAAAGCCTCAAACAGATCAAGCAAGAGGCGACGGATGCCGATTTTCCGGAATCGGCCAAGGCGCCCTCGACCGAAACGAAAACCTCCGACCGTAACGGCTGATCGAGCCCGCCGGTCGCGGGCCTGACGAATCATGTTCGAAGTCGGCTTCAGCGAATTGCTGTTGATTATGGGCCTCGCGCTGCTCGTGCTCGGCCCTGAGAAACTTCCCAAAGTAGTCAGCCAAATCGGGCGATGGATGGGTCGCGCCCGCGCGATGGCGCGCCAGTTCCGCGAACAGCTTGAGGACGAAACTGCAGAGATCCATCGGCAGCGTAGTGCTCCGCCGCCCGAACCGTCGCCGACGTCACCTCCTGCAAGCACCAACGAAATCCAGTCCGACACGCCGCCGAATGAGCCAAGAACCTGAGCAACTCGCGGAGGGCACGCTGATCTCGCACTTGCTTGAGTTGCGTGATCGACTGCTGCGCGCGTTCCTCGCAGTCATCCTGGTGTTCATACCGCTCGCATTCTTCGCGAACGAAGTATTTACCTTTGTCGCCCAGCCGCTCATCCAGCAGTTGCCGAAAGGCGCATCGCTGATCGCTACGAGCGTGATCTCACCCTTCATGACGCCGTTCAAGTTGGCGTTTTTCGTCGCGCTCTTCGTCGCGATGCCCTTCGTGCTGTATCAGGTGTGGGCGTTCGTTGCGCCGGGGCTTTATCGCCACGAAAAGAAATTTGCGCTGCCATTGCTCGTGTCGTCGATCGTTCTTTTTTATGCCGGAATCGCTTTCGCTTACTTTGCAGTATTCCCAGTGATGTTCCAGTTTTTCGCGAACACCACGCCCGCAGGCGTCACGATGATGACCGACATCACGAGCTATATGGATTTCGTGCTGACCATGTTCCTGTGCTTCGGTCTCGCGTTCGAAGTGCCCGTGGTCGTGGTGTTGCTCGTGCTCACCGGGCTCGTCAAGGTCGAAAAGCTGGCCGAGATTCGCGGCTATGTACTCATCGGTATTTTCGTCGTCGCTGCACTACTGACGCCGCCCGATGCCATTTCGCAAACGATCATGGCAGTCCCGATGTATCTATTATACGAAGGGGGTCTCGTCATGGCGCGACTCATGAGTCGCATGCGACAGCCGGCATAACGAGAATCTAAGAAGAATCAGAGGGGAGAGAGATGGACAACACCAAGAGTTTTTTCGGTCATCCGCGTGGACTCGCCACGCTGTTTTTCACTGAGATGTGGGAGCGCTTCAGCTACTACGGCATGCGCGCCCTGCTCGTGCTTTTCCTCGTCGACGCCATCGCGCGCGGAGGCTTGGGGCTCGACGACAAAACGGCGACCGCGATCTACGGTCTTTATACCGCTGCAGTGTATGTCGTAGCCCTGCCCGGCGGATGGGTGGCTGATCGCCTCATCGGCGCACAGAAAGCCGTGTTGTATGGAGGCATCCTGATCTCGCTAGGCAGCTTCGGTCTATGGTTATCGCAGACGGCGCAGATGTTCTACCTGGGGCTCATCGTGATCATCCTCGGCGTAGGACTGCTGAAGCCGAACATCTCCGCTCTCGTTGCGGAACTCTACCCGGAGGGCGGTGGCCGACGTGATGCGGGATTCACCATCTTTTACATGGGCATCAATATCGGTGCGTTCATCGGCCCGCTGATCACCGCTTGGCTCGCGCAGGTTTATGGCTGGCGCGTCGGTTTCATGGCCGCCGGCGTCGGCATGGCGCTCGGCGTACTGCAGTTCATCATCACGCGTCATCATCTCGGTGGTGCAGGTGCGCGTCCGCACGTTGCAGCAGATACGAACTCGACCGTTGCATGGCGCAGTCTGTGGATCGGCTCGGCGATCACGGCCACGCTCATCGCTCTACCGTTCCTCGGTGTCGTGCAAGTCTCGCCGATTCAGCTCTCGGACTACGGGATCGTGGTCATCATTTCGATGGCCGTGTTGTTCTTTCTCTATCTGCTTTTCGTGGCCGGCCTCGATGTCATCGAAAAGAAGCGTGTGCTGGTTCTCATCGTGCTCTTCATGGCAAGCGCGCTCTTCTGGTCGGGTTTCGAACAAGCCGGCTCATCGCTGAATTTGTTTGCCGAGCGCTACACCGATCGCGTCGTCGGGACCTTCACGATTCCTGCGGGTTGGTTCCAGTCGCTCAATGCAATTTTCATCGTAGTGTTCGCGCCGGTGTTCTCGGCAATGTGGGTATCGCTCGCCCGTCGGAACCTCGACCCCTCGACTCCGGTGAAATTCGCGCTGGGTCTGATCGGCATGGCGCTCGGGTTCCTCGCGATGTTCGTGGCCGCACGGATCGTGACCGAAGGCCTTCCCGCAGCAGCATATTGGCTCGTGCTCACGTACTTGCTGCACACCTTCGGTGAACTTTGCCTTTCACCGGTCGGGCTCTCGTCGGTGACCAAGCTCGTCCCTCAGCGCTTCGTCGGGCAAAGCCTCGGCATCTGGTTTCTCGCGGCATCGCTCGGCAATCTCATCGCCGGCCGTATTGCCGGTGAGTTCGATGCCGAGAACGTCGCGGCGATGCCGGGTCAGTATCTCGACATCTTCTGGTTCGGCATGGTGGTGGCCATCGTACTGCTGCTCATCAGTCCGATCGTGAGGCGTTGGATGGGCGGCGTTTCGTGAGTCCTTCCAATCACGCGCTGCCGCCGCAGCTGACGCTGCGGGCGGTAGTCCTCGCGATTGTTCTCGCGATGATCCTCGCTGCGGCGAACACCTATCTCGGTCTGTTTGCCGGGATGACCATCGCTTCGGCGATTCCGGCGGCAGTGGTCTCGATGGCCGTGCTGCGCCTCTTCGGAGGCGGCGGCATTCTCGAGAACAACATCGTACAGACCGGTGCATCCGCAGGATCGTCTATCGCTTCGGGCGTGATCTTCACGATTCCGGCGCTCGTCATCCTCGGCTTTT
>JBEAXT010000097.1:0-4994 GCA_041159695.1 Pseudomonadota bacterium
TGTCGGTAGAGATTCGGCGCAGCTCATCGAGCTCGGCGTCGTAGCCGGTGGCGATCACATCGCCATCGCGAAGCATGGCTGAAGGTTCTTCGGCGATCGCGCGCTGCAACAGATCGGCATCAGACGCATGATCGGATACTGCGCTCGCGAGCGCTGTCAGACGCACCGAGGAGAGGGTGATGAGGAACGCGCGCAGCGTCGGTAGGGCGTTGAGAGCGAGGCGTAATCCGGTTAGATCGCGAGGTCGTGCTGAGCGCAATGCGACGCGGGCGAGAATGCGCTCGATGTCGCCGATCGGCTTCAAGGCCTCGCGTAGACGTTCGTAGCGAGTTGCATCGATGAGTTCGTCTAGCGCGCTCAATCTTTGACGCAGCTCGTCGTGATCGGTGACGGGTCGATTGATGTGTCGTCGCAAGGCGCGTGCGCCCATCGCCGTGACGGTGCTGTCGAGGAGCGCGACGAGCGTTGCCTCTTCGCGCCCGCTCGTGCTGGTGTCGATTTCGAGGTTGCGTCGCGTCGCGGCATCAATTTGTAGTGTCGCCTCGCGCCGCTCGACTCGCAGCGCGCGCAAATGCGGCAGCGCCGTCCGCTGCGTTTCTTTGACGTACTGCAGCAGTGCACCTGCAGCACTCACCGCGAGCGGCATCGACTCGACGCCGAAACCGCGCAGGTCGAGGGTGCCGAGCTGCTCGGCGAGTGTTCGGGTGGCTGTTTCGTCCTCGAAATGCCAAGGCGGTCTCGCGCGGCGTATCGACGGAGACAGCGTAGCGACCAGCATCTCCGGCATCGCGCGATCGAGCGCGACGCTCAAGGTTTCGGGTAACAAGAGCTCAGCGGGGCGCAGGCGCTCGAGTTCGGCGGCGAGGTGGTGCACACCGCTCGATTCGAGTACGGAAAATCGGCCGGCACCGAGGTCGAGCCAGGCGAGGCCGAAGCGTCCCTCGAGTGGTGCGTCGCTCGTGGCCGCGAGTGGCATCAGTGCCGCGATCAACGTCTCGCGTCGCTCATCGAGCAACGCCGCATCGGTCACCGTGCCCGGGGTCACGATGCGTACGACTGCACGCTCGACGGGACCCTTTGATTTCGCCGGGTCACCGATCTGTTCGCAGATGGCGACCGACTCGCCCTTGCGAACGAGTCGGGCGAGGTAGTTCTCGACCGCATGGGCGGGTACGCCGGCCATGGGAATAGGGGCGCCGGCGGATTGACCGCGTGCCGTCAAAGTAATATCGAGGAGCTGCGCCGCCCGTCGAGCGTCATCAAAGAACAGCTCATAGAAATCGCCCATTCGGTAGAAGAGCAGGGCATCAGGATGCTGTCCCTTCAGTCGAAGGTATTGCTGCATGACCGGGGTATGGTCGGCGGACGCTGTCATCATCGGCGCTCAGGATAAGAGGTCGGCGAGTTTACCTCCCCGGCCGCAGACTCCCCAATTCCGGGGAGCCGATTATTTGACGGCAACATAATTCCGGGGATACAACACTCGAAAGATGTCGGTCAGTATTTCAGGGAGTGTCACCATGTCGAAGACCCAAACGATCGCCCTCGCGCTCATTGCACTATGGGCTGCACCTTTCGCCACGAGCGCTTCGCAAGAAGCCGTTGCGCGCGCCGCCGATCAAGACATCGTCACCAAGCCCGTCGAACCCGAATCCGTTCCGGTCGTACCCGTCGCGCCCGCCCGTCCGCCGATCGTCGTCAGCTTCCTCGACTTCGAGGCCTTCGACGACGATCTCAACACCCAACTCAAGAAAGCGGGGGACGCCAGTGTCGAGGTGGAGTTCTACTCGCCCGTATCTCCCAATGCGATTCCGCCGCGCATCGAGCGGCGTTTGGCGGCGCTGCGTAAAGAGGGTGGTAACGTCGGCATCGTCCAACCCCAGAATGCTTCGAACACGCGCAGTGTCATGGCGGTCGTCGGGCTCTTCAGCGGACTCTACAATTTCATGAAGACCTTCGAGGCCGCGTCGAACGAGCGTGCGATGGTCAACAGCGTCAAAGATCGCGACGTCGATCTCGTGCTCGAGCGTGCCGATCAAGGCGGCGTCATCATCCGTAAGCTCGTCTTCAAGAAGCGTCCGCCGGCGCCACCCGCTGAGGCGTCTTCGGCCTCCGGCTGATCTGCTATCGTCCCGGTCCTCATGGAACGGGACATCCGACGCCTCGCGCACCGATTGCGTGCCACGGGTCAAACCGTGGCGACCGCGGAGTCGTGTACGGGAGGCTGGCTCGCCAAGGCGCTCACCGATCTTCCCGGTAGCTCCCATTGGTTCATCGCGGGTTGGGTCTGCTACAGCAATGAGGCCAAGCAGCGTGATCTCGGCGTGTCGCCCGGCGTCTTACGGCGTCACGGCGCGGTGAGTGAACCCGTCGTCACCGCGCTCGTGCGGAGTGCACTGCGTCGTAGCGGTGCGAATGTGGCCGTCGCCATCAGCGGTATTGCCGGTCCCGGTGGCGCGGTCCCGGGAAAACCGATCGGTACCGTGTGGTTCGCATTCGCACGTCGGCGCGGGCGCGGCATCGCCGTCAAGGCCATCGTCAAACGCTTTCGCGGCGATCGTGATTCGGTGCGTCGCAAGGCGGTCGTCTTCGCGCTGCGCGGTTTATACAGTAGTGCCTCCTGAGCGTTCCTGTATATCGCGTGAACGGTGCGCGAAATAAACGCAAACATCTGGATTTAAAGGCTTCCACGACGGTTCGCGTGTGGGATAATTCCGCCCACTCCGCTTCTTCTTTTTTCAGTTTTCCTTCGTGGGGGATTCATGGACGACAACCGCAAGAAAGCCCTTTCGGCAACGCTGGGCCAAATCGAAAAACAATTCGGCAAGGGCTCCGTCATGCGCCTCGGCGACGCTTCGGCCGCGTACGACGTCGAAGCCGTCTCGACCGGCTCGCTCGGTCTCGATATCGCGCTCGGCATCGGCGGTTTGCCGCGCGGCCGTGTCGTCGAAATCTATGGACCGGAGTCCTCCGGTAAAACCACCCTCACGCTCGAAGTGATCGCTGAAATCCAGCGCAACGGCGGCACCGCAGCGTTCGTCGACGCCGAGCATGCGCTCGATCCCGTGTATGCCGAAAAGCTCGGCGTCAACGTCAACGACCTGCTCGTGTCCCAGCCGGACACCGGCGAGCAAGCCCTCGAAATCACCGACATGCTCGTGCGTTCGGGCGCCGTCGATGTCGTCGTCGTCGACTCCGTCGCCGCACTTACCCCCAAGGCCGAAATCGAAGGCGAGATGGGCGAGTTGCAGGTCGGTTTGCATGCGCGCCTCATGTCCCAAGCGCTGCGCAAGCTCACCGGCAATATCAAGCGCTCGAACACCATCGTCATCTTCATCAACCAGATCCGCCTCAAGATCGGCGTGATGTTCGGTAACCCCGAGACCACAACGGGTGGTAACGCCCTCAAGTTCTATTCGTCGGTCCGTCTCGACATCCGACGCATCGGTGCCATCAAGAATGGCGAAGAAGTCACCGGCAACCAGACGCGCGTCAAAGTCGTCAAGAACAAGGTCGCGCCGCCGTTCCGCGAAGCCGAATTCGAAATCATGTACGGCGAGGGCATCTCGCGCGAAGGCGAAATCATCGAACTCGGCGCCGCACAAAACATCATCGAGAAGTCGGGCGCGTGGTACTCCTACAAAGGCGAGCGCATCGGCCAGGGCAAGGAAAACGTTCGCGAGTTCCTCAAGAACAACCCCAAAATCGCCCGTGAAATCGAAGATCAGGTCCGCGCCAAGCTGCTGGTCGTCAAGCCGGCGCGTGCGGCGGCCGAGTCCTCCAAGGATTGACCGACCACCCCGATCAACCCGAGTCCGCGCGCCGGGCAGCACTCCTGCTGCTCGGCCGTCGTGACTACTCGTCTTTCGAGCTCTCCCAAAAGCTCTCGGCCAAGGGTTATACCGCGGGCGCCATCGACGAGGCCCTAAACGCCCTTCGCCTCGAGCGCTTGCTCAACGACGGTCGCTACCTCGAGAACTTCGTTCGGGCTCATACGGCCCGGGGGCAGGGGCCAGCCCGCATGCGTCAAGAGTTACGGCAGATCGGGTTCGGCAGCGAGGCCATCGAGGCCGCCCTCGAGGCCGGCCCGGACTATGTCGCCCTCTGTCGGGAGGTCCGAGCACGGAAATTTGGTCAAAAGGCCCCCGCCACGTGGGCCGAAAAAGGTAAGCAGGCGAGATTTTTGCAGTATCGGGGCTTTTCATCGGATCATATCCGGCTGGCACTGGGCCAGGACCCCGAGACACTCGAAAATCCCGCCGATGAGCACAGCTAAACCGGGCAAACCGCCCTTCATGAGCGCCGCCGACGTGCGACGCGCCTTCCTCGAATTCTTCAAGGCTCGCGGCCATGCCGTGATTGCCTCGAGTTCTCTCGTCCCGGGCAATGACCCGACTCTGCTCTTCACCAATGCCGGTATGGTGCAGTTTAAGGACGTCTTTCTCGGCAAAGACAAGCGCGACTACGTCCGCGCCGCCACCTCGCAGCGTTGCGTGCGCGCGGGTGGCAAGCACAACGATCTTGAGAACGTCGGCTACACCGCACGTCACCACACTTTCTTCGAGATGCTGGGCAACTTCTCGTTCGGCGACTATTTCAAGCGCGATGCCATCCGCTTCGCTTGGGACTTCGTCACGGGCGCACTCAAGCTCGATCCGAACCGCCTTTGGGTGACCGTCTACCAAGACGACGACGAAGCCGCCGACATTTGGATCAAAGAAATCGGCGTTCCCGCCAATCGGCTCACGCGTCTTGGCGAGAAATCGAACTTCTGGGCGATGGGTGACACCGGCCCCTGCGGGCCCTGCAGCGAAATCTTTTACGATCACGGTGAACACATTCCGGGCGGCCCGCCGGGTTCGCCCGACGAAGACGGCGATCGCTACGTCGAGATCTGGAACCTTGTATTCATGCAGTACGAGCGTTCATCCGACGGCACTCTCACGCCGCTGCCGAAGCCTTCGGTTGACACCGGTGCTGGTCTCGAGCGCCTC
>JBEAXT010000127.1:0-6113 GCA_041159695.1 Pseudomonadota bacterium
ATCTGATCTATCGATTGGGCAAAACCGGATTTCTGGCCCATCATTCGCGCCGCGCTGCCGGAGTGTGGCGCGTTGCAACCTTCTCCACTATCGATAGGAAGTCACATGTCCCTGATCAATACCGCCGTCAAGGCATTCAAAGCCACCGCTTACCACAACGGTAAGTTCGTCGAAGTCACCGACCAGTCGCTCAAGGGCAAGTGGTCCGTGTTCTTCTTTTACCCGGCCGATTTCACCTTCGTCTGCCCGACGGAGCTGGGTGATCTCGCCGACAACTACGCTACCTTCAAGTCACTCGGCGTCGAGATCTACGGCGTGTCGACCGACACGCACTTCACGCACAAGGCGTGGCACGACACCTCGGACACGATTCGCAAGGTTCAGTACCCGCTCGTCGGTGACCCGACTGGCGCGATCACCCGCAACTTCGGCGTGATGATCGAAGAAGAAGGCCTCGCGCTGCGCGGCACCTTCGTGATCAACCCGGAAGGCGTGATCAAGATTTGCGAGATCCACGACAACGGTATCGGCCGTGACGCCAAAGAGCTCCTGCGCAAAGTTCAGGCCGCTCAGTACGTCGCCAAGAACCCGGGCCAGGTGTGCCCGGCCAAGTGGACTCCGGGTGCGGAGACGCTGAAGCCGTCACTCGATCTCGTCGGCAAGATCTAAGAAATGCCGCTCCACTCATCGGATAGTCGCGATGCTCGATGAAGCTCTCCAGTCCCAGTTGCGGGCCTATCTCACGAAGATAGTCCAGCCCGTCGAGCTGATCGCGTCTCTCGATGAGTCGCAGGGTGCGCAGGAGATGCGCACTCTGCTCGAGACGATCGCCAGCCTGACCGACAACGTGTCGGTCAGGCTGGACGGTCAAAATGCTCGCCGTCCATCGTTCCAAATCCGTCGTCAGGGTACGGACTCTGCGTTGCACTTTGCGGCCGTGCCGCTCGGCCACGAGTTCACATCGCTGGTCCTCGCACTACTCTGGAGCGGCGGACATCCACCGAAGGCCGACGATGCGAGCCTGGAGACGATCCGCAGTCTGTCCGGCCCGCTGCGGTTCGAAGTGTTCATGTCACTGTCCTGTCACAACTGCCCCGATGTCGTACAGGCACTGACGCTGATGGCGGTGCTCAACCCGCGCATCGAAACCGTCGTGATCGACGGTGCGCTCTATCAGGATGAAGTGACGGCCCGTCAGGTCATGGCTGTGCCCATGGTATTCCTCAACGGTGAGCTGTTCGGTTCGGGGCGAATGAGCCTCGAAGAAATTCTCGCCAAGCTTGACTCCAACAGTGCCGAAAAAGAGCGAGCAAAAATCGATGCCAAGGCGCCCTACGACGTATTGATCGTCGGCGGTGGTCCTGCTGGCGCCGCGGCAGCAGTCTATGCGGCGCGCAAAGGTCTTCGCACCGGCATTGCTGCCGAACGCTTCGGCGGACAGACCAACGATACGCTTGGTATCGAGAACTACATTTCAGTGCTTGAGACCAACGGTCCGAAATTCGCGACCGACCTCGAAGCGCACGTGCGTCACTACGACGTCGAGATCATGAATCTTCAGCGTGCCGATAAGATCACGCCACCGGCGAAGCCAGGGGATCTCGTCGAGGTCACGATGAGCCATGGTGGCGTACTGCGCTCGCGCTCAGTGATTCTCGCCACGGGCGCACGCTGGAAGAACGTCAACGTACCGGGCGAGCAGGAGTACCGAAATCGCGGCGTCGCTTACTGCCCGCACTGCGATGGTCCGCTTTTCAAAGGGAAACGCGTCGCCGTGATCGGTGGAGGCAACTCCGGCGTCGAGGCGGCCATCGACCTCGCGGGTGTCGTCGGACATGTGACGGTCGTCGAGTTTGCGGATCAGCTCAAAGCCGACGCCGTGCTCGTGTCCAAGCTTAAGAGCATGTCCAACACGACGATCGTGCTCAATGCCCAGACGACGGAAATTCACGGCGACGGCAAAACTGTTACTGGCCTCACCTATAAAGACCGAGGCACCGGTGAGTCGCATCAGCTCGTGCTCGAGGGTGTGTTCGTGCAAATCGGTCTCGTGCCGAACACCGAATTTTTGAAAGGGACGATCGAGCTCTCACGCTTCGGCGAGATCGTGGTCGATCATCACGGCGCCACCAATGCCCACGGCGTCTTCGCCGCCGGGGATGCGACGACCGTACCCTACAAGCAAATCGTCATCGCGGCAGGCGATGGCGCCAAGGCCGCACTCGGCGCATTCGATTATCTGATCCGAAGCTCAGCGCCCGCGGCGGCCTAAATTTTTGTCGGCAGCTCGCAAACGCTCCTGTTAAGGCGTTGAGGGCGTCAGCCGAAACAGCTGGCCTGCGGACTCCGACAGCACGTATATCGCGCCGTCAGCGCCCTCCCGGACATCGCGGACTCTGCCGAGTCCGCTGATTCGTTCCTCGCCCGTGACGGTATCACCGTCCAAGGTGAGACGAATCAACATCTGCTCACGCAGAGACCCCAAGAAAAGACTGCTCCGCCACTGCGGGAAAAGATTGCCCGTGTAGAACGTGAGACCCGAAGGAGCGATGGATTGCGGCAACCAAATTTTGAGCGCCTTGGGGATGTCCTCGCGCTCAGTGCCCTCGCCGATCGTGCGTCCGAGGCCGTAGGTGCGGCCGTGAGTGATCACGGGCCAGCCGTAGTTGCGACCCGACCGCAAAATATTGAGCTCGTCACCGCCCTGAGGGCCATGCTCGTGCGCCCAGAGCTCGCCCGTACGCGGATGCAGCGCTGCGCCCTGCACATTTCGGTTGCCGTACGTGAAGATCTCCGGCATCACGCCTTCGCGCTTGGCGAAGGGGTTTTCGGCGGGGATGCCGCCCGAGTCGGTGATGCGGAGCACCGTGCCGAGATGGTTACCAAGATTTTGCGCTTCGTCTTGGCGCCCTCGGTCGCCGAGCGTGACAAAAAGATTCCCCTTCCGATCCCACACGAGTCGAGAACCGAAGTGTTGTCCTGCCGTGGACTTTGGCGTCTGGCTGAAGACGACCTTCACATCCGAGACGCTACAGGCATCTCTCTCACAGGACAGTCGACCGCGCGCCACATCGGTGCCGACTTCACCGCCCGCTCCAGCGGCATAGCTCCAATAAATGAGTTTGTTCTGAGGGTAGTTTGGATGCGCGACGACATCGAGCAGACCGCCCTGACCGCGTACCGTCACCTCGGGCAAGCCCGACACCGGATTCGGCAACAGCATGCCCCCACGCAGGACGCGCAAGCGCCCCGGTTTCTCGGTCACGAGTATGAGTCCATCGGGCAGCAGCGCCACGCTCCACGGGAGTACGAGGCCGCTCGCGAGCGACTCGACTTTGAGGGTGTAGCGCTCCGTGGTGATCGATGCGGGCTGTGCTACCGCCGCCAACGCGAAGCTTGCGACAACCATCGCGACAACAAACGTAACAATTTTTTTCATTGAGGCTTTTCTCGGATACATCAATTTAAAGGGTCAATGACGAAGCGCGATCGGCTCGATTTTTCTCACGAGAAGCATAACGCAGAGCGCAGAGACGATGTGCATCGACGCCACGACGACAAAGACCGGCTCGTACGAGTAGTGATCGATCGTCCAACCGATGACGGGCTGTGACAGTGCCGCCGCGAGACTGCCCGCGGCGCCGCTCGCACCCCACACCGTGCCGACGGCCGCCGGCGGAAAAATATCGGCCGGGACGGTGAAGAGCGATGCGCTCTTGACTTGAATGCCGAATATACCGAGCCCCATGCACAGCACGGCGAGTGCCGGGGAGTCGACGTACACCGCAGGCAGCGCCAACGGTGCCAACAGTGCGCCCGTCCAGATCATCGCCTTGCGCGAGGCATCCACCGAGAGACCAGATTTGATCAACCGCTGCCCTGCATAGCCCCCGGCGAGCGAACCGAGGTCAGCAAAAATGAAGGGGATCGCCGCAGCCCACGCGATTTGTGCCAAACCGAATCCGCGCTCGTCGGCCAAGTAGTTCGGAATCCAAAACGCCAAAAAGTAGAACGCGCCATCTCCCGTGAAGCGCGATAAGGCGAGACCCCAAGTCTGGCGGTACGAGAACCAATAGCGCAGTTGCCCAAAATATCCGCGCAGCTCTCCGCGCATCGAGCGGGTCGAGTGGGGTACCTCGGCCGGCTCCGCAGGCCGCTCCGCGAGGATCAGTGCGCGCTCGTCAGTATCGAGTGCGGGGTCCACCTCGGGTAAATGAAAGTGACGATTCCACAGCCACACCCAGACGAAACCCAGCGCACCGGGAATGATGAACGCGGCCTGCCAGCCCTGCACGGGCGATAGCCCGCGTGCATGCAGGGTATCGAAGACACCAATGATCAAGGCGATGAGCGGCGGCGCGACGATGGCGCCAAGACCCGTCCCCGCCGTGATGAAGCCGCTCGCCATGCTGCGCTCGGCCCGCGGAAACCATTCGGCGACCACCTTGTACGCGGCGGGAAAGTTGACCGCCTCTGTGATCCCCAGCATCGCCCGCGCTGCAAAGAATCCCCAGACGCCGCGCGCTAAGGCATGCAACGCCGAGGCTACGCTCCACCAAAATACCGCGAGCGAGAGCGAGCGCTTGCTGCCGAACCGATCGATGAGCGGACCGAGTAGCAACTGACCGGCGGCATACGTCACGAGGAAGGCCGCGGTGATAAACCCGTACTGTTCGTTGCTGAAGCCGAACTCGCTACGGATCAGCGGCGCCGCAACGGACAGCGCCAGGCGATCGATATAACCGATCATCGTGACGGCGCAAAGCATGATGGCGACCCACCAGCGCTTCTGCGTCCACCATCGAGCGGTGTTTTGGCTTACCGATTGCACGCGACGGATCATCGCATCGGGAGTCGCGCTCCACCAGTCCACGTGACGCACGCCCGGGGCGGCCGTGTACCATTCCGACCAATGGATCACCGAGTCATTATTGTGGGTGCAGGCCCGGTCGGCCTCACCTGTGCCGCGCTGCTGGCGCGAGCCGATGTTCCGGTGCTGCTCCTCGAATCGACGCTCGAACGTGGGCACGATCTGCGCGCCTCCACGTGGCACCCGCCGACGCTCGATTTGCTCGAGCAACTCGATCTTGCTGCACCCCTCGTCGCAGCGGGATTGAAGACACCCACCTGGCAAGTGCGGATGCACCCATCGGGAGATCGTGCCGTTTTCGATTTGGGCGTGCTCGCCGACGATACGCGCCATCCCTACCGTTTGCAGTGCGAGCAGCAAGTGCTGTGCGAACTTCTCGAGGCACGTCTCGCCCACTTACCCAACGTAACGCTGTGCCGAGGTGCCGAGGTCATCAACGTCGTTCAAGCCGATCAGCGTGTGACCCTCGAGGTTCGCCGAACAAGCGGTGAAATCGACACCCTGACCGGAGATTGGGTGATCGGTGCCGACGGTGCGCGCAGCCGAGTGCGTGAGGCGGCGGGTCTGCGTTTCGAGGGCAGCACGTACCCCGAGACCACCCTACTCGCGACGACAACCTTTCGCTTCGAAGATCATCTCGAGGGGCTCTCGAATGTCAATTACTGCTGGTCGGTCGAGGGGACGTTCAGCTTGCTTCGCCTGCCTCAGCTTTGGCGCGTGAGTCTTTACGCCGACGAGGGTGAGTCGACGGAGAGTGCGCTCACATCGGAATCCATCCAAGCCAAGTTGCAGCGCATCGTGCAAACAGGACAGCCCTACCAGGTGCTCGAATCAAGGCCGTACCGAATTCATCAAAGAATCGTCGACAACTACCGCAAGGGTCGGGTGGTGTTGGCGGGCGATGCTGCCCACCTCAATAGCCCGAGCGGTGGAATGGGCATGAATGGCGGCCTACACGACGCCTTCAACTTGTGCGACAAACTCGTCCGCGTGTGGCACGGAGAGTCGGAAGACCTGCTCGACCAGTACGATCGACAGCGCCGACCGATCGCTCAACAGCAGATCATCGCCCAAGCCCACCAGAACCGGACGCGCATGCAGGAGCGCGACCCCGTCAAACGCCGCGAGACCTTACGCAGCCTCCAAGCCACGGCAGCAGACCCGGTCCGGGCACGCGAGTACCTCTTGCGAACCTCAATGATTACGGGCTTACGCGAGGCGGCGATACTTCCGTAACGAACGC
>JBEAXT010000140.1:0-2698 GCA_041159695.1 Pseudomonadota bacterium
AGTTGAAAGACAAGGATTCTGGTGTTAGTCTCGCCGCCCTTTCGCGGGAGATCGCCGAGCGCGACCTGCGGGATTCAACCCGCAGCGTGGCACCGCTCAGGCCTGCGTCCGACGCGTTCGTGATCGACTCGACCGGTGTCCCGGTCGACGAGATCGTCGAACGGGTGATCGAACTCGGACGCTCGCGCGCCCTCTGGCGCTGACCCTCACGGAACTTTCGATCGGATTTTTGGGTGGCCGGGTGCTCGTCGCTCGGCTGTGTCGTCAACCCCGTGGTTCCACGAAACGTGGCGATCGGGACAGCAGGCGCGGTGCCCTTTGCATCGCATGAGTAAACAAATGACTGAATCTTTTGCGCAACTGTTCGAGCAGAGTCTGGCCAGCCAGCGTATTCGCCCGGGTCAGATCCTCTCGGGTCTCGTGGTCGATGTCGGCAGCGACATGGTCATCGTCAACGTCGGTCTCAAGTCCGAGGCCGTCATTCCCGTCGAACAGTTCAAGAATGAGCGAGGCGAGATCGAAGTCACGGTCGGTGAGATGGTCGAGGTTGCTCTCGACTCCGTCGAAGACGGCACCGGAGAGACTCGGCTCTCCCGCGATAAGGCCAAGCGTGCTCGCACCTGGACCCGCCTCGAAGACGCCTTCTCGAAGGGCGAAATTGTCATCGGCATCATCACGGGGCGCGTGAAGGGCGGGTTCACCGTCGAAATCGAACACGTCCGCGCGTTCCTCCCGGGTTCACTCGTCGATGTCCGCCCCGTGCGTGATACGGCGTACCTCGAGAATAAGCCGCTCGAGTTCAAGGTCATCAAGCTCGACCAAAAGCGTAACAACGTCGTCGTG
The DNA here is from genome assembly GCA_041159695.1 of Pseudomonadota bacterium. Classification (GTDB taxonomy): domain Bacteria; phylum Pseudomonadota; class Gammaproteobacteria; order Steroidobacterales; family Steroidobacteraceae; genus UBA964. The sequence continues at coordinate 844 of JBEAXT010000140.1, forward strand.
TCGCGCCGCGCGGTCGTCGAACAGGAGTTCTCTGCCGAGCGCAGTGCGCTCATGGACAATCTCCAGGAAGGTTCGGTCGTGCGCGGCACGGTCAAGAACCTCACCGACTACGGTGCGTTCGTCGACCTCGGTGGCATCGACGGTCTCCTGCACATCACGGACATGGCGTGGAAGCGCGTTAAGCATCCTTCTGAAGTCGTCAAAGTGGGCGACGAGGTCGAGGTGCGTATCCTGAAGTTCGATCGCGAGCGTTCGCGCGTCAGCCTCGGGCTGAAGCAGCTCGGTGCCGATCCGTGGGATAGCATCAATCGTCGTTATCCGCCTAACACTCGCGTGTTCGGCAAGGTCACGAACATCGCCGACTACGGTGCGTTCGTCGAGATCGAAGACGGCGTCGAAGGTCTCGTGCACGTGTCCGAAATGGATTGGACCAACAAGAACGTCAATCCGGCCAAAGTCGTGCAGACCGGTCAGGAAGTTGAGGTCATGGTGCTCGATTGCGACGAAGAGCGTCGTCGTATCAGCCTCGGCCTCAAGCAGTGCGTGCCCAATCCGTGGCGTGAGTTCTCCGAGAACTTCAATCGTGGCGACAAGGTGTCGGGTCAGATCAAGTCGATCACCGATTTCGGCATCTTCATCGGCCTGTCGGGCAACATCGACGGTCTTGTACACCTGTCGGATATCTCTTGGGATATTCCGGGCGAAGAGGCGGTTCGCAGCTTCCAGAAGGGCCAGACCATCGAAGCGATGGTGCTTGCGATCGATCCGGAGCGTGAGCGCATCAGCCTCGGCATCAAGCAACTGGCCAAAGATCCGTTCGCGGGCTACATCGCGGACAACCCGAAGGGCAGCATCGTTCGCGGTGTCGTCAAGGACGTCGATGCGCGTGGCGCGATCATTGATCTCGGCAACGGTATCGAGGGCCAGCTGCGTGCATCGGAGCTCGGTCGCGACCGCGTCGAGGATGCACGCCAGTTCTTGAAGGCGGGCGATGAGATCGAAGCGAAGTTCATGGGCGTCGATCGCAAGACACGATCGATCTCTCTTTCGATCAAAGCCAAGGAAGTCAGCGAGGAAGCCGAGGCCGTACAGAGCTATCGCTCCGAGCAGACGGGCCCGACGGCCGGTACGAGCTTGGGTGAGCTGCTGAAGGCTCAGATCAACTCGGATCGCGACAAGGGCTAAGTCGTTACGTGTAGTGGGCGGGTCGCGGACGGGCTTTCGGTCCGCGACCCTCCTGACGACGTCACGGGGTTGTCATGACGAAGTCGGAACTCATCGAACTGATCACCGCCAAGCAGAAGCATCTGCCGGCGAAAGATATCGAGCTGGCGCTTAAGCAGATCCTCGAGATCATGAGTGATGCGCTCGCGACGGGTGAGCGCATCGAGATTCGCGGGTTCGGCAGCTTCTCGTTACATTTTCGGCCTCCGCGACAAGGTCGTAACCCGAAGACCGGCGAGGCCGTGGCGCTCTCCGGCAAGTACGTTCCGCACTTCAAGCCGGGCAAAGATCTCCGCGAACGCGTCAACGAGAGTATCTCCTCTCCGATTCGGGACTGATCTCATTCTTCGGCGCTCTGCGTCGATTCACTCCTCGTGGTTCACACGGCCGCAGGCATAGCCTCCGCCGCGTGGCGTCATTCCCGGCGCCGCGTCACCTGAATCGGAGGAATCCCCATGCAACGCCTCTTTGCCATCCTCGCGGCCTGCGCTCTGTCGGTCGTGCTCGTTCAATCCGTGCCGTTCACGTTCGCCCAAGCCGCGCCGACAACGCGCGTGGCCCCCGCGTTAATTAACCTCAACACAGCGGATGCCGCGACGCTCGCGCGCGAAATGACGGGAATCGGGGAGTC
>JBEAXT010000119.1:0-7990 GCA_041159695.1 Pseudomonadota bacterium
TGGCAGCAGGGCAACAACCTCGCGCTCAAACTCTCGGCGGCTCTCGATACGGGCGCCGAGTCCCCGCGCAAACCCCCGAATGGTTTTGGTGCAACGAATGCACCGGCCGCGATCAATAAGCGTGATATGCAATTTGGGTGGTTCCCGCGCATGGCGGGAGACGCTGAGGCCTCTGGGGTCTTACTTCGTGCATTGCGTGAGGAGGGCGATGGCATCCTCCGCATGCGTTACAGCAACATGACCTATCAGATGGAGGCTGATGCCATTCGGCGCGTCATGGATTTGGTGGAGCTTTACGCCCCGAGAACGGTGCATACCGTCGAGCTGACGGGCGATTCCTTGGCTTTGCCGACTCACACTGTCCGGATCGCGCGCTCCGCCCGTACCCGCGCGCTCGACGAGTTGATGCCACCCTCGATTACCATCGATCGTCCGATCGAGATTACGCATCCTACTCAGCTTCGAAAGTTCAAGTATCCAAACAGTGATTTCTCGGTCGGCGTCGATCTTCGTACCTATCTTTTCGACCCCGATGCTCCGCTAATCGTACAGCCGTCGGTCAACCTTCGGGGCGCCGTCGATTTCGGCGGAGGCTGGGGGCTCGATGGCGAGTGGGTTCAGAGCCTCTCCAATCAATTCGATCGGATCAAACGCGACGGAAATTCTCAGCTGCCACCGGTGCGCACGGACTTGAAGCGCTACCTTCAGGAAGGCGACAGCGGGATCGAGCGCCTAGCGATCGTGCAGCGCGGAAAGCTGAGTCGCGATCTCTACTACCAAGCTTTCGGCGGCATCCTCGAAGAAATGTACTCGGGTGTTGGCGCCGAGGTTCTCTGGCGTCGAGCCGACTTGCCCTTCGCGCTCGGTGTCAATGTCATGGCGGTACAGCAGCGCGAGTTCGACAAGATGTCCGGCTTGCGTGATTACAAGACGGTGATCGGGCATGTCAGTGGCTACTGGGCGACCGGTTTCCATAACTTTGACGTCGTGATCCATGCCGGCCGCTATCTCGCCAAGGACGTGGGTGCGACTTTTGAAATCCAAAAACGCTTCGCCAATGGCTGGTCGATCGGCGCCTTCGCGACGCTCACCGATGTACCCTTCGAAGTCTTCGGTGAGGGGAGCTTCGACAAGGGCTTAATCTTCCGAGTCCCCCTCGACGCCTATAGCCGCCGCAACTCTCGCGGTGCCTTTCGGACTATTCTTCGCTCCATCAACCGCGACGGCGGTCGTATGATCGAGAATTGGTCAGGACAGTTGTGGGAGTCGATGAGACCGACGCATGGCGACATGCTCGAGAACTCGCGTGATCGGATGGTACCCGACCATGATTAAACGGGTCGTACGACTGATATCTTTGGCCTTGCCGATCATCCTCGCGGGATGCACGCTTGGCATCCCGAAGCCCGATGCGCTCAAAAGCCTGTGGCCGTTCAAGTCCGCGAATCAAAAAGCGCTCGAAGCCTTCGCGTGGTCGTTGTCCGTCGCGGGTACGGAGTATCGCGTGTATGCGATGAGGGTGGCGGGGCGTACCGTCTACTTTCGTAACGACTTCAACATGCGCATCACCTGGGACGGCGAGAGCTTTATCTCGATCGAGAATATGCCCGGCGGTTTTGGTCAGTACAGCTCTGGACGCGAGCTGAATGCGCAGGGACAGGAGCAACGCTGGTATGCGCAGGAAGCCTTCCCCGTCCGTCGGGCCCGCTGTACACCGGCGGCGGCCTGGCGATTGAGCGAGGATCGATTCGGGTGGCGGCAGACCTGTCGAGGTGAGGTGGATGGGGTCGCGGTCGAGTCGAGCCATGTTGTCGAGTACGACTCAAAATCCATGATCCGTGAGATCGAGGCGTCGCTGTTTCCCGGTGGTCCGCGTCTGATTCTGCGTAGGCTCAATCCCTGATGCCAACGAATCGGCTGATTTGGCTCGCCTGGGCGGCGCTCGCACTGCTGGTGGGCATCCGTTGGTATGCCGCCAAAGACTCAGGTGACGTCGAGATGGCCCCGACGGTGGCGTCCGATGAGGTGGCGCCCGTTCTGGATGAGGCTGTTCGAGTGCCGCTCTCGTCGTTGAAGCAGGTGAAATCCTCGGGCATCTGGAATGGCCCGGGGAACATCGTTTTCACGATGGATGTGCTCATCGATTTACCGGAGGCGATCGACATTCGATCACTCGATTTATCGCTCGATCATAACGACACCTACCGAGTCGAGATTCTGACGGCAGACGGGTATATTCCGATCGGTGATCTGTTGCCGATCGAGGGCTCGGGGCTTGCGAGGCGCCAACTCTCGGTGCCCGATCTACCGCTCTCGATGAAGGCAACGCAAGTTCGTGTCTCGGCCCTCAAGGGTGACGGCATGTATTCCATCGGCCATTTGGTGATCAACCCATGAGTGGCGCTTTGCAAGCTCGTGTGAACGATCGTCCCGTCACGGTGACGCTGGTCGTGCCGGTCTTCAATGAGGCGAGCGCCATCGTGCTCTTTTTGACGCGCGTGAAGGCCGTGTTCGATGGAGCGCCACGGCTCAAGGGCGAAGTGCTGTTCGTCAACGACGGCAGCACCGACGACACCCTCGATCTCATCGTCGAGCAGCAAAAAAAATTTGCTCCACTCGTCATCCGTGCGCTCGAGCTTAGCCGAAACTTTGGTAAGGAAGCCGCGTTAGCCGCCGGACTTGCCGAAGCGTCGGGGGACGTCGTGATCCCGATCGACGTCGACTTGCAAGACCCGCCGGAGCTCATTCCGGTGATGATCGAGCGATGGGAGAGCGGCTATGACGTCGTCCTGGCGCGCCGCGTCGATCGATCACACGACCCCCTCATGAAGCGTCTCACAGCCGATTGGTTCTATCGTCTTCATAACGCCATTTCGAACCCTCCGCTGCCTGCGAACGTGGGTGATTTTCGTGCGATGGATCGGGCGGTTGTCGAGGTGATCAACGCGTTGCCCGAGACCCAGCGGTTTATGAAGGGGCTCTTCGCCTGGGTGGGCTTTCGTTCGTGCATGGTCGATTACTCACGGCCCGAACGCAGCGCGGGACAGAGCAAGTTCAACAGTTGGAAGCTCTGGAATTTCGCACTCGAGGGCATCACGAGTTTCAGCGCCGCGCCGCTACGGATGTGGACGTACCTTGGTACGCTGATTTCGCTGGCGTCGTTCATCTTCGCTGCCACCGTCGTCATACGAGTGTGGGTCTACGGCGTCGATGTGCCAGGCTATGCCTCGCTCATGGTGGCGGTCGCATTCTTCGGGGGTATCCAACTCATCGGCATCGGTGCGCTCGGAGAATATCTCGCACGCACTTATATGGAATCAAAGCGGCGACCGCTTTACGTCATTCGCCGTCGGTACCCCGACCCGTCCTCATGAAGCGCCGCGCGCTGCGGTTTGTGTTGACGGGTGTGGGTAACACTGCCGTCCATGCGATAGTGGCCATCGCGCTGATCATGATCGGGGGTGTATCGGCAGGGCTTGCGAACGCGTGCGCGTTTTTGACCGCAACCGCAGTCTCGTACGCGATCAATACATTATGGAGTTTCGGTGCTCGACCCACGCGTGACAACGCCTTTAAGTACGGGATCGTCACTGCCGTAGGTTTCGTAATGGCGACATCGCTTGGAGCAACGGCCGCAGCGTGGGGCTGGCCGCCGCTCGGCGGTGTGCTCTTCGTCTCAGCCCTCGTCGCCCCCACTAATTTTTTGATGCACCACTTTTGGACTTACGGTGCGCGGCGCACCCAGAGCCCGACGGGCGAGTCGCCCTCTCGGCCGAACTCGACCCACTGAAAATCCGCCTGCAAGGCGTTTTGGAGGAGAGACCAGCGGCTCCCCGCGCGAACATCCGCAGGAGTCAGCAACACGTAGCGAACCGACGACGCGCGTAACCACGGCAACGGGTTGGGTGTGTCGCCGCCGTAGAAACGCGCGATCTGATCGCGAAGGAGCCAGACGCCCGAGGCTGTACCGCGCCAGGTCTGTTGGTGCATGGGCCATCCGAGTAGCACGGGCTTTGCTGCAAACATCGAAATGGCTGCAGTGTCGCAGTACGCGGTACAGGTCACGTTCTCGAGCACGATCCCGCGTTCGGCGGACTTCAAATAATTGATCAATCCCGCGACACGAGGATCCTTGGCGTACACCCCGTCGCCCGAGAGCTCGCCACGGTGTGTCGAGTCTTGCGTGATCCAGTAACGATATTGATCGACCAGGTGCACGTTCACGAGTAACAGCGCCCCGACGATCACGGCTCGAGTGACGAATTGGCCTGCGGCGAGCACGAGCGGGGCGAGTCCGGCAAACGCTGCCGTGATGAGATAACCCCACCATTTCAGGGTGGTATTGGTGCGCTCGTAGCGGTCGGCCGACGGGTCATCAATGAAAAACACTTCAGAGACAAACAGCATCACCGCTAAAGCCACCACGAATACCGTCGACAACGAACGGGCGCGGGCTTGCGCGAGCCCGAACCCGAGAAGCAGCAGTACCGGCCAGAATGTAGCGACGAACGACCCCACGGGCGTGAAGTCGGACGCGCGAGTCAGCGCCGGAGAGATCACGCCGAGCCCTGTCGAGAGGCCCTGCAGATAGGGATACAACAGCAGCAGCCCCCCAAATCCGCCGCCGATGACGGCGAGCCAACTCATAGCGCGCCGTTGCTCGAGGCGCCAGAGCATCCAGCACAGCACTAAAAGTCCCTGTAACGGAAAGACCCACGCATTGGTCGCAAGTTGTGCGGAGACCGTGAGACCGAGCAGCGCCTGATAGATCACCGCGGTTCGACCCGCCGACACCTCGATGGCGCCCATCAGTGCAATGGCGAGCAGCAACAGAAAAAACCCGCCGAGCGGTGGGTGGTAGTCACCGAGCCCGATTTGATAACCAAAGTTTTCACTTGGTAACGATCGCGGTTCGAGACCGTTATCGGCCTTTGGGAAGAGTGAGCGACCGAGGGGCGTATTGGCGCGTTGGTCAAAATCGCCCGCGAATCGTGCACCACCCCACATTCGATCGTTGGTGTCGATGTAGGCGGGTGTATCGGGCGGCGTGTCGACGACCCACTGCGCGAACACGGTCCCTCCCGTGCCGCCGATGGCAACGGTCGCAACGATGAGTACGCGTAACGCCGTCGATTTGAGCACCGCCGAGGCAAAGGCCCAAACGAGCGAGATGCCGAGTGCCACCACGATACAGAACCCAAAGTGATAGCCGAGCGCCGGCGAGAGGTCGAACCATCTTGCGAGTAGCGCCGCACCGTAGTGTTGTAAGCCGTAATAAAAATCGAAGGCTAGCGGGGGATACCAGCTGTCAACGGGCGGCAGCCGCGTGCCAGGCAGGTAGTTCGCAATGAAATAAAGATTGGTAAGACGCTCGGAACTCGGCGAGATATTGGGAAAGCCGTAGCGCCAAAGAAAAGCCCAAGCGAAACCTACAAGAAAAACGATTTCGCCTTGCCAGATCGGGCGCTCACTCAAGAGTCGGTGTCTTGACCGTCCAATCACATAAAGGCTCGCTCCGCTCGAGATGGGCCAGGCAAGGCCGAGCGCTCCAAGACCGACGAAGTGTTCGATGAAAAACATCACGAGCGTCACGCCGAGCACCATCGCCGCCCGAGCGAGGATGAGATCCGGAATGAACCGCGAGATCGCAAGCCCGAGCGCCATCAGATGCACGAGTACGAGCAGCGTGGTGAGTATGATCTGTGCGTTGAGATCGATCATGGCGCTACTGCCCCAAGCAGCGTGCGGCGCTGCCAGAGCCCGATCGGCACCGCGCCGACCGTCTCAAACGCCCTGAACTCATAATCGGCGGCTAACGCGTCATTGAGTGCCTGAAATCGAGGGCCGAGCGTCGTGGCATCCTCTCGAGTCCAAAGGATGTAATCCACGCGATGTTCGGCAAGCCACACTCTCGCGTCAGTGAGCGTCCCTGCGTATAACTGCCGGCTCTGCTCGGCACGTCGCTCGATCGCCACGGAGCCGCCGCGCCAGACGTTCTGCGTTGCCCACCACCCGATGAGCGACGGCTGCGCGGCAAACAGCGCAAGGGCGGCATGACTTGAGTAAGCCTCGCGTCGCGGGTTCTCGAGGACCACGCCTTTAGGCACGGATTGCAGATGCATGAGTAGTTGATTGTGGGCCGCATCTTGCCGAAGCCATGCGTCGCCACGCCATTTTCCGGCATGCGGAAATTCGGCGTTCCAAAGATAACGTGAGGCATTCCACGCGCCGGGCAGCAGCAAGAGAGTCAGCGTCGCCGCGCTCAAGCGCCGTGACCAGATCGAACGGCTGGCAAGCGCGATCGGCGCAAGCCCCACGAGCACCGCTACCCACAGCCAGCTCCATACTTTGAGCACGGTATTGAACCGGTCATATCGTTCAGAGAGTGGGTCATCAAAAAATAGCCACTCCGATGCGAGGCCCGCCGCCATGATCAAGGCGAGGAGAGTCCACGCCCAGTAGTCGCGGACTCGAGCGATGACGAGCGAGAGGATAATCAGACCGACCGGCCATAACACCGCGAGTAAAATCGAGACGCGCGTGCGATATATGTCAGGTACGACCTCAATGCTCGGCGAAAGCGCGCTCGAGGCAAAAGACGCCAAGAAGGGCGCGATACAAATACCCGACACCACGGCCCCTCGCGCAGCATCTAGCACGAGGTTCGTCTCGTTAAACCGTAGCCATCGCACGATCAGCCATAGCGCCACCAAACCGAGCTGCAGCGGGAAGATCCAGGCGTTGGTGATGAGCGCGAGTGCCGGCGTAACCGCAAGCAGACCCGTCATCCAGCGCGTGCTACGCGAGGGCGTCTCCCCCAACGGTTGCGACAGCGCCGCGATCAGCGCCAGTGAGAACATCAAAATCAAAAAGCCGCCAAGCGGCGGATGAAAATCGCCGAGCAAGGTGTAATAGAGAAAGGTCTCGAGCGGCAGATCGGGCGAGTTCTGCACATTTGCATTCCAGCGTTCATCCCTAAATATCGCCTCGCCAGCGGGCGTATTGATGCGCTCTTCGTAGACTCCCGACCAACGCGTCGAGGCCCAGATGGCAGTGCTCGCAGCATAGGCTTTTTCGGCTGGGGTGTCGGTCGGCATGGATACCGAGACTTGCACGAGCGGCGCGAGACCGGAGCCGCCTACAAAGATTGTCGCGAGTAGCAGTGCGCGCGCGGCGCGCGGGACGCCCCAGGCTTTGGCCGCATACCACGCGAGCGATCCGGCAAAACCGAACAACAGGCAGAAGGCGAGATTCATCGCTTGGCCGCCTGACAGCTCGAGCACGCGTGCGAGGAGTGCCGCGGAATAATGCTGAAACGCATAATAGAAATCGAATTGCTGCGCTTCGCCGAACCATTGATCGGGCGGTGGTAATCGGGCGCCGCTCAAATATTGAGAAATGAAATAGAGATTGGGGATTTGCTCGCCGGTCGGCTCGATGTCCGGATCCAGACCTCGCCAGAGCGCCGCCCACGCAAACACCCCGAGAAAAGGCAGTTCATCGCGCCAGTAGGTGATATCGGATAGGGTGTCGCGTCGTCTCCAGAGTCTCCACGCCGCAAGCGCCGTCAGCAGAGGCCACAGCGCGCTCAAAGATCCGAGACCCACAAAATGTTCGATGGCGAAGAGGATCAGCGCCGCAGCGAGGACCGCCGAGAAACGACCGATCGGTGCGGGCAGTGTCCCGCGGAGCGAAACCGTGACTGCCATCAACCCGAGATAAACGATCGCGGCAGACATCAACCCATGGAGCGTGGACACGGAAGCGGCATCTCGGCGTTATGATTCTGCGGCTATCCTAACCTCTGGAGGGCTGTCGATGAGTATCACGCGTTCGGCTGGGCTTTGGATTGCGAAGGTATCTATGGTCACGGTTTTGATCACCATGCTATCGGCCCGAGCTACTGCGGCGCCGAGTGACCCTGATGTGCCTCGCCTCGAAATTCGAAACGGCGTCATGACCTGGGTCAACGCCAAGGCGTTTAAACCGA
>JBEAXT010000122.1:0-13018 GCA_041159695.1 Pseudomonadota bacterium
CTGCTGCACCTGTTCGGCACCATGTCGCTCTGGCTCAAACTCTTTTCGCGCTACGGGCCGATGGAATTTTGGCGCACGATCCGCCCCGTACTGATTACGGCCTTTTCGACGAGCTCGAGTAACGCCACGTTACCTGCTGCGCTCGCGTCGGCTCGAGACGATCTCGGTATCAAGCCGACGACGGCGGGGTTCGTCTTGCCGCTCGGCACCACCATGAACATGGCGGGAACCGCGCTGTACGAGGGTTGTGTCGTTTTGTTCGTCGCTCAAGTCTTCGGGATTTCTTTGGGTTTCGGTGAGCAGCTCACGCTGTTGTTGCTCGCGGTGCTCGGCGCGGTCGCGGCCGCAGGCATTCCCGGCGGCTCCTTACCCATCATTGCAGGACTTCTGATTACTTTCGGTATTCCGCCGGAAGGAATCGGTATCATCCTCGGAGCAGACCGCCTGCTCGACATGACGCGCACCGTGGTCAACGTCGGCGCGGATATGGTGACAACCGCCGTCGTCGATGCGCTCGAGCGTAAGGGAGCAGGGGAGTAGTGTCGTCGGTCGGGGTGCTGGAGGTGCTGGCCCCGTGAAACTCGATGTTTTGAAGCGATGGCAGACTTGGGTGCCGATCCTCGCGTTGATCCTCGGGGTCTCCGGCGGCGTTCTCGACAAGACGCTCAACCTTCTGCTCGTCGTCACTGCATTGGTGGCGACCGTGCTCGCAGCGGTCTATCACGCGGAAGTTATCGCCGAGCGCGTCGGTGAGCCTTACGGAACACTGGTGCTCGCGGTCGCCGTCACGATCATCGAAGTGGCGCTCATCATCTCACTCATGTTGAGCACCGACACACCGGTGGCGACAATCGTTCGCGACACTGTTTTCGCCGCGGTCATGATCATCATCACCGGGATGGTGGGCTTGTGCATGCTCGCCGGAGCCTGGCAGCACGGTGAGCAGACGTTCACTCGGCGTGGCGTGAGTGCTGCGCTCGCGACCTTGAGCGCGCTCTCGGTGCTCACTTTAGTGCTTCCTAATTTCACGGTATCGGCCTCGGGTGGCGCCTATTCGACGTCGCAGTTGGCTTTTGTCGGCTTCGTCTCACTCGTACTGTACGGCGCGTTCGTCTTCGTGCAGACGGTGCGTCATCGAGACTACTTCCTCGACGAGATCCACGAGAAGATTCTGGCCGAGAATGAGGCGCTCGCTGCGAGCGCGCAGCCCGTGGAGCATGTCGAGCGAGCACCGCTCGGCTGGACGTTCGTCCTCTTGGTGATCGCCCTCGTCGCCGTCGTATTGCTCGCGAAGACACTGGCGCCTGACCTTACAGCGCTCGCGGAGATGATCGACGCGCCGGTGGCGGCAGCGGGTGTATTCATCGCGGCCATCGTATTGCTACCCGAAAGTATCGCGGCGTTTCGTGCGGCTCGCGCCAATCGGTTACAGACCAGCATGAATCTCGCGCTCGGTTCGGCTCTCGCGTCCATCGGGCTCACGATCCCGACTTTGGCCGTGATTTCCATCGCGATGGGGTGGACGCTCGATCTTGGACTCGGCGATCGCGAAATCGTCTTGCTGGCTCTGTCGCTACTCGTGTGTACGCAGTCGTTCAGCACCGGCAGGACGACCATCCTGCAGGGCACGGTGCATCTCGTGATTTTCGCCGTCTACTTGTTTACGACGATCGTGCCTTAATCCTCACGCAGCTTCGGCGTGAGGTGGGGCGCGAGCAAGGCGAGCATCGCCTCATAGACTTTGGGTGAGGCCGCGACGATGTTGCCGCCTTGCTTAAACTCTCCGCCCGACAGTGTGCCGATGCGGCCACCGGCCTCCTCGACGAGCAGCGACCCTGCAGCGGTGTCCCAAGGCCCTAGTCCAATTTCAAAGAAACCATCCGTTCGGCCCGCGGCGACGTATGCCAGGTCGAGCGCAGCCGACCCGGGGCGTCGGACGCCGGCGGTGTTCAGCATCACGTCTTTGAGCATAGCGAGATAGGTGTCGAGGTATTCGGTGTTGGCGCGATACGGAAAGCCCGTACCGATCAGGGCGCCCTCGAGACCGCGCTGAGCGCTCACGCGAATACGACGATTTTCGAGGTGGGCACCATCGCCGCGCGAGGCGGTGAAGATTTCTTGCCGCATCGGGTCGTAGACGACCCCGTGGTCGATACGTCCCCGAATGCGGGCACCGATCGAGACACAGAAATGTGGCATGCCATGGATGAAATTGGTGGTGCCATCGAGCGGGTCGATGATCCACTCGACCGGCCCTGAGCCGATCTGCCCGCTCTCCTCGCCGAGGAAAGCGTGGTCGGGGTAGGCGCGACGGATGGTCGCGATAATTTCGGCCTCTGCAGCCCGGTCCACCTCGGTCACGTAATCGTTACGCCCTTTACTCGACACCTCGAGGGAATCGAGGCGGTTGAGGCTACGAACGATGAGATCTGCCGCACGACGCGCGGCACGCACGGCAATGTTGAGAAGTGGCTGCATGTTGGCAAAGAGCGTCGGAAAAGGCCGGTAGAATACCACGCACATGGTTACCGCCGCCGACATACGCGTGGTTCTGGTCGAGACCTCCCATCCGGGCAACATCGGCGCCGTCGCGCGCGCCATGAAAAACATGGGGCTCGAGAAGCTCGTACTCGTACGTCCGAAGGAGTTCCCGCACGCCGAGGCGAGCGCTCGGGCCTCAGGGGCGACCGACGTACTCGAGACAGCACGGGTCTTCGATCGACTCGAAGACGGCATTGCCGATTGCGGATTCATTGTGGCCACGACGGCCCGTGATCGCGATCAAAATATCCGTGTGCTCGACGTACGCGATGGCGCGGAGCGAATCGTGACCGAGAGTCTGCGCGGGCCCGTCGCCTTGCTCTTCGGCAACGAGCGCACGGGCCTGACCAATGAAGAACTCTCGCTCGCGCATCTGCTGCTGCGCATCCCGGCGAATCCGGCGTACTCCTCGCTCAATCTCGCCATGGCGGTACAGCTCGTCACGTACGAAATTTATCGCGCGCGCGGAGCAAAGCATGTCTCGGCGCCGGGCCCGATACCGCTGGCGACCGGCGAAGAGATGGAGCGTCTCTACGCGCACTTCGAAGAAGTGCTCGAGCAAGTCGGCTTCCGCGATCGGACGACGAGCGGTACTCGACTGATGGAGCGGATCCGTCGCTTCATCAATCGTGCCGAGCTCGATCAGAACGAGGCGAATATCCTGCGGGGCATTTTCACGGCGATTCAGGGTCGCCGACGTCCGGCCGGCTCGCGATCAAATAATTCGATGCCGGGAAATCCTGAGCCGTGAAGCCGATCTTTCTCGATCACGCCTCGACCACGCCGATCGATCCTGCGGTGGCAGCGGCCATGGCCGAGGTGCTCGAAGGCGAGCTCGGTCTCGGTAATCCGTCATCAAGCACGCATGCTTATGGGCGGGCGGCAGCGGCCGCTGTTGAGGCGGCACGCGCCGAGGTTGCCGCACTCATCGGTGCTCGCGCCGAGGAGATGGTGTTCACCTCGGGCGCAACCGAGTCCGACAACCTCGCGATTCTGGGGCTCGCACGGGGTCGAGCGGATCGCGGCCGTCACCTCGTGACCTCCCGCACCGAACACAAAGCGGTGCTCGATCCCGTTCGACAACTCGAGAAGCGGGGATGGCAGGTCACTTGGCTGACACCCGAGCGAGACGGGCGCATCGATCCTGCGACGGTGGCGGCGGCGCTGCGTCCCGAGACACAGTGTGTATCGATCATGCACGCCAACAACGAGACCGGTGTGGTGCAAGACATCGCGACGATCGCCGCGATCTGTCGCGCTCGCGATGTCTTCTTGCATTGTGATGCAGCACAAACGGCGGGTCGCCTGAGTCTCGATGTCGAATCTTTGGGCGTCGATCTGCTGTCGATCTCGGCGCATAAATTCTACGGACCGAAGGGCGCGGGTGCGCTCTGGGTATCGCCGCGTGTTCGACCCTGGATCGAGCCGCTCATGTGGGGCGGCGGGCACGAGCGGGGTCTTCGGCCTGGTACGCTCGCCACGCATCAGATCGTCGGCTTCGGTCATGCTGCGGCGCGCGTGCGCGAGCATCGAGCGACCGAGGCGCCGCGCCTCGAAGCGCTCGCCGCGCAGTTTCGTGCGGGACTCGCCGATCTCGAGGGTCTGCGCTGGAACGATCATCCCGTTCATCGGCTGCCCGGACTCGTCTCGCTCAGCGTCGAGGGGGTCGAAGGCGAGAGTTTGCTCGACGCCTTGCCGACGATCGCGGTGTCGAGCGGCGCCGCCTGTGATTCCGCGAGCGGCGAACCGTCTTACGTCTTGCGCGCGCAAGGTGTCGCGACGGAGCTTGCACAATCGACACTGCGTATCGCCTTCGGCCGCTTCAATACCGAGCCCGATGTCGTGACGGCGATCGCGGCCATTCGTGTGGCGATCGAGATGTTACGCGCGCGCGATGCGCCGGGTGCCCCCGCGGGCTCGGGCTGGAAGGCAGGAGAGGCGGGCAGCCTTCGTGAGGGCGCGCGAATCCGCTGTTTCCTGTGCCTCGATGCGCAGCAGCGGATTTCCGCGATCGAGTTCCGTGCGGCCACCTGCCCCGGGGTATCGCAAATCCTCGAATGGTTACGAGTAGACATGATGGGTCGATCGATCGGCGCACCCACCGACGGCGGTCCGCGCGACTGGGCGCAGCGCTTTCAGTTGCCCACCGCGAAACTCGGGCGGCTGTTACGGGTCGAAGAAGCGATACGTGCCGCGCTCGACGCGGCTGGCCAATCTTGATCGACCGTTTACAATGTCGGTGGGCACGGTGAGGAGATCATGGCGATTTCATTGACGACAGCGGCTGCGGATCGAGTCCGCAGTTTTCTCGGAACCCGAGGGCAGGGTATCGGCCTGCGTTTGGGAGTCCGCAAAACGGGCTGCTCCGGCTTCGCGTATGTCATCAATTACGCTGACGAAACCACCCCGGCCGATATCGTGTTTGAAGATCAAGGCGTCAAAGTGTTCGTCGATCGGGATAGCCTGCCGTACATCGACGGCACCGAAGTCGACTTCGTAAAGCAGGGCCTCAACGAGGCCTTCAAGTTCCGCAACCCCAACATCAAGGGCGAATGTGGTTGCGGAGAAAGCTTCAACGTCTAAAAAACCCTTCCAGACCAGTCACTTGCGCGCGCTCTCGCGTTGCCGACAGGGGCCCGCCGCGAGTAAACTACGCGATTGCCCGTTTCCCTTTCACTTTTACAAGGAACTGTCCCATGGCGCTGGAGCGCACTTTTTCGATCGTTAAGCCGGACGGCGTAGCCCGTAACCTCATCGGCGAGGTCTATCGCCGCTTCGAGCAGGCGGGGCTGCGCGTCGTCGCCGCCCGCATGGTTCACCTCTCTCAGGCTGAGGCCGAGGGTTTCTACGCGGTGCACCGTGAGCGTCCGTTCTTCAAGGACCTGGTCAAGTACATGACCTCGGGTCCGGTCATGCTGCAGGTGCTCGAAGGCGAGAATGCCATCGCCAAGAACCGCGAGATCATGGGTGCCACCGACCCCAAGAAGGCCGCGCCGGGCACGATCCGGGCCGATCTTGCGCAGAGCATCGAAGCGAATACGGTCCACGGATCTGACGGTCCCGAGACTGCCGCGCAAGAGATCGCATACTTCTTCCGCGGTATCGAGATCTGCCCGCGCGCCTAATGGCCATGACCGAAGCCGCCGCAGTACGAACCAACCTCCTCGGGCTCGAAAAGCCCGAGCTTGAGGCGTTCGTCACTGCGCTCGGCAACAAGCCGTTCCGGGCGCGTCAGTTGATGAGCTGGCTCTACAAGCGAGGCGAGGGTGACTTCGCCGCGATGAGCGATCTGGCTCGTGATTTTCGTGCGCAGCTCGCCGAGGTGGCCGAAGTTCGTACGCCCGAGATCGTCTCGCGTCACGATTCGGCCGACGGGACGCGCAAGTGGCTGCTGCGTGCCGACAGCACCCAAGCGTTCGAGATGGTGTTCATTCCGGAAGTCGACCGCGGCACGCTGTGCATCTCCTCGCAGGTCGGCTGTGCCCTCGACTGCTCTTTTTGTTCGACGGCGCAGCAGGGCTTCAATCGCAACCTCACGACCGCCGAAATCGTCGGTCAAGTGTGGCTTGCGAACAAAGAACTGGGATTCGAGCCGGGCGGTGAACGTCGTATCACCAACGTCGTATTCATGGGGATGGGCGAGCCACTCGCCAATTTTCGTAACGTCGTGCCGGCGATCCGCATCCTGCTCGATGATCTCGGCTTCGATATTTCGCGTCGACGCGTGACGCTGTCGACCTCCGGCATCGTGCCGCTCATGTACAAGCTCGCCGAAGAAGTGAACTGCGCGCTCGCCGTGTCGCTGCACGCGCCCGATGACGCGCTGCGCAACGAGCTCGTGCCGATCAATCGTAAGCATCCGATCGCCGAACTGCTCGATGCCTGCTGGCACTACATCGACGAGCAGAACGGCCGTAGTGTCACGTTCGAGTACGTCATGCTCGATGGGGTCAACGATCAGCTCGAGCATGCTCGAGCGCTCGCGCGGCTCCTCAAAGGAAAGCCCGCGAAACTCAACCTCATTCCGTTCAATCCGTTCCCCGGCACCGATTACCGCCGCTCACCCATGCCGGTCATCACGCGTTTTCGTGACGAGCTGATTCAGCGTGGGGTGCTCGCGACGATCCGCCGTACCCGCGGCGACGATATCGACGCGGCGTGTGGCCAGCTCGCGGGTCGCGTCAACGACCGAACCCGCATTCGACTCGGCGAGAAGCTCGCTGGAGCCCTGGCGTCATGAGTCAGGACACCATCGGCCAAAGATTGACGCGGTATCGCGAGGCCATGGGTCTGACGACGGCTGCTGCCGCCGCGCGTCTGCATTGCGATGAGTCGATCATCATTGCCCTCGAGGCAGATCGATTCGCCGAAATCGGTGCGCGCGTGTTCGTGCAGGGTCATCTCCGTCGGTACGCAGATCTCATCGGCGCACCGACCGCCGAGTTGCTCGCGGACTTCAGCGCGGAGGGCGTCGCGCTCGCAGCGCCCGATCTCACGAAGATCCCTCGTGCTCCGATACCGGCCGTCAACTCGCAGGCCTGGGCGCGCCGACTCGGTATCGTCGCCGCTGCCGTCGTTATCGCGGTAGCGGCGTGGTGGATCCTCCAAGGCGCCGGTGTGTCGAACTCGTCGATCCCTGCCGCTGAGAAGATGCCTCTGACGGAGGAGGCCGCCTCGACCTCTGTCGAGCTGCCCACCGCAACCAACGAGACTGCGGTCGTCGAGCCGTCGGTCGTTGCGCCGCCCGCCGTTGCACCGCCCGTCGTCGAGCCGCCGGTCTCTGCGACAACGCCGGGGGTAGCGGGCCGTGTGGTGCTTGCCATCGACGTGCGCGCCGACTGCTGGGTCGAGATCTACGACGTAGCGGGTCAAAAACTGTACTTCGACAACGTGCCGCGAGGCGCGCAAGCCAGAGCAGCGGGTGACGGCCCATTGCGCGTGTTGCTCGGTCGCGCTGATGCGGCCTCGCTTCAGGTCGGTGGTCGAGCGATCGCGATTCCTTCGAGTTTTATTCGTAACTCGACGGCCTATTTCACGGTCGATGCCGCCGCGAATCTGCAGCCGTTCGTGAAATCGACGGTGCCCGTCACGGAGACTGCGCGATGACTGCGTCGCTCATCCAGCCCGTCAAGGGTATGAACGACGTTCTGCCGAGCGAGATTGCGCGATGGCAGTGGCTCGAGTCTGTCGCCCGCGAAATTTTGAGCGCGTATGCATTCGAAGAAATGCGCGTCCCGGTCGTCGAGCAGACTGATCTTTTCAAGCGTGCCATCGGCGAGTTCACGGACGTCGTCGAGAAAGAGATGTACAGCTTCGAGGACAAAGGCGGTGAGCGTCTCACCCTGCGTCCGGAAGCCACCGCCGGTATCGTGCGCGCGATGATTTCGAACGGCATGCTGCGCGGCGCGCGACACAAGGTGTGGTGCGTCGGACCGATGTTTCGTCACGAAAAACCGCAGAAGGGGCGGTTCCGGCAGTTTCATCAGATCGACGTCGAAGCCGTTGGTTTTTCGGGCCCTGACATCGACGCCGAGCTCATTGCGGTGTCGGCGGCGTTTTGGCGACGACTCGGTATCGACCGAGTGCGTTTGCAGATCAACTCGCTCGGTACGCCAGAGGCGCGTCGCACCTATCGCGAAACCTTGACGCGTTACTTTCACGACCATCACGCCAAGCTCGATGGGGACAGCCAGCGTCGTCTCGCGGGTAACCCGCTACGGATTCTCGACAGTAAAAATCCCGAGATGCAGACAATCATTGCTGGTGCGCCCTTACTTCCCGAGTATCTCGATGCTGAGAGTCGCCAGCACTTTGACGATCTTCGCGGCATGCTCGAGTCGCTCGGCATTCCCTACGAGGTCAATCCGCGCCTCGTGCGTGGCCTCGACTATTACTCGCGAACCGTGTTCGAGTGGATCACCGATGCCCTCGGCGCCCAGGATGCCGTGTGCTCGGGTGGTCGCTACGATGGATTGATCACGCAGCTCGGCGGTGAGGCGACACCGGCTATCGGTTTTGCGATGGGTGTGGAGCGCGTCGTGGCCCTGATCGAGCAAGCGGGCACAGCGCCCGCGGCGCCGACGACCGACATTTATCTCGTGGTTCAGGGCGACGCCTCCGTTCGCGTGGCGATACGGCTGGCAGACGAGCTGCGCGGCGCATCGTCGAACCGTCGCGTCGAGCTCAACCTCGGTGGCGGCAACTTCAAAGCTCAGTTCCGTCGTGCCGACCGCAGCGGCGCACCGCTCGCGTTGGTCCTCGGCGAAGATGAGCTCGCGCGTGGCGTCGTACAGCTGAAGCCGCTGCGCGAAGGGGCGGGCGAACCGACCGAAATCAACCTTCATTCCGTGGTATCGGTCGTCGACCAGTGGTTGGCGACGCATGGTTCAAAGAATTCTGAGCAGGAGAGACGAACGTGATCGACGATTATTACAACGAGCAGGAGCAATGGGAGCGGGTCAAGCGTTGGTTGCGCGAGAACGGCCCTTGGCTCATCGCCGGTGTCGTCATCGGCCTCGGGGCTCTTGCCGGCTGGCGTTGGTATGAGAGTTATGTCGAGCGGCGTCATGTCGAGGCGAGCGTCGCCTACAGCGAGATCCTTCAGACGCTCGAGCGAGGTGATCGTGTCGCGGCACTCAAGGCCATCGACGAGCTTCGCGCGGAATATGGCTCTTCCGCGTATGCCGATCAGGGCGATTTGCTCGGGGCGCGGATCCATGTCGATACGAATGAGCTCGGCAAGGCCGCGGAGCGACTCACCCGCGTGATGACCGATGCCGACGATCCGCAATTGCAGTTGTTGGCGCGCATCCGCCTGGCGCGCGTGCAGATCGCGCAGAATAATGCGGAGGCTGCATTGAAGACGCTCGACGGGGCAACGGCCGGTGGTTTCGCGGCGCGCTTCGATGAGGTTCGGGGCGATGCGCTGCTTGCCAAGGGCGACCGCGCAGGAGCGCTCGCGGCGTGGCGCAAGGCCGAAGCCGCTGCGGGCGATCGCGGCGAACGTCCGGCCACGGTCGATCTCGAGGGCCTGCGCCTCAAGATTTGGGATCTCGAATCGGACGGCGTCAAGACGCCTGCCAAGCCTTGATGATTGCGCTGAAGGAGTCCGTCATGTCGCGCCACACACTCTCGTTACGCTTTCCGCGGCTCATCGCCGCAGTGCTGGTGTTCGCGGCGCTCGCGGCATGCGACAAAGATAAAGAGATCGACCCGCCCGCCGAGCTCGTCGACTTCAAAGAATCTCTCAGCGTCGAACGTTTGTGGAGTACCTCGCTCGGGGGTGGTGACGAGGTCATGCGCGGCGGACTATCGCCCGCGGCGTCGGATGAGCAGGTGTTTGCGGCGGGTCGTGGCGGCGAGGTCGTCGCGCTGCAGCTGGCCACCGGGAAAGTGAGCTGGCGAATCAAGACGGGCTCGACCTTGTCGGGTGGGCCGGGTGTCGGTGGCGGGCTCGTGGTCGTCGGTAGTGCCGATGGTGAGATCATCGCGCTCGATGCCGTAACCGGCACGCGTCGATGGTCCGCCAAAGTCGGCGGTGAGGTTCTTGCGGCGCCGGCCGTCGGTGCCGATGCGGTGATCGTGCGAACCGTTGCAGGACGTCTGCTCGGACTCTCGCTCGAGGACGGTCGCGAGTTGTGGCGTGAAGATCAACAAATTCCGCGTCTCACCTTGCGCGGTACGGCTGCGCCGGTCGTGTCGGGCAGCGTCGCATTCTGCGGTTTTGATAACGGCCGCGTCATCTCGATCGAAACCGCTCGTGGCGAAGTGTTGTGGGATCAACTGGTCTCGCCTGCGCGCGGTCGAACGGAACTCGAGCGACTCGTCGACATCGATTCGGCCGTCAAAATACTCGGAGCCGACGTGTTCGTCGCAAGTTTCCAGGGGCGGGTTGCCATGCTCGCTGCCGATACGGGGCAGATTTGGTGGTCACGCGAAATCTCGAGTCATCGCGGACTCGCAGTCGACGAAGATCGCGTCGTGGTATCGGGTGCGATGGGCGAGGTTGTCGCGCTGCGTCGGCGCACGGGCGTCGATCTTTGGCGGCAGGACGGTCTGCGTATGCGCCGTTTATCCGCGCCAGCGCTTGTCGGCAATCGTGTCGCGGTCGCCGACTTCGAGGGTTACGTACATTGGCTCGACGGTGATACGGGCGCATTCGTGGCGCGCACCAAGATTGGTGGCCGCACCAGCAATTCACCGGTGGTCGTCGCCGACGTCGTCATCTTTCAGGATGACGAAGGTCGTGTGACGGCCCTGCGACCGAAGGCCTAACGGCCTCGATCGCGCCACCGACGTCCCACCGAGAGCACCCCTGCACATGCTTCCTGTCGTCGTTCTCGTCGGTCGTCCCAATGTGGGTAAATCCACACTCTTCAATCGCCTGACCGGAACGCGAGATGCGCTCGTGGCCGACATGCCCGGCGTCACGCGCGATCGTCAGTATGGTTACGGTCGCTTAGGTCCCGTGCCCTACGTGGTCGTCGATACGGGAGGTCTCGTCGAACAGCCCTCTGGGATCGAGACCCCGATGCGATTGCAAACCGAGCGCGCCGTCGCCGAAGCGGACGTACTCGTTTTCCTTGCCGATGCGCGCAGTGGCCTCACGCCGCAAGATCACTGGGTGGCACGCGAGCTTCGCCGCTCCGGTAAGAAGGTCGTCCTCGCGGTCAACAAAGCAGAGGGACTCGACCCTGCGACGGCCGCGTCCGACTTCCATTCTTTGGGTTTGGGAGAACCGCATGCGATCGCCTCAGCACATGGCGACGGTTGCCGCGATCTCATGGCGGTCGTGCTGTCGGAATTCGATGCCGAGAAAATCGCTGCGGAGCAGTCGCCCGATGATGGACGCATCCGCATTGCCATCATCGGTCGCCCGAACGTCGGCAAGTCGACGCTGGTCAACCGATTGCTCGGCGAGGAGCGTGTCATCGCGAGCGATATGCCAGGCACCACGCGCGACAGCATCTTCGTGCCCTTCGCGCGCGATGATCGCGAGTTCACCCTAATCGATACCGCGGGCGTGCGACGTCGCGGCAAGGTCGAGGACGCGGTCGAGAAGGCGAGTGTCGCTAAGACGCTGCAGGCCATCGATACCGCCCATGTCGTCATTTTTGTGGTCGATGCGCACGACAGCATTGGTGAGCAGGACGCCAACGTGCTCGGCCTCGCGTTGCAGCGTGGGCGCGCGCTCATCATCGCCGTCAACAAATGGGACGGCATTCCCATGGAGCAGCGCGAAGAGATTCGTCGCCTGCTCGAACTCAAACTCGATTTCGTGCCGTATGCGCCCGTGCATTTCATCTCGGCCCGTCACGGCACCGGTGTGGGCGAACTCGTTGCTGCGACCATCAAGGCGTACGACGCGGCGATGACGGAGATCCCGACGCCTCGGCTCACCAAGGCGCTCGAGAAAGCGATCGCGCAGCACCAGCCGCCACTCGTTCGCGGTCGTCGCATCAAACTGCGATACGCGCATCAAGGCGGTCGTAATCCGCCAAGGATCATCGTGCACGGCAACCAGACCGTTCACGTCCCCGAGGCCTACACGCGTTACCTCGCCAACGTCTTTCGGCGAGAGTTCGATCTCTTCGCCTCGCCGGTCGCGGTCGAGTACCGCACCGACGCTAACCCCTACGCGCGACTCAAGGCGCGCCCGAAGCGCGACCCGTCGAAGCGGGGGCGTTCGGCAAGTCGAGGAAAAGCGCAGGGTCCACGAAAGCGCGGTTGAGCGCGACGCCCCAGTGCAGATGGGGACCCGTCACGCGACCCGTGGCACCCACTTCGCCGATCTTGTCGCCGGTTTTGACGTCAGTGCCTGGCGTGACGTCGATCTCGCTCAAATGGCAGTACAGGGTCACGAGACCCTGACCATGATCGATGAACACCGATTTTCCGTTGAAAAAGAAATCGCCCGTCTCGATGACCTTTCCCGGTGCGGGCGCAAAGATCGGCGTACCGACGGGCGCTGCGATATCCATCCCCGAGTGAGGATTACGCGGCTGATTATTGAACACGCGACGCAAACCGAATGAGGCGGAACGGGGGCCGCGGACCGGAACCTCGAGCTTCAGTGTCGAGGGCAGTGCCGCACTGAAAGTGCCGACCGCTGCACGAATCCGCGGTT
This sequence comes from Pseudomonadota bacterium, assembly GCA_041159695.1. GTDB lineage: Bacteria > Pseudomonadota > Gammaproteobacteria > Steroidobacterales > Steroidobacteraceae > UBA964. The sequence continues at coordinate 12,668 of JBEAXT010000122.1, forward strand.
GCTCCTCTTCGACCCGCGCCGCGTTCTCGGGTGAAAGATCGACATGCTTTGGCGCAACCTTCAGGCGCTGTGTCGCATAGGCTTTCCCTTCGATCGTGAAACCTTGGGTGAGCGTCGAGACGTCCGAGCGGATTTCGATTTTCGCAGTGCCCGGCTCGCGCGCAAGCGGAATACCGACGATTGCGCGCCAGCCTTGCCCGTTGGGTACCACCATGACTCGATTGCCTTCGAAGGTCACGACGGGCGGCTTGGCGGGATCTCCAGGTACATCGAGGATCGCCACTCCGCCAGGCACCGCGAGTGATGTGGGCAGAGTATTGACGCCGGATGCATGAAGAGAGGCGAGCGCCA
>JBEAXT010000017.1:0-3623 GCA_041159695.1 Pseudomonadota bacterium
AAGTCACGGCAAAACTCAAGCACGCGCGGATCTCTCCGCAGAAATGCCGCCTCGTCGCCGACGTGGTGCGCGGCAAGCCGGTGGGCAACGCGCTCGCCACGCTGCGCTTCATGCCGAAGAAAGGCGCTGAGATCGTTCTCAAAGTTCTCGAGTCCGCGGTCGCCAACGCCGAAAACAACAACGGCGCCGACATCGACGAACTCAAAGTTCATCGCATCATGGTGGACACCGCTCCGGTGCTGAAGCGCTTTGCCGCTCGCGCCAAAGGTCGCGGTGCCCGCATCGTCAAGCGCAACAGCCACATCACCGTCGTAGTGAGCGACGGCAGGAAGGACTGATCCATGGGCCAGAAAGTCAATCCGATCGGCATTCGTCTCGGTATCACCCGCGAGTGGACCTCGAAGTGGTATGCCGGTAAGAAGCTGTTCCCGCAACTCGTGCACACCGATTTCCGCGTGCGCACCTTCCTGCGCAAGAAGCTCGCCGAGGCTTCGGTGTCGCGCATCCAGATCGAGCGTGCGGCCAACAAGGTCAACATCACGATCGAGACGGCACGTCCGGGCATCGTGATCGGTAAGAAGGGTGAGGACATCGAGAAGCTGCGCGCCGAGACGGCGACGCTGCTCGGTCGCCCGGTCGCCGACATTCGTCTCAACATTTCCGAGATCCGCAAGCCGGAGCTCGACGCTCAGCTCGTCGCCGACGGCATCGCGCAGCAGATTGAAAAGCGCGTGATGTTCCGCCGCGCCATGAAGCGCGCCGTGATGAGCACGATGCGCAGTGGTGCGCTCGGCATCAAGGTGCGTCTGTCGGGTCGTTTGAACGGCGCCGAAATCGCCCGTACCGAGTGGTCGCGCGAAGGACGCATTCCGCTGCACACCTTCCGTGCCGACATCGACTACGGTTTCGGTGAAGCCCGCACCACCTACGGCGTCATCGGCGTCAAGGTCTGGATCTTCAAAGGCGAAGTGTTCGACAAGGAAGATCTGTCGAAGGTCGTCGAGGCGGATGCCGCGGCCACCCCTGCCACCGACGCTGCGCCGGCTACGGCCGCGACGGCTTCGTGATCGGGACCTGAGGATTTGCACCCATGATGCAACCCAAGCGAACCAAGTACCGCAAGCAGTTCAAGGGCGACAACGCCGGACTCGCGCAGCGCGGCAACTCCGTGGCGTTCGGCGACTTCGGCCTGAAGGCGACCGAGCGTGCCCGCATGACGGCTCGAGAAATCGAAGCGGCTCGTCGTGCCATGGCGCGCCACGTGAAGCGCGGCGGTCAGATCTGGATCCGCGTCTTTCCGGACGTACCCGTCTCGAAGAAGCCTCTCGAAGTCCGCATGGGCGCGGGTAAGGGCAACGTCGAGTACTGGGTCGCCAAGGTGAAGCCCGGCAAGGTTCTCTTCGAAATGGAAGGGGTGGACGAGAAGACGGCTCGCGAGGCATTCCGCCTGGCTGGTGCCAAGCTCTCGGTGACCACCTCGTTCGTGAAGCGACAGGTACGTTGACATGAACGCCAAAGAATTGCGCGGCAAGGCCGCCAAAGAACTCAACGAAGAACTTCTCAAGCTGCGGCGTGAGCAGTTCTCGCTGCGTATGCAGCGCGCCACGGGTCAGACGGTCAAGCCGAATGACTTTGGTCGGGTGCGTAAGGACATCGCGCGTCTCAAGACGGTGCTCGCCGAACAGGCGGCCGCGTCGAAGGCGTCGGGGAAGTAATTCATGAATACCGCAACTGCCACTGAAACCAAGGCCCTGCGTACCCTCACGGGTCGCGTGGTCAGCAACAAGATGAACAAGACCATCGCGGTCGAGGTCGAGCGTCTGGTCAAGCATCCGCGTTACGGCAAGTACATTCGCCGTACCACCAAGCTGCTTGCACACGACGAGACGAACCAGTCGCGCGAAGGGGATACCGTGACGATCGCGGAGTGTCGTCCGCTGTCGCGCAGCAAGTCCTGGCGGCTGGTAGCCGTCGTGGAGCGTGCGTCGTGATCCAGCTTCAATCTATTCTGAATGCCGCTGACAACAGCGGTGCCAAGACGCTCATGTGCATCAAGGTGATGGGTGGAACCCGTCGCCGCTATGCAGCCGTGGGCGACGTCATCAAAGTTTCCGTCAAGGACGCGATCCCGCGCGGCAAGGTCAAGAAGGGTGAGGTGTACGACGCGGTCGTCGTGCGCACCCGTCGTGGAGTACGTCGTCCGGATGGTTCGCTCATCAAGTTCGACGGCAATGCCGCCGTACTGCTCACCAATAAGCTCGAGCCGATCGGCACCCGTATCTTCGGACCGGTGACTCGTGAGCTGCGTACCGCGCAGTTCATGAAGATCATTTCGCTGGCGCCGGAAGTGCTCTGAGGAATATCGCCATGAGAAAGATCCGCAAGGGCGACAACGTCATCGTCATCTCGGGCCGCGACAAGGGTCGCAAGGGCGCCGTGGTGAGCGTGCTCGACGACGAAACCCTCATCGTCGAGAACATCAATCGCGTCAAGCGTCATACGCGCGGCAACCCGCAGCAAAACAAGGCGGGTGGCATCCTCGAGAAGGAAGCGCCGCTGCACGTATCGAAGGTCGCGCTGTTCAACCCGGCGACGCAGAAAGCCGATCGCGTGGGCGTCAAGCGTCTCGCGGACGGCAAGCGCGTCCGGTTCTTCAAGTCCAACGGAGAGATGATCGACGCGTAAGCGTCGATCCACCAGGGCAAGCAACATGGCAAGGCTGCAAAACATTTACCGCGAGAAGATCGTTCCGCAGCTCCGTAAGGAGCTCGGCATCGAGAACGCGATGGAAGTACCCAAGATCGTCAAGATCACGGTCAACATGGGCGTGGGCGAAGCGGTCGCCGACAAGAAGGTCATCGAGGCCGCCGCAGGCGATCTCGCGAAGATCACGGGCCAGAAGCCCGTGCTCTGCCAGGCGCGCAAGTCGATCGCTTCGTTCAAGGTTCGTGAAGGCCTTGCGATCGGCTGTAAGGTCACGCTGCGTGGCGAGCGTATGTACGAGTTCCTCGATCGCCTCATCAGCGTCGCGATGCCGCGTATCCGCGATTTCCGTGGCGTGTCGCCGCGTTCGTTCGACGGCCGTGGCAACTACAACATGGGCGTCAAAGAACAAATCATCTTCCCCGAGATCCAGTACGACCAGATCGACCAGATCCGGGGCATGGATATCACCATCACCACCACGGCGAAGGACGACAAGGCGGGTCGAGCTCTGCTCGAAGCCTTCCAGTTCCCGTTCCGTAAGTAATAGGGCAGCGAAGCACATGGCCAAGACGAGCATGGTCGAGCGCGAGAAGCGTCGCGCCGAAACCGCCAAGAAACACGCCGCGAAGCGCGCGAAGCTGAAAGAGGCGATCCGCAGTCCGCGGACGTCTCCGGAAGATCGCGCTGCCGCGCAGGTTGCGCTGCAGAAGATGCCGCGTGATGCGAGCCCGAGCCGCGGTCGTCGCCGTTGCGCGATCACCGGGCGTCCGCGTGGCGTGTACCGCAAGTTCGGACTTTCGCGGGTGAAGATCCGCGAAACCGTAAGCCGTGGCGAACTGCCCGGCGTTTCGAAGGCGAGCTGGTAGGAGCGCGCGCCATATGAGCATGACCGATCCCATTGCCGATCTGCTGACCCG
>JBEAXT010000062.1:0-4923 GCA_041159695.1 Pseudomonadota bacterium
GGGAGTTCGACATGCAGATCAAGGGCAAGACGGTGATCATCACGGGCGGCGGTCGCGGCATCGGTCGCGAAATGGCCAAGGCCTTTGCTGCGCGTGGCGCGAATCTCGCGCTATTCGACCTCAACCAGACCGATCTTGACGAGACGGCGCGTCAATGTGCGGAGCACGGCGTCAAGGCTCGCGGGTATCTCGTCAATGTGACCCAAGAGGCCGCCGTCGCAGCGGGCATGGATGCAGTCGCCGCTGATTTCGGCGGTATTGACGTGCTCATCAACAATGCGGGCATCGTCAAAGATGGTCTTCTAATTAAATCCAAAGACGGTGCCGTCACCGGCAAGATGACCCTCGATCAATGGCAAGCGGTCATCGACATCAACCTCACGGGTGTTTTCCTGTGTGGTCGAGAAGCGGCCGAGCGCATGGTCAAGCGCGGTCAGGGCGGCGTCATCAACAACATCTCGAGCGTGTCGCGGCACGGTAATCCGGGTCAGACGAACTACTCGGCGACGAAGGCCGGCGTCGCCGCGATGGCCGAGGTTTGGGCCAAAGAATTAGCACGCTATGGCATTCGTACGGGGTCGATCGCGCCGGGTTATACGCGCACTGACATCCTTGCGGCCATGCGTCCGGAGATTCTCGACAAGCTGACGGCGCAGGTGCCGTTGCGCCGATTGGGTGAGTCGAGTGAGATCGCGCATGCCGCAATCTTCATCGTCGAGAACGACTTCTTTACGGGCCGCTGCGTCGACGTCGACGGCGGCATGCGCATCTGAGTCACGCGCCGCGCGCGAGTCGCAGTAAGTCCTCGGGCTGGTGCAGCCCGTCGGGCCCTGCGGCGCCGTAGCCCCAGGTCGCCGAAAAAAATCGCAGGCCGTTGCCTTCGGCGGCGCTGCGATCCTCGGCCGAGTCGCCGACCATCCAAGTCCGGCTCGCGTCGAGCGACTCGCGCCGCATCACCTGCTGCACGAGCGCCGTTTTGTGAGGCGCGGCGGGCTCCAAGGCATCGAGTGCGTACACTCCTTCAAACCATGCGGTCCAGCCAAGGTGTTCGAGAATCAACCGTGTCGGCGCGATGCGTTTATTCGTGACGATATGCAATGAGATTCGATGCTCGACGAGAGTCGCGAGCATCGCGGGCACACCCGCGTACACCTCGGTTTGTCGATAGCCGCCGCCGTCGTAGGCCTCGCGATACGCAGCGGCCAACTTGGTGATGATGGCGGGGTCGTCGGTGCCGGCGAGTTTGGCGAGTGTCCTCGGCAGGGGCGGTCCGATGAGGCTCGCGGAAAGCGGTACGGCCGCTTGCAGGCCTTCGCGCGCGAGCGCGAGTTCGAAACCCGAGAGAATGCTTCGAGCAGAGTCGATGAGCGTGCCATCGAAGTCGAAAAGAATGGCTTGGGGGTTCATGCCGTGAACTGCAGCGCTGCGAGTCTGGCGTAAAGCGGGTTGGACGCGATCAACTCATCGTGGCTTCCCGTTGCGATGATGCGTCCGTGATCCATGACGACGATGCGGTTGGCTTTGAGCACGGTGGCGAGGCGATGCGCAATGATGATCGTCGTGCGGGTGGCCATGAGTTGTTCGAGCGCCTGCTGTACGACGCGTTCGCTCTCGGCATCGAGCGCGCTCGTGGCCTCATCGAGCAACAGGAGCGGAGGATTTTTGAGGATCGCGCGAGCGATCGCGATGCGCTGTCGCTGCCCGCCCGAGAGTCGGGTGCCGCGCTCACCGAGGAAGGTGTCATATCCCTCAGGCAGGGCGCGAATGAACACATCAGCGGCCGCGGCGCGTGCCGCTGCTTCAACTTCCTCGTCGGTGGCGTCCGGTCGACCGAAACGGATGTTCTCCCGTGCACTCGTGCCGAAAAGCACAGTGTCCTGAGGGACGAGGCCGATACGCTGACGAACCGCGAGCGGATCGGCTTTAGCGACATCAATGCCATCGAGTATCACGCGACCTGATTGCGGATCGTAAAACCGCAAGAGCAGCTGGAAGGTCGTGCTCTTACCAGCGCCGGAAGGGCCGACGAAGGCGACGGTCTCCCCCGGTGCGATATCGATCGAAAAATCGTCTAGCGCGGGGGTCTCGGGTCGTGACGGGTAGTTGAAACGCACGTTCTCGAAACGTACGTGTCCGGCTTTGGTTCCCGCTTGCAGCGCGGGCATGGACAGCGCGTTCGGCGGTGCGACGATGGCGGGAGTCGCCTCCTGTAACTCGACGAGACGCTCCATCGCACCCGCTGCCCGTTGCACTTCGCTCCACATTTCGCTGAGCGAAGCCGCTGCGACGCCGGCGTAGACCGCAAACAGCAGGAACTGGACGAGTTCACCACCCGTCATTTCTTTGGAGAGCACTTGGTGAGCGCCGAACCACAGCACGATGGTGATGGCGGCGACGACGAGCGTGGTCGAGAGCGCCGTCAACCATGCTCGGACACGCGTACGTACGACCGCCACCTTGAAGCTCTCTTCGACGGCCGCGTCGTATCGCCGCGTGTTGAGCGCTTCGAGCGTGAAGGCTTGCACGGTCTGGATGGCGTTGAGTGTCTCGCCGGCAAGGCCGCTGGTGTCGGCAATCCGATCTTGGGAGGAGCGCGAGAGTGTGCGCAGTTTTCGCCCGAGCATGATCACGGGGACGATGACCGCCGGCATGGCGATGAGCATCAGGCCGAGCAGCTTCAGGCTCGTAACCGCCATCATGATGACGGCGCCGATTAGGTTGATTGTCGAGCGCAGCGCGATGGAAATCCCGACGCCCGAAATCGATTGAACGAGTGTGGTGTCGGTGGTCAGTCGTGAGAGTACTTCGCCCGTCCGCGTGACTTCGAAGAATTGCGGATCCATGCGGATGACGTTGCGATATACAGCCTCGCGGACATCGGCGACGACGCGCTCGCCGAGCCAGGTCACGAGATAAAAGCGCATCGCGGCGAACGCGCCGAACAGGACGGCGACGCCGAGGAAGGTAATGAAATAGATGTTGACCGTTTCGGAGTTCCCCGCACTCATGCCTTTATCGACGAGCTGCGAGAGCGCGACGGGCAGCGCGAGCATCGAACCCGAGGCGAGCAGCAGCGCGACCATCGCCCAGCCGAGCACGCGCCGATAGGGTTTGAGGAAGGGCCAGAGCGCGGCGAGGGGGCGAACGGATTTGGCCTTGGGGCGCTCGGACAACGAAGAGTCGGACATCGCCCGATTGTAACGCGGGGCTCTCCCGATGCGCCGCGCGGCGGGTTACGGCACCCGCAGGATGAGCTTGCCCGTCGTACGGCCGGACTGAATGGCTTCGAGGGCGTCGTGCGCACGCTCGAAGGGGAAGGTCGCGCCGAGATGCGGTTTTTCGGGAATGAGCTCGAGCGTGGCGCGCATCGATTCGGGCAGTCGAGAGGCTTGCTCCCACAGCCAAATGAGATTGAAGGCGAGTAGCCCGCGATTCAGCGGAATCATCGCGAGCGGATCCAGGCGGGGTCGCCGCAGATAATGCCAAGCGAGTTTCAGCAGGTTGGGTCGTTTGCCGGTATTCATGAAATCTGCGGCGCCGTACAGCACGTAGCGCCCCTCGGGCGCGAGTCGATCGAAGGCGATGCGAAATCCGTCGCCGTAGACGGCGTCGAAGATCAAGTCGAAGCCGCGACGGCCGTAATGGGTCAGCGCGATGTCGAGATCGTCCGCGAGGGAAGGACTGCGAACCACCACCGCTGCGGGGTTGAGCCCGAAGCGTTCAATGAGCCAATCACGCTTCGTCGCACTGCCGACCACGGCGACCGGATGGGCTTGAAGGCGTCGCAGTGCATGCAGCGCTTGCAGTCCCACGCCGCCCGCAGCCGACTGCACGAGCGCGACCGTCCCCGCTTTGGCCGCGCCGAGGGGGACGAGTCCGTACCACGCGGTCAGCGCTTGAACCGGGTACGCTGCCGCTTCCTCGAGGGACCATCCCTGCGGTACGGGCCAGAGCGTTCGGGCATCGACGTTGAGTTGCGAGGCGTAGCCCCCGAAGCGCGTGAGAACGATCACCGCATCGCCTTCGCGCCATCCGCTGACGCCCGCGCCCACGCGTCGAATATGGCCCGCGCACTCGAGCCCCGGTACGAAACTTCCCTTCGGCGTCGCCGAATAGAGGCCGAGGCAGGCAAAGACGTCGGCGAAGTTCACGCCGACGGCACGAACGTCAACTTGGACCTCGCCGGCTCCGGGAGGCGACAGGGGCTCTTCGACGAGCGCGAGTCGAGCGAGTGAACCAGCTTTGGGGATACGCCAGACGCGGCGCGTCAAAGAATCCGAAACGACTTCAGGTTTGCGGCTGACTGTCATACGCCCGAGCATACTGCGAGGGCAGTACCCCGGTGTAGCGACGGAACATGCGCGCGAAGTACGAGCCGTCGTGGAAACCGACGGCGAAGGCGATTTCCGTCACGGGGAGTTTGCCTTCGCGCAGGCGCTCGCAGGCGGCGATGATGCGGTAACGCAGCAGGTATTCACGAAACGTAATGCCGTAGACCGCATGAAAACATCGGCTGAACTGAAAACGGCTGAGTCCGCAATGGGCGGCGATCCGGCTCGCTGCGAACTTCTCGTGGTAGTGATCGCGGACGAACTCGACGGCGTTAAGCACGCCCTGGTGAGACGGCGCAAGACCCGATGCCGCATGCTGCACGTGCTCAGCTGAGGGCAGCGTGATGGCTCTGATCGTGTCTGCCGGCATACCCACGTCCGCCTTCATCCTCGGAGGCTCAGCGTAGGGGAGGTCTTCCGATTCATAATGGGATGAAATGGTAGGCGGAAACGCTCAGCAACCACATTAAAAATAAGTAATTTATTGCGCAACAAAATTGTATTTTGGCGTTTGTGACGAGAGCGAACCGGTCATTTGCGCGGTCTAGGCTTTAAGATGGCCCCATGACTCAGGAACGACCGGACGCCGTCA
>JBEAXT010000095.1:0-11258 GCA_041159695.1 Pseudomonadota bacterium
TGGAGTTATCCGGCAGATCAGTCCGTCGACCAAGTGTGTAGAGGTGGTACTCGGAGAATGACTTTTGCGAGAACCCCGCATCACTGTCCGCCCCCGCAACCATTGCGACCGCCGCGACCGACCGCAGTCGATTTTCTGGTGCGCGCTGCACGTCACCGGCAATCAGTTTAAGACGAGCATCCCGAAACGAGGCGCCTGAAAGATTGACGATGCTGACCCAGGCGGACAGATCGAGCATCCCGGTGTTGGCGTCACGACCCGGCTTGAACAAGAGGTTGTAGTCGGCCCACCAGGTGATCCCGCCCGTCTCATAGGACACTCGCGTGCGGTGCTTACCGCCGCGAGGCGAATTGAGGACCCATTCGAGTGTCGGCTTGGTGATGAGTCCACCCGGCAACTCCGTGAAACGAATCGCCGAATGATCTCTCAGCGATGAAATCGTGCCGTCGGCTGCTCGTAAGACGAGACCGTCGCTCGCCGAGAGCAGCGTTCCGGAAGTCGTACTCACCTGTCCACCCTGTACGCGCTCGACGGTCACGGTGCGCCCGATATGTCGCTCGATCAATTTCCTCGAATTGACGAGGTCGAATTGAAAGCTCTGTTCGAGTACGCGGGTCGACGGATCGGTTAGCGAGGTAAAACTAACTGTGGTGGGGTCGATGAAGGCGGCTACGTCCGAGAATCTTTGCTGCGAGCGCCCCGCCGGAAGATCGAGTTCGCGCTCGTCACGAACGATGGCAAAACCGGGCACTGCGCGGCCGATGATCGCACTCGAGCCGTCGATGGGGCGATATAACTCCGCAGGTACTGCGCCGGGCTCGGCAGAGCTATAGATGGTGAGCCCGGTGTCTGCCTCGAGAGACGTCACGAATACGGTAGCGACGGTAAGAGCGACCAAACTTTTGAATGCGGTGTCACGGTATACGAGTCGCTTCATGATGATCTCCCGGATTTTTTGGTCAGCCGCCCCTCAACGTACTCGCCGGCGGTTGCTTCAATACACTGCGGGTGGCGAGCCAGCCGCTGACGGCGACCAGTGCGCCGCCTCCCAGCAATCCAAACACCCAGAGTAACGGGTCAAAGACATACGACACTTGCAAAATCTGCTTCGCGAGAAAATATCCGGCGATCGATGCGCCCGTCGCGGCCAGTAATCCCGAAAGGAGACCGAGCGCACTGAATTCGGCCAAGATGCCGCGCGCCACCGTTCCCCGACTGGCCCCGAGAGTACGCAACATCGCGCTTTCGTACCGGCGCTCATCGCGCGAAGCCTGTACCGCGGCGAGTAACACGACGAGGCCCGCGAACAACGTGAAGACGAACACGCTCTGCACAGCCATGGCCGCTTTGTCGACTACCGAGCGTACCTGCGAGAGCAGATCGTCGAGGTCGAATACCGAAACGCTCGGGAATCGACGAACCAGATCTGAGATGACGCGTCCGTCTTCGGGCTTGAAATACGCGCTCGTCATCCAGGTTCCCGCGAGCTCATCGAGTAGTCCGGGCGGGAACACAATAAAAAAATTAGGCTGGAAGCTGTCCCACTTGATCTTGCGAACGCTAGCGACTTCGGCCTCGATGACTTCTCCCGCAATGTCGAAGGTCATGCGATCGCCGATCTTGAGACCGAGTCCTTCCTGATATTCGTCGGACACCGATACGAGCGGTCGACCATGCTCGGCCTCCGTCCACCAGCGTCCCGAAACGACTTGGTTGTCTTCGCCGAGCTCGGCTTGCCAGGTGATGTTCTGGTCGCGTCGCGAATAGCCCTCGCCACGCGGATCGACAAACTGCATGTCTTGTATGGGTTTGCCGTTGAGCTGCGTCAGACGCGCTCGAATCATAGGTAATGCCCGAGATCGCGAGGCGCCTTGGTCGTCGAGAAAATCGAAGAACGCCATGCGCTCATCGGGTGGAATATTGATGAAAAAGAAATTTGGGAGATTCTCGGGAAGGCTTCGTCGCCAATCGGTGAGCAGATCGTTGCGAACGACCGCAAGCAGTAACAAGACCATGATGCCGAGACCGAAGGCGACGATCTGCACCACACTTTCGGCGCGTCGACGACTCAAGTTGGCGATTCCGTAGCGCCACGAAACGCCGACCGAGCCGCGCATCGAACCCGCCAGACGGACCATCGCCCAGCCCGCCAGAGCGAGCACAGCCGTAAAGACCGTGAGGCCGACCGTGAAGCCGACGAACAGTCGTACGTCGCGTACGACCCACCACACCAAAAATATGACGGCGGCGATCGCGGGACCGAACGCGAGCCAAAGCACGGGCGGTGGTGGTTCCATATCGCGACGGAGCACGCGAATCGCCGGTACGCGAGACAACTGCAGAAGAGGCGGCAAAGCGAATCCGGCAAGTAGCGCGATCGCAGTCATGAAGCCGAGTCCGAGCGGCAGCCAATCCGGCGGCGGTAAATTTGCACGCAGCAACCCTTCTAGCGCACGCAGCAACCACTCTTGTGCCAAATACCCTACAGCCGATCCGATCAGCGCAGCGATGATCGCGATGATGCAGAGCTGTACGAGGCTCATCGACAACGTGAAGCCGCGTGTCGCGCCGACGGTTTTGAGTAGTGCTACCGAATCGAGATGCCGTTGAACGTAGCGCCGAGCGGCCATCGCCACCGCGATCGCACAGAGCAGCACGGCAACCAAGCTCGCGAGACTGAGAAAACGGCCGGCACGATCGATAGCATTCTGGATTTGCGGGCTCGCCTCCCGGACATCAAGCAGGCGCTGTCCGCGCTGCTTATTTTTATCAAGCCATGCTTTGAACGGAACGATGGAATCGCGCTCGCCGGCAAACAGCAATGCGTGGGTTGCGCGCGAACCGGGCTGCAGTAATCGGGTCGACGGCAAGTCATCGGCATGCATCAGCATGGACGGCGCGAGTTCACCGAACCCGCCACCCTGATCAGGCCGCGTAATCAACACTTGCGTGACGCGGAACGTCCCGGCGCCTACCGAGACCGTATCGCCCACGGTGATATCGAGCGCTGCGAGCAGTTTCGAGTCGGGCCATACCTCGCCGCGCGCAGGCCCACGCGCTACCGCAACGGGAATGCCAAACGCTTCTTTCGCAACACCGACGGTTCCGCGTAGCGGGTAGCCCTCACCGACGGCGCGAACGTTGGCAAGTTGATTGAGATCGTCCCGGAATACGACGCTCAGCACCGAGGTACTGCGGGCCGTACGCAATCCGCGATTTTTCGCCTCCGTGACGAAAGTCTCATCGGGCGCTGCGGAGCCAGACTCGAGGCGCAGGTCTGCCGCCAAAACTTCGTTGGCCTGCAGCGCCACCGACTGGCTGATGCGATTAACGAGGAAACCGACGCCCGTGAGCGCGCCCACGGCCACGATGAGTGCGATCAATAAAATCCCAAGCTCGCCGGATTTCCACTCGCGGCCGAGCAATCGAACTCCCAAAATGGCGGAACGACGCAGCATGATCAGCCCGGGGCGAGCCGCCCGGCCTCCATGATCCATACGCGATTGCAGCGAGCGGCCAAACTTCGATCATGGGTGACCAGCACCAATGTCGTTCCCGAGCGGGTATTCAGATCGAACAACAGTTCGGCAATCCGGCCGCCCGTCACGGTATCGAGATTTCCCGTCGGCTCGTCGGCGAAAAGCACGGCCGGACGAACCACGAAGGCGCGAGCGATCGCCACGCGCTGCTGCTCGCCGCCTGACAATTGGCGGGGGTAGTGGCCCACGCGCTCACGCAGTCCGACCCGCTCGAGGGCCTCGAGTGCAGCGGCTTTCGCGTCGGAGCGTCCGGCAAGCTCGAGCGGGAGCATGACGTTTTCGAGCGCCGTGAGTGCAGGAACGAGATGGAACGACTGGAAGACGAAGCCGACGCGTTCGGCCCGAAGTCGAGCTCGACCATCCTCATCGAGGACCGTCAGATCCTCACCGGCCAGCAGTACCTTGCCTGAAGTGGGCGTATCGAGCCCCGCGAGTAGAGCGAGTAGAGTCGATTTACCAGCGCCCGAGGCACCGACGATCGCCGCCGACTCGCCCGAATGAACTGAGAAGGAAACCTTCTGAACAATGGCGAGTCTGCCTTCAGGGCTGCTAACCTCTTTCGACAGTTCACGGGCTTCGAGGACGATATCTTTGGTCACGAAACGTTCCTTCGTCTTGGCGTTGCTGGCAGCGATCGTACCCGCTTGGTCGCACGGAAGTACGGCGCGCGATACCAGCCCGACCATCCTGGTTCTGGGGGACAGTGTCAGCGCGGGTTATGGTCTGGCTTCCGACGAGGGCTGGGTCGCCCTGCTTCAGAACCGACTCAAGAGCCAAGGTTACGGGTACCGCGTGGTCAATGCCAGCGTCAGCGGCGAAACTACCACGGGCGGACTCGCACGATTACCGCGTGCCTTGACCGTACACCGCCCGCAGATCGTCATCGTAGAACTGGGCGGGAACGACGGTCTTCGGGCACTGCCCCTCGAAACCTCCCGGCGCAACCTCGAACGCATCATCGAAGCCTCGCAGGCTGCGGGTGCTCGGGTGCTGCTGCTCGGCATGAAGATCCCGCCGAATTACGGCCCAAGATATTCGCAAGGCTTCGAACAGCTCTTCCGCGATCTTGCGCGCCGCTACCGTCTGCCCTTCGAACCCTTTTTTTTGGAACCCATCGCGCTTGCGCCCGGAATGATGCAGGCCGACGGCCTTCATCCGACGGCCAAGGCTCAGCCCGTCATGCTCGACACGGTCTGGCCCGTATTGAAACCGATGCTGCGTCGTTGAGCCTCACCCCACGCAAAGGCTAAAGTCTCGGCATGTCGAAAATCTGGCTGTCGTCCTACCCCGCCGGCGTTCCCGCCGAAATCGATCCCAATCGTTACACCTCGGTCACGCATATGGCCGAACAGTGTTTCACGGAATTTGCCGATCGTACCGCCTACATTCAGATGGGTCGGCAAATCACCTACGGCGATCTCGATCGGGAATCACGCGCGTTCGGCGCTTGGCTGCAACATCGCACCGGACTGAAGCGCGGTGATCGCGTGGCGATCATGATGCCGAACGTTCTGCAATATCCGATCGCTTTATTTGGTGTGCTTCGTGCGGGCGGTACTGTGGTCAACACCAATCCGCTCTACACCGCTCGCGAACTCGAACACCAACTCAATGATTCAGGCGCCGAAACGATCGTGATCCTCGAGAACTTCGCACATGTCCTGCAAGAGGTGATCGGTCGAACGAGCGTACGGACTGTCATCTTGACGAGCGTCGGCGAACTTCTCGGTTTTCCGAAGGGAAACATCGTCGACTTCGTGGTGCGTCGCGTGCGTAAGGGCGTGCCCGCGTACAGCCTTCCCGGTGCACTGCGTTTCTCGTCGACACTACAAGAAGGTCGCAACCTCGAGCTTGTCCGACATGCGTTGACGCACGACGATCTTGCGTTTTTGCAGTACACCGGTGGCACGACGGGAGTTTCGAAGGGTGCCATGCTTAGTCACGGCAACATGGTCTCCAACGTCCTGCAGTCGTCGGCTTGGACCGAGCCCGTCCTGCCGCGCGACGAGGTCGGTATCGCCATCACCGCGCTGCCGCTGTATCACATCTTTGCGCTCACGGCGAACTGCATACTTTTTCTTAGACTGGGCTGGACGAACGTCCTCATCACGAACCCCCGCGATTTCCCGGGCTTCGTGGCAGAGCTCAAGAAATACAAGTTCACCTACATCTCCGGCGTGAATACTTTGTTCAATGCTTTGCTGCATACGCCCGGATTCGATCAAGTGGATTTCGGAAAACTGCGCTGTACGCTGGGTGGCGGCATGGCCGTGCAACGCGCCGTGGCGGAACGCTGGAAGCAAGTGACCGGCTGCATCCTCACTCAGGCCTGGGGTCTCACCGAAACCTCTCCGGCGGCGTGCATCAATCCCATCGACGTCGACTTCAACGACTCCATCGGTTTGCCGATCTCCTCGACCGAAATCGGTATCGCCGATGACGACGGAAAAATGCTCCCCATCGGCGAACTGGGCGAAATCTGCGTGCGCGGCCCGCAGGTGATGAAGGGCTACTACAACCGCCCCGAAGAAACCGCAAAGGTCATGTTGCCCGACGGCTGGCTTAGAACGGGCGACATCGGTCGAATGGACAATCGAGGCTTCGTGTACATCGAAGACCGCAAGAAAGACATGATCAACGTGTCTGGCTTCAACGTTTATCCGAACGAAGTCGAGAGTGTCGCGGTGACCCATCCCGGCATACTCGAAGCGGCGGCCGTCGCCAAAAGCGATGAACGCTCCGGCGAAGCCGTTGCACTCTTCGTCGTCCGCAAAGACCCCAAACTGACCGAAGAGCAAATCATCGAACACTGTCGGGGTTCGCTGACCGGCTACAAGGTGCCGCGGTATATCTACTTCCGCACAGAGCTCCCTAAGACCAACGTCGGAAAAATTCTACGGCGCGCACTTCGCGACGAAGCACAGACGCTCTGATTCAGCGCGCCACCTTAGCGCGTCACAACGGATCGTCTGGCGTGAAGAGTCGGCGGTGTTCGCCAATGGCGTAGCGGTCGGTCATACCCGCCACATAGTCGGCCACCACCCGAGCGCGTCCCGTCTTGCCGCCGGCTTTCTCGGCAGCGGCGGCTGCATCACGATGCTCGCGCGGTAGCAAATCGATGTCGCGCATCATGGATTCAAAGAGCTCGCGCAGCACTTTCCGAGCTTTGTCAGTCATGCCGAGCACGCGATGGTGCCGATAAAGATGAGCGTTCAAAAACCGTTTGAGCTCGATGTGCTCGGCACGGACCGTCTCGCTCATCGAAATCAGCGGTTCGGTCTGTGATCGAACATCATCGATCGAGCGCACGCCCGAATCGAAAATACGGGTGCGACTCGCCTCGACGACGTCTCGGACCACACGGTTGATCATGCGTCGAATGGTCTCGTGAATGACGCGTCGCCCGGTGAGCTGCGGATAGCGCGCCATGACGGCAGCGTGCTCTCGCCCGAACAAGGCGACCTCACGCAGTGCGTCCATCTCCACGAGCCCAGCGCGCAGCCCATCGTCGACATCATGGTTGTTGTACGCGATCGCATCCGCCAGATTGGCAAGCTGTGCCTCGAGTCCGGGCTGCTCGCGACGCAGAAATCGCTCGCCGAGTGCGCCCAGCTGTCGCGCATTGTTGAGCGAACAATGCTTGAGGATGCCCTCGCGCGTTTCGTACGTGAGATTGAGACCCGGAAACTCTGCGTAACGCTCTTCGAGCAAATCGACGACACGCAGCGACTGCAAGTTATGCTCAAAGCCGCCGTACTCGCGCATGCACTCGTTGAGTGCATCTTGTCCGGCGTGGCCAAACGGCGTGTGGCCGAGATCGTGGGCGAGACAAATCGCCTCGGTGAGTGTTTCGTGTAGACCCAATATCCCGGCGATGCTGCGGCCAATCTGCGCCACTTCCATCGAGTGGGTGAGTCGCGTCCGGTAAAGATCGCCCTCGTGGTTGACGAAAACCTGGGTCTTGTACACCAGGCGACGAAAAGCGTTCGAATGTACGATTCGGTCACGATCGCGCTGAAATTCGCCGCGCATTTCAGGTGCGGGCTCGGGGTAGACACGACCCCTCGAGGTCGCGTCGTGGGCAGCCCATGGCGCAAGGTTGCGAGGCATTCGGACCACCGACCCCTCGCCAATCATGAGAGATGAGCCTCGAGCGTCTTCGTCAAAGATTCGGAGGAGTAGTCATCGCTCACGAATGCACTACCGATACCTCGGAGAAGAATCAGTCGGACTCGACCGTTCCGTACTTTCTTATCGAGACTCATGGCCTCGCGCGCATCGTCGGCAGTCAGCGCACCGCGGGCGTCCGTACGCAACCCCAAACGCTGTAGCAGATGGGCTATTCGCGAGACATCGGTTGCTGAAATCAATCCGCAGCGCTCGGATAGCGATGCGGCCATCAACATACCGGCCGCAACCGCTTCGCCATGCAACCATGTCGAGTAACCCGTTACGCTTTCGATGGCATGCCCGAACGTATGTCCGAAATTGAGGAGTGCGCGGTCGCCCTGCTCGCGCTCATCACGCGCCACGATGGCCGCTTTCGAACGACAAGAATGATGTATCGCATATGCCAACGCCGCGGAGTCACCCGCGATCAGCTTGTCGGCGTTCGACTCGAGCCACTCGAAGAACGCCGCGTCGCAGATGAGTCCGTATTTCACGACCTCGGCGAGGCCCGCACGCAATTCGCGCATCGGCAGGCTACGGAGCGTCGCAATGTCGATCACCACCGCGCGAGGCTGATGGAACGCGCCGATCATGTTTTTGCCGTGCGGATGATTGACCCCGGTCTTGCCGCCGACAGAAGAGTCGACTTGGGCGAGTAGCGTGGTCGGAATCTGTACGAAATCGATGCCGCGCTGATAACACGCGGCGGCAAATCCGGTCATGTCGCCGATGACGCCGCCGCCCAACGCCACGAGCAGGTCGTCACGTGCGAAACGGTGGTCGATCAGTGCATCGAAGATCGTGGAGACAGTGGCCAGAGTTTTATGAGACTCGCCGTCCGGAAGAACAATGTCATACGTCTGTCCGTCAGGGCGTGCCGCATGAAGGGACGCTGCATAAATCGGCGCGACGATATCGTTGGTGACGATGGCGGCTTTGCGCGCATCCAACACGGATCGCAGCCAGCTGGCATCGCGCAGCAAGCCGTCACCGATATAGATCGGATAAGACCGCTCACCGAGCGCGACCGTCATGGTGTGAAGCAGCGTCATACCTTTTGAAGTATACGCGGCTGCGCGGCCTGTCAGTCCGGGCGGAGTGCGCTCAGAATTTGATCTACGACGTCGCGCACACGGTGACCGTCTGTCGTGACGGTGAGGTTGGCCACTTCGCGGTAGAGCGGCGCGCGTAGCACCATCAACTCGGTCAATCGACCTGGCAGGTCGGGCGCGCCCGCGAGTAGAGGTCGGCGCTCACCCCGGCGAACTCTTTTCAATTGCTGTTCGATGGAGGTTTCGAGGTAAACGACGGTGCCGCCCTCGCGTAAGCGGCGGCGGTTGTCCTCGCGCAGCACTGCTCCGCCACCGGTAGACAAGACGATCCCGCGGTGGCCGACCAGTTCCGCGATGAGCTCGCTCTCGCGAGCGCGGAAACCCGCCTCGCCCTCTTTCTCGAAGATGAGCGGGATATCGACGCCCGTACGCTTCTCGAGCTCCGAATCACAATCGATAAAGGGTCGTCGCAAGGTGCGGGCCAGCTGTCGGCCCACCGCAGACTTTCCGGAACCCATCGGTCCGACCAAGATGAGGTTTTGTGATTCCGTCATATTTGTCGAGAAATCGCCCTGTCGATCCAAGCCTAACCGAAGGTCGGGGATTACGGTGATGGGGCACCGAGTATCTCCATTCCGGTAACATGCTCGGGTCGTGAAGCGTTACCTGCCGAAACTCGCTTTTCTGGCTGTAGCCGGTCTGGCGATCAGCTCCCTCGCCCTCGCTGCGCTGATTTCCGGCGCCTATCTTTACCTGCAGCCCTCGCTGCCCACGGTCGAGGCCATGCGCCAGATCGAACTGCAGGTGCCTCTGCGGGTGTACTCCAGAGACGGTCAGGTCATCGCGCAAATTGGCGAGCAGCGACGTATCCCGGTGACCTTCGACGAGATTCCACCCATGGTTCGTCAGGCCTTCATCGCCGCCGAGGACGACCGGTTTTTCGAGCATGCTGGCTTCGACTATCAAGGTATCCTGCGCTCGATCTTCGTGAACCTACTCCCCGGCTCCCGCCTCGAGGGCGCGAGCACGATCTCGCAACAGACCGCAAAGAATCTGTTCCTGACCAACGATCGAACTTGGCGTCGAAAGGTGCAGGAGATGTTCCTCACCTACCGTATCGAACAAGAATTCACGAAAGAAGAAATTCTGAGCCTCTATCTGAATGTCATTCATTTCGGAAAACGCGCCTATGGCGTCGCGGCGGCGGCCGACGTGTATTTCGGTAAGACGCTCGATCAGCTCACGTTAGCCGAGGCGGCGACACTCGCACGCATACCGCAGGCACCGTCGCGCTTCAACCCAATCAATAATCCCAAGGCCGCAGCCCAGCGTCGAACTTATGTCCTACGTCGGATGCGCGAGCTCGGCTTGATCGACCGTGATACCGAGCAACGTGCTGCGGCCGAGGTCGTACGAGCGCGCGAGCACGTGCAGTCGTTCGAAGTCGAAGCGCCGTACATCGCGGAAATGGCGCGACTCGAGCTCGTACAACGACTCGGTGCTGCCGCACAAAACGAAGGCTACAAGATCTACACCACCATCGATCCGCGCATGCAGACCGCGGCAAATACTGCGGTTCGCCAGGGCCTTCTGGACTACGACCGCCGTCACGGCTGGCGCGGTCCTAAAAAGAAGGTCCAGCTTCCTGCGAACAACGACGTGACGGTGCTCGACGAACTGATTGCAGATCAGGATGCGAGCGGTCCTGTTGTTCCCGCCGTAGTGCTCGATGTGCAAGACCAGTCGGCCCGCGTGTACGCACGCGATGCGGGAATCATCACGCTGCCCTGGGAAGGACTCTCCTGGGCACGTCCGAAAATAAACGGTCGGCTCGGCAAGACTCCGAAGACGGCCGGCGAACTGCTGGCGCGCGGCGACATCATCCACGTCACACTTCTCCCATCGCCAAAGTTGGCACAAATCCCCGAGGCGGCGGCGGCTCTCGTGGCAATTTCGCCAACGGATGGCGCGATCACGGCGCTCGTCGGGGGTTTCGATTACTTTGATCCGAGCGCAGGCAAGTTCAATCGCGCCATTCAAGCGAAGCGTCAGCCGGGCTCGGGCTTCAAGCCTTTCCTTTACTCCGCTGCGCTCGACAACGGCTTCACTCCGGCTTCCGTGGTTCTCGATGCGCCCTTCGTGATCGACGACCCCAGCATGGAAGAAGCCTGGCGCCCCGAAAACTCGAGCGGCGACTTCGGAGGTCCGACACGCTTGCGAGAAGCGCTCGTCAAGTCGCGCAATCTCGTGTCCATTCGAGTCTTGCAAGCCATCGGCATGAGCCCGGCGATCGCGTTCACCGAACGTTTCGGCTTCGACCGCGCGAGCCTGCCGCGCAACCTTACGCTTTCGCTCGGCACCATGAGTGCTACACCACTCGAAGTCGCCTCAGGCTATGCCGTCTTCGCGAACGGCGGACACCGCGTTCAGCCTTGGTTCATCGAGCGCATCGAGGATCCCACGGGCGAGGTCGTTTTTCAGGCGGCACCGAGACGCG
>JBEAXT010000118.1:0-14077 GCA_041159695.1 Pseudomonadota bacterium
AGTTTCGCGAGATCACGCGGCGAGCCCCGCTGCGTTTCGAAGCCTGTGACTGGCACGGCAGTCAACAAGACGCGGTCGAACGCATCGAGCTATACGATCGTTGGGTGAACAGCACCGTCGCCCTGGCGCGGCAGGAGTTCGGCGGCCTCGCGTCCGATCGCGCCCTTTGGAAAACGATGCGCGATCGGTTTCACGCGCGGACCGCAGGACTTCCGGACGCCGCGTTCGCGCGAACGTTTTTCAGCTCAGTGTCACGGCGCGTCTTCGGCACGGTCGGCGTCGCCGCCGACATCGAGTTCGTCGGAGTCGACCTCGATCCGCTCGAAGGGGCGGGCGACAACGCCGAAACGAAGATTTATACCAACCGTGGCAGCGTAGCGCTCGTCATCGAGGATCTGCTCGGCGATATCAAGTTACGTCGTCAATGGATCGACTTCGAAAAGAGCGTGAACAACACCACGCTCGAAATCGTGAAACAGGCGCGTCGTCACCTGCCCGCGGGAGTCGACGTCGACGACGCCCTGAAACACATCGAAATTCTCACGCCCCTCTTCTTTCAGAGCACCCGCGCCTACGTCGTCGGTCAGCTGGTGGCTGACGGACTACGTTTGCCTCTGCTGCTCGCGCTGCAGAACACCGACCGCGGCCTATTCATCGACGCCGTCATGCTCGATGAGGACGAACTCAGTATCGTCTTCGGATTCACACGTTCCTACTTTCATGCCGACCTCGAGCGTGTCGTCGAGGCGGTCGTTTTCCTGCGCCAATTACTGCCGCGAAAACCCCTCTCGGAGCTTTTCACAGTGCTCGGGCGCGCGCGACAAGGCAAGGCGGAGCGCTATCGCGAGCTCGCTCGGCATCTGCAGCATTCGGAAGATCTGTTCGCGCACGCGCCCGGCGAGCGCGGTCTCGTGATGATCTGCTTCACCCTACCCTCGGTCGATGTCGTATTTAAATTGATCCGCGATCGATTCCCGCCGGTGAAGACCGTGCTACGTCAGGACGTCATCGACAAGTACAAGTTCGTTTTTCGTCATGATCGCGCGGGTCGTTTGGTCGATGCGCAGGAGTTCAAGCGTGTTCGACTTCCGAAAGCACGCTTCACGACAGAGCTGATTGAAGAGCTGCTCTCCGAGGCAGCTGAAACCGTCCATATCGACTGCGACGACCTCGTCTTCGATCACATGTACATCGAGCGGCGGATGATCCCGCTCAATCTTTATCTTCGAGAGGCGCCGCCCGAGGCGGCCGATAAAGCCGTAGTCGACTATGGTCAGGCCATTCGCGATCTCGCGCTGTCCAACATCTTCGCCGGCGATCTACTACTCAAAAATTTTGGCGTGACCCGTCACGGCCGGGTGATCTTCTACGACTACGACGAACTCTGTCAGGTCACCGACTGTCGCTTCCGTGAGATGCCACAGGCCGACAACGACGAGGACGAGATGCGCGGCGAAGCGTGGTTTTACGTTGCTGACAATGACGTCTTCCCAGAAACCTTCCTCAATTTCTTGGCCTTCAGCGACGAGCAGCGAGAGTTGTTTCGCCGCACTCACGGTGATCTGCTCGAGGCCGATTTCTGGCGCGGAATCCAGCAACGGGTCAAGGAAGGCGTCATCCTCGAAATCTTGCCCTATCGACCGCGTCGGCTCGGCCAGTCGCTGACCGCACCGAGCTCGCACTGATTTGTTAACGACCCGCGTAGCGTCGAGGTAGGATCGGGTCATGTCCGCTAACCCCAACGTCGACGTCAAACCGCGGGATATCCATTTCTCAATGGAATCGGCGCGCGGCCGCTACTGGCTCGGAGGCGATCCGGTCGGTACGGCTGTGCTCAACGGCCTGTCGCTCACGTTTCCCGATGGCGAGAAACTGTTCATGGACGCCGTTCGGCACTTTCGCAGCAAGGTGTCCGGGCGACTCGCCGAGGATGTACGGAATTTCCTTGCTCAGGAGGCGATGCACTCGCGCGAGCATCATGCGCTCAATGCCATCATCGACCGATCGAAGTACCCGGTCGATGAAATACTCGCACGCATCCGCGGACGCATCGCCTTCAATCGTAGTAAAGGTCCTTACGCGATGCTGCTCTCGACCATCGCGCTCGAGCATTTCACGGCCATGATGGCCGACATGCACATGCAGAATCGCGGACTCTTCGCCGAGGCGGATCCCGAGATCGCAAAGCTCTGGCGCTGGCACGCCCTCGAAGAAACCGAGCACAAGGCCGTCGCCTTCGACGTCTTTCTCGAGGCCACCAAGCATTGGTCTCCGATCAAGCGCTATCTGCTGCGCTCGTGGTCGATGCTCTACATCACCTTCCACTTCACGCGGAATATCGCGAGCCATGCGAGCTGCCTGCTGCAGGCCGACGGCTATTCCGAGCGCGAGGCCCGCAAGGCCGTATCAAGATTTCTTTGGCGTGATCCGGGGCTCTTCCGTCGGGTGTGGCGTCCCTATTTCGCCTGGTATCGACCGGGATTTCACCCCTGGGATCTCGACAACCGCGACGCGCTCGCCGAGTGGCGCGCCGAGTTCGACGTCTCCTGATCACAGCCGCGCGAGCCCGGCCACTCGGCGATCCATCGACTGATCAAGGCCACGCCCTCGTCGTGTGCGAGCGTACGACCGAGTTCCGGCATCATCGCCCCGGGGTCCGTCGAGGCCATCCGGTAGACCGTGATCGATTCCTCAGGAAGTCCAGGAACGAGACCGAACTTTCGGTTTCCGGTGCCCCGTCCCGCAGCAATCGGCGACTTGCAGACCCCGAGGGCAACGGCTGACGTTTCTGAGGCCTCCAAAGACAAGCCTGAGGTGTCTGCCGGCCCCCGCGGGTTATGACAGTGGCTGCAATTGATGTCGAGGTAGGCGCGCGCTCGCGCCTCCAGGGGCGCTGTAACGTCATCCCAGGCCGCGGCGCGTGGTAGCGCCGTGGCACCGAAGGCGTTTGCGGCAGACACGCTCAGACGACCGCTCTCGGCCCAGTACTCGAGCTGATTACGACGACCGATCTCACCGCCATAGAGGTGGTCTCGATTGAGGTGACGGACCTTGAGACCGATCGGCGACATGACGGCCCGTTTCACGTCGGTGGCGTGGCACCCCGCACACTGGTTGACGTCCGGGACCACGTAATCGAAGTCGACGGACGCGGACCGCTCCGTTCGGGCGGATACGTCCACCAGGGTCAACGGTCGTATCGCCCCGGTGCGCTCGAGCCGCGCCTCGCGCTGCGACGCGTCCCACACGTACGTCGAGGCAGCCCATCCGGAGGATCGATGCACGAGGATCCGTGTTTCGATGAGACGGACCTCATCGAGTATCAAACGGCCCCCCGCCTCGAGGCCGCGCGGCGCTGCAGTCCTCAGGACGCGCGACGCGTCGCGCGTGTCGACCAGCGGGTAATAAAACGTCTTCGTGATGATCGTGCCGACCGGAAATTCGAGCTCACCGTCCGAGGTGTAACGCCCCTGAGTCCCCTCAGGCATCCAGACGGTCCTCAGCTTGTGCGCATAGTCACTGAAGAGCGGCGTATTAAGTTCGTAATCGACGACGCCCCTCTGCGGGATGAGTCGGCCGTCATCGATCGCGAATACACCCCACTCGGCGAGCGTCGGCGGATCGATCGCATCGTGAAACAACGGGCTCGACGGCGTCCGCGAACAACCGGCGACCACCACGACGATCCCGAGCAGCATCCACCACGTTGTCATCGAACTCACGCGAAGGCGTGTCACAACCTCAGCTCCACCGCGGGCAGCGGCGCCAACTGACAGTCGTACTCGGCGGCTGAGACCCGAGGATTGCGGTACTTGCCTGGCCCGTCAGCATTGAGAACGGGCCCCGCATCGCGCACGCATAGAGCAAGGTCGGCGGGAAGTTTTCCGTCGCGCAATTTCTTTGAGTCGACATACCCATCCCAAAGCACGGGCGGAAATCGACCACCAAGACCGAACATGGCCAGCTTCAAGGTCTTGAGATCGAGTCCGTCGGGCGCGTCACCGCCCCCGGCATATCGGTTGCCATGAACGTGAATGGCCTCCGGATACGGATCAAAAATCTCGGCAACACCCTGGTCGGTCATGTAGCCCGTCGAAAAATAGCTCGAAATGATGATGTGAGCGGTGGCGTTATCCGAAAACTCGTTATCGAAAATCTCAACTTGATCGTTCGAGTTGATCACGACGCCCGAACCCGCAGGCACGCTCGCGACCGGCGTCCCCTTCGCACCGAAGTTAGCGGTGTTATTACCGAAGATCTTGTTGCGAAAGACCCGCGTGCCTTCGCCGCGCTGCGGCAGGTTAGGCATGTTGAACACCAATACTCCCCCGGTATTTTCGGTGGCGATGTTGTCGTACACATCAGCACGCCGGGAATTCTCGATCTCGATACCCGCGACATTGAACCGCGCCGTATTGCGACGCACCACGATATCTTCTGACTGGCCCACGTAAATTCCCGCATCCGACGCGCCAATCACAAGGCAATCTTCGATAAGCACGTGACGCGTGCGGACGGGGTAAAGCCCATAAGCGCCGTTCGAGGTACTCGGCCCTCCCGTCCATTCGATGCGCAAACCACGCAGCGTGATGCGCTCACCCTCGTTGACTTTGACGCCATCTCCACGGGTGTCTTCGATCGCCAGATTCTCGAGGGTGAAGTCGCTCGCGTTGACGAGCAAGCCCTCGGCGCCCACTTTTTGACCCTTGAACGACAACACGGTCTCGTTCATTCCCGCGCCGCGGATCGTGACGCCGCTCACCCGAAGACTGAGGCTGCGATCGAGTACGTACCGACCGGCAGGAATCTCGATGATCTCGCCGGGTTTCGCATCGATCAGTCGAGACTGAAGTTCACGCTGAAAATTGTCGTCCACGGCCGCCTGCGGTTTCGAACATGCGACGAGGAATAGTGCCGCTATGGCAATCATGAATACTCGAAAGCGGATCCCCATACTCATCTGACCCCCTGCAACAACGCCTGAGACAGATCTGCCTTCAGATCGTCGACATCCTCCAATCCGATCGACAGCCGAATCGTCCCCGGACCGATTCCGGAGACGACGAGATCCTCTGCTGATAAATCTTTGGGCTGAATCATCTGCGGGGGCATCGCCAGCGATTCGGTCGACCCGAAACTTGGCGTGCGCGCAAAGAGCTGGAGCGCCTCGGTGAAATGGCGGCCCGCCTCATAGCCCGCCTCCAGATCGAAACAAATCACCGCACCGAAGTCCCGCATTTGTCGTCGAGCCAACGCTGCTTTGGGGCTGGATGGAAGACCCGGGTAACGGACTCGCGCACAGGCGGGATGTTTTTCCAGAAACTCTGCGATTGCCATCGCATTGGCCGACTGCTGTCGATAGCGAACGAAATAGGTCTTGAGCCCGCGCACCATGATCGAGGCGGACAGTGCATCGAGGTGCGCACCAAACAGACGAAAATCTCCGCGTAGCTGATCGATGAGCTCCTGCCGTGCGATCACCGCGCCGCCCATGACATCGCCCGATCCTGTCGCAAACTTGGTGAGGCTGTGCACGAATAAATCGATATCGAACTCACCATGCTGATGAAAGCCGGCAGCCGTGTTATCGATTGCGGTCAATGCGCCGTGCGCTCGAGCCAAGCGGGTGATCGCATCGATATCCGCGATTTTGTTGATCGGATTGGTCGGGCTCTCGAACCAGACGAGCCGAGTTTTTCGAGCCGTGAGCGTCCGCTCGAGCCCCTCGAGGTCGTCGATGGAGAGCATCGAGTGGGTCACGCCAAAACGCGCAAGAAGACCGCGAATGATCTGCCGCGTCGGACCGTAGCCCTCTGTGAAAAATACGACGTGATCCCCTGATTTCGTGAGCGCCACCAACGTTTGGGCGACCGCGTTGACACCCGAGGCGGTCACCATGCAATCGTCCCGACGCTGCAGCTGCGCGAGCATGAGCTCGAGCTGTCGCACCGAAGGATTGGAAAGTCTCGAATAAAAAAACCCGGGCCGCTCCCCGCGCGCAATCCGCTCGCTCTCGCGTACCGTATCCGTCTCCCATTTGACGTTCTGGAAGATCGGAAGATTCAGAGGATGATTGTCGTCCGGCAGTTCGATCGCCGGCGGGTGATTGACCCGTGTTTCGTCTTTCATTCGATGGATCAGCTGGCGCTTCGGGCCATCTGCTCCTCACGACGTCGACGCTTCTCTTCGCGCTTCATGTAGAGCGTCGAGAGCACGACGCCCGTCGCCACAATCAATACCATGATCGTGGCGAGCGCGTTGATATCCGGACTCACACCGCGCCGAACCCTTGAGAAAATCTCCATGGGCAGGG
This sequence comes from Pseudomonadota bacterium, assembly GCA_041159695.1. Lineage (GTDB taxonomy): Bacteria > Pseudomonadota > Gammaproteobacteria > Steroidobacterales > Steroidobacteraceae > UBA964. The sequence continues at coordinate 6,314 of JBEAXT010000118.1, forward strand.
TCGAAGACCCCGGCCCCGAGACGAACTGTGAAATGACGACGTCGTCCCAGGACAGCGTGAATGCCAGCAACCAACCCGAAACGAGGGCCGGCACGATCAGCGGCAGCGTAATTCGAAAGAACACCGTTGCCGGCTTCGCACCGAGGTCGAGCGCGGCTTCTTCAAGCGCATCATCGAAACCCGCAAGACGCGACTGCACCACCACCGTGACATACGCCATCGCGAACGTGATGTGAGCGATGGTGATGGTGAGCATGCCCCGCCCCTCGGGCCAGCCGATGAGCTGCTCGAGCGAGACGAAGAGCAGGAGCATCGCGATGCCCGTGATGACTTCGGGCATGACGAGCGGAGCGGTCGTCATCGCCGACAAAAACGCCCGACCCTTAAAGGGCCCGAAACGTGTGAGCACGAGCCCGGCGAGCGTTCCGAGGATGACGGCGCCGGTCGCCGTCATGGCCGCGATCTGTACACTGATCCAAGCGGCACCGAGGAGCTGATCGTTCTCGAGCAAGCGCACGTACCAGCGCAAGGTGGGTGAGTTCTCTGCATCCCACACCGTCACGAGGCGCGAGTTGTTGAACGAGAACACCATCATCGAGAGGATCGGGATGTACAAAAACGCGAGCCCGAGTCCGAGCATGCCATTACGGAACCAGCCCCGGTTGTTCATGGCTTCGCCCTCATCGCTTGGCGGCCTCGAGTTCGCGGCGCTGATAGCGCTGGAACAACAAGATCGGTAACAGCAACATCAGCAGAAGGACAATCGCCACCGCGCTTGCGACCGGCCAGTTTCGAGCGCCAAAGAATTGCGCCGACAGTACGGTCCCGATCATGAGCTGATCCGTACGGCCGAGCAGCGAGGGAATGACGAACTCACCCACTGCCGGGATGAAGACGAGAAGACAGCCCGCGACGATTCCGGGCATCGAGAGTGGCAAGGTGATCTTGAAAAATGACTTCATCGGCGAGGCGCCGAGATCTGAGGCTGCCTCGAGCAGCGTGAGGTCGTGTTTCTCGAGATTGGAATAGAGCGGCAGAATCATGAATGGCAGATACGAATAGACGATCCCGACGTACACCGCGAAGTCAGTGTAGAGCAAGGTGAGCGGCTGATCGATCACGCCCAGCGCCATCAGCGTGTTGTTGATGACGCCATTGGTCTTGAGCAAACCGATCCAGGCGTAGACGCGCAACAAGAACGACGTCCAGAACGGCAAGATGATCAACATCAAAAACAGATTTCGCGTACTCGGTTCGCATCGTGCGATGGCATAGGCCATCGGGTAGCCGACGAGCAAGCAAAGCACCGTCGAAATGGCGGCCACCTTGACCGAATAAATGAACGTACTGAGATAGAGCGAGTCCTGCAGCAGCGTCTGGTAGTTCGAGAGATTCAGCGTCGCCACGAAGCGCTGCGTCTCCTCGACCCACGCGATCAGCGGCGCGTAGCCGGGCTGGATCGGCTGCATCCAGGAAAACGAAATTTTGAAGACGATCAAAAACGGGATCGCAAAGAACAGCAGCAGCCAGACGTACGGAACGCCGATGACGAGCCGCTTGCCGGCTAGAGAGTGCAGCGTAGCCAGCGCCTTGTTCACGGGCTTAAATCGTCAAGACCACGGGACTGGAGGGGTGCCAGCTGAGGTACACCGCCTCTTCCCAGACGATGCGCTCGTCGGCGTGACGCTCGACGTTCGGAATGGTCACCCTCACCATGCGACCGGATTCGAGACGCACGAGATAGACCGACAAATCGCCCATGTAGGCGATTTCCTTGACGATGCCTCGCGCCACGTTTTCGGTGCCTGCGGGTGCTGATCGAGACATCTCCATTTTCTCGGGACGAATCGCCACCGCGACCTTCGCCTCGGGCGGTGCACTGATGCCGTGATTCACGTAAACGGTGGACTCAAGCTCAGGACACCGAATACGAACATGCCCGGGTTCATCCTCGATGAGCTGACCATCGAACATGTTGACCGAGCCGATGAAGTCGGCGACGAAGCGGGAATTCGGGAACTCGTAGATATCCGTGGGAGTACCCACCTGTACGATCTGTCCTTTGTTCATGACGCCGATCCGCGTCGCGAGGGTCATCGCCTCTTCTTGATCATGCGTCACGACAATGAAGGTTACGCCGAGCTGTTCTTGCAAATTGATGAGCTCGAACTGCGTGTGCTCGCGCAACTTTTTATCGAGGGCACCGAGGGGCTCATCGAGCAGTAGCAGTTTCGGACGCTTGACGAGCGCGCGAGCGAGGGCCACACGCTGACGCTGCCCGCCGGAGAGTTGATGAGGCTTTCGTCGCCCGAACTCGCCAAGCTTGACGATGTCGAGCATTTCACCGACGCGCTTGGCCACCTCGGCCTTACCCAAACCCTCCTGCTCGAGCCCGAAGGCGACGTTCTTCTCCACCGTCATATGCGGGAAGAGAGCGTAGGACTGGAACATCATATTGACCGGCCGATCGTAGGGCGGAATCCCCGCCATATCCTGCCCGTCGATGAGAATTCGTCCCGAGGTCGGCGACTCGAAGCCCGCCAGCATGCGCAGCAACGTCGTCTTGCCACAACCGGAGCCGCCGAGTAGACAGAAGATTTCGCCCTTGAAAATGCTGAGCGAGACGTTGTCGACCGCGACGAAATCACCAAAGCGTTTGGTGACGCCCTCGATCCGAACGTACTCCTGACCCCGGTCGACGGGCTTTTGCGCCACGCCTTACCCCCCTTCGGTCAAAACCGCGCGGAGGGTGAGCCTCCGCGCGGTTCGTTTTTTAGTTACCCGCCTTGAAACGCGTCCACGTCGCCGTCAGACGCTGGGTGTAATCGTCGCTCTCGGCGAGATCGGCCTGCAGCCGCGCCTTGACCTCCTCGGTCGGATAGATCGCGGAATTTCCGAGGATCTCTGGCTTGATCAATTTTTGCGCGGGAACGTTGAAACTCGCGTAATTAACGAGATCGGTATTCTTAGCCGCCACCTCAGGACGCATCAGATAGTTGATGAACGCGTGAGCGTTCTCGACGTTCTTGGCATCTTTGGGAATGGCGAGCATATCGAAGAACATCGTCGTGCCTTCGCGCGGAATCTTGTAGTCGATGTTGATACCGTTCGAGGCCTCGGCCGCGCGGTCACGCGCCTGGAAGATATCGCCCGACCATCCCATCGCCATGCAGATTTCGCCGTTGGCGAGATCGTCGATGAACTTGGAGGAATGCACGTACTTGATGAACGGCCGAACCGACATCAGCACCTTCTCGGCAGCCGCCAAATCTTCGGGCGTCTCGCTATTCGGGTCTTTGCCGAGATAAATGAGCACCGTGCCCACCACCTCGGTCGGCGAGTCGAGTACGGCGACGCCACAGTCCTTGAATTTCGCGACGATCTTGGGATCGTAAAAAATGGCGAGACTATCCGTCGGCGCATCCTTCATGCGCTCGGCGATCTTATCTTTGTTGAAGCCGATGCCGGTCGTACCCCAAAGATAATTGACCGAGTGCGCATTATCGGGATCGTGCCGCGCGACCTTCGCCATCAGCGCTGGATCCATGTTCGCGAGATTCGGCAGCTTGCTCTTGTCGAGCGTCTGGAAAATGCCCGCCTTGATCTGTCGCTCGAGGAAGTTCGCCGATGGAACTACGATGTCATACCCGGTCGCGCCCGCGAGCAACTTGGTTTCGAGTACTTCGTTGGAATCGAAGACATCGTACGTCACATCGATGCCGGTCTCTTTCTCGAAGTCGGCGATCACGCTTTCGTCGATGTAGTCGGACCAGTTGTAGACGTTGAGTACTTTGGACTCTGCCGCATCCTCGGACTTGCCACCGCAAGCCGTGAGCAGCGCAGCGACAGAGAGAGCAACGAGAGCTGGCCTGAAAACCTGTTTCATTTAAGGCGGACTCCTTGGAGCGAAAGGAAGAATCCCGCACCATGCGGGAGACAGCGAAGTTATAGCGCAGACCTCCGTCCCGGGAAAGCCCGAGAGCCGTTTTCGCGCCGTTTTGGAGCCCGCCTCAGAGCCAGCCGTCTCGACGGAGCTCAGCATGCAGCTCATCGAGGGTCGTTGCGGCCTTGGCGATCAGCTCGTCAATTTCTGCCCGGGTAATAACGAGCGGCGGCGCCACGATGAGGGTGTCCCACACCGCACGCATCACGAGTCCGTTGCGGATCGCGAGATCTCGGCCGCGAGTCCCCACCTTCCCGCGCTCCGGGAAAAACTCGCGCGAGGGTTTTCTCGGCACGAGCTCGAGCGCGCCGAATAGACCCAAACTACGGGCCTCACCCACGAGCGGGTGCGCAGAAAGCTCAGACCAGCGCGCCGACCAGTACGGTGCCAACTCGTCCCTCACGCGCTCGACGATCCGCTCTTTTTGCAGGATCTCGAGGTTGGCGAGCGCCACGGCCGCAGCCACCGGATGGCCGGAGTACGTGTACCCGTGGGCGAATTCTCCGCCCTTCTCAATGAAAACCTCGGCGACGCGATCGGAGACCATCAACGCGCCGAGCGGTTGGTACCCCGAGGTGATCGCTTTGGCGAGCGTCAGGAAGTCCGGCCGGGTCCCGAAATACTCGCAACCGAACCATTGCCCGGTCCGACCGAATCCGCAGATCACCTCATCCGAGCAAAACAGGATGCCGTACCGATCGAGAATGCGCTGAATTTCGGGCCAGTAGGTCTCGGGCGGAATGATGACGCCGCCCGCCCCCTGCACCGGCTCGCCGATGAAGGCCGCCACACGCTCGGGACCGAGCTCAATGATTTTGGCCTCCAGCTCTTGCGCCGCCTGCAGACCGAAGGCTGCAGGATCGAGATCTCCGCCACGCTCGAACCAATACGGCTGATTGATGTGAACGATGTCGGGGATGGGCAGGCCGCCTTGCGCATGCATCGGCTTCATACCCCCGAGCGAGGCGCCGGCCATGGTGCTGCCGTGGTAGCCGTTCCAGCGGCTGATGATCACCTGGCGCTGCGGCTCACCCCGTAGTACCCAATAGCGACGCGCGAGTCGAACGAACGTGTCGTTGGCCTCGCTCCCCGAGCCGGCGAAGAACACGTGCTTGAACTGCGGCGGCGTGAGTTCGGCGAGTTTCGCAGCGAGCTCGATCGCAGGCGGATTCGCACACTGAAAGAAGCTGTTGTAGTACGGCAGCTGCTGCATTTGCCGATACGCCGCCTCGGCGAGCTCGCGACGACCATAGCCGAGCGCCACACACCACAACCCCGACATCCCATCGAGGATGCGGTGACCCTCGCTGTCGTAAAGATAGACACCTTCGGCGCGAGTGATGACCCGGGTACCCCGCTCGGCGAGTGCGCGCGAGTCGGTGAAAGGATGGAGGTAGTGGGCCGCATCGAGGGCCTGCCACTCCGCCGTGCTGCGTTCGGGGATCGCGTTCATCGCGATATCTTAAACTGAGCCCCGCGTGATCGTGGGCTCGACCCCGGCCTAGACGTTGAGCAGCAGATGCTCCCGCTCCCAAGAACTGATGACCTGCAAGAACACCTCGTGCTCAGCCTGTTTCACGAGCGAAAAGGCCGACACGAAACTTTCTCCCAAAATCTCGATCAGCGGATCGCACTCGCGCAGCAACCGAATCGCCTCATCGAGATTGCGCGGTAACGAGAACGGCAGATCGTGGGCGCTGCCGGTGATGGGCTCGGTGGGTGTCAGACCCTGCACCATGCCGAGGTAGCCACACGCGAGCGACGCCGCACTCGCGAGGTAGGGATTGGCATCGGCACCGGAGAGTCGATTTTCGACGCGACGCGATTGCGGATCGGATCCAGGGACTCGTAGCCCCGCAGTCCGGTTGTCGTAGCCCCACTGCACGTTGATGGGTGCCACCTGAAACCGTGTGATCCGGCGGTAGGAATTCACGTTGGGTGCCAGCAGCGCCATCGCCGCCGGGAGATAGCGCTGCATCCCCGCGATGTGCGAGAAAAAGAGCGACGTCGGTGAGCCATCAGCGTTCGAGAACACGTTTTTGCGCGTCTTACTGTCTACGATGCTCTGGTGAATGTGCATGGCACTGCCCGGCTCCTTGGCATGCGGCTTGGCCATGAAGGTCGCGTACATCTTGTGTCGTAGTGCGGCCTCACGCGCCGTGCGCTTGAACATGAAGGCCTGATCGGCGAGATCGAGCGCGTTACCGTGCAACAGATTGATCTCCATCTGCGCAGGCCCGTCCTCGTGGATCAACGTGTCGATGGCGATGTCCTGGTCTTCGCAGAATTGATACACATCATCGAATAGCGGATCGAATTCATTGACCGCGGCGATGCTGTACGACTGACGCCCAGGCTCAGCACGGCCGGAGCGTCCGATCGGCGGCTTAAGCGGGTAGTCGGCATCGATGTTGGGCTCGACGAGATAGAACTCGAGCTCCGGCGCCACCACGGGCTCCCAACCCCTTTGAGCGTAGAGATCGAGAACGTGCCGCAGCACTTCGCGTGGCGCCATCTTCACGCGTCGGCCGTCTGCGTAAAAGCAATCGTGAATCACCTGAGCCGTAGGCTCCGGGGCCCAAGGCACGCGACGCACCGTTCGTGGATCAGGTTTGAGAATGATGTCGATCTCCGCAGGGCTCATCGCCGCTGCGGTTTCCTCCGGATAATCGCCCGTGACCGTTTGCAGGAAAATGCTCTCGGGCAATCGCATACCCTGATCACCCTGAAATTTTTGGGCGGGCATCACTTTGCCGCGGGCGATACCGGCCATGTCCGGAACGATGGCCTCGACTTCCTGAATGTTGTGGTCGCGGAAAAATTGCGAAATCGGATCTGTCATAACACTAGCCTCTGTCAGGCGCCTCGACCACGACGGGCTGCGCGGGATCGCGCGGCCTCGCCGAAGGCGGCAAAAAGCGCCACTGAAAAATTGTTGGCCATCACCCGCCACTCGGGATGCCATTGAACACCCCAAGTGAAGGCAGGCGCCTCGGGCAGGCAAAATGCCTCAATCAAACCGTCGGGCGCCCGCGCGGCGATCTGCAGCCCGGGCGCGAGCTGTTTGACTCCCTGAGCATGCAAAGAATTCACTTTGATGCGCTCGACGCCTCCCGCCCACTCGCGCATGAGGCCGGGCTCGAGGACCACCTCGTGCGCCGGGCCGTACTGCATCTCTAGGGGCGCAGACTTGTCCTCGCGATGATCGAGGAGGCCCGGTACCTCGTGAACCTTCTGCCAGAGCTTGCCGCCGAGTGCGACATTCATTTCCTGGAAACCCCGGCACATGCTGAGCACGGGTACCCCCTGCTCGATGGCCATCCGGATGAGAGGTAGCGTCGTCGCGTCTCGCTCAGGGTCGTGCAGGGTCCCCGGCTCACTCGGGCCTTCGTCGTAGTGGTGCGGCTCGACATTGGAGGGACTTCCGGGGAATAGCAGACCATCGAGTTGCGCGAGGATTTCGCTGGACTCGAGTGGCTCGGGCAGAACGGGGATGAGGATCGGCAAGGCGCCGGCGGCACGCGCCACCGCATGCGCATACTTCTCCCCGACCATGTGAAACGGATGGGGGCCCACCATTCGACGGTCGGCAGGAATTCCGATGAGAGGACGACGGGACATGCGGGGGACGGCTCCGAGATTGGCCCGGAACGCCTGGAGATTAGATCACATGGGCTCCTGTATAACCGTCCAGTCTTCGAGTATTTCGTCGTAAGTCACTGTTTTGATTGAATCTATATTGCTAGGGCTACGCCAGCCCCGTATGCTCCTGCCCTCCCCGGACACCTCGTTCGGGCCCAGCCTCCCCGAGTCCCCATGAG
>JBEAXT010000129.1:0-3084 GCA_041159695.1 Pseudomonadota bacterium
GGGTCGGCTCTTTCTCGGCAGTCTCATGCCCGGGATCCGCTCGTAGCACATCGGCGACCTTCTTTCCGCTAGTCCCATACTTACGGCGGCGCAGCTCAGTCAGAATCAAATCGGTGGCGTAGTCGGCAGAGTCGAACGCCCCGTTCACCGTCGTATCGGCTAGATAATCTCCGCAGACGTAAAGGTTTGGAAAACGATGCCGTGTTGGCTGGTGCTTGACCCGCATATCGTGCACCGGGTTGCCTCCAGGCATGCCGCTGACGGCAGCAGCCCAGCGATGCACCTTAAACTCAAGCATGTGCGCCATGCCGTTACCCATGCGTTTGGGTAGACTCTCGATGCACACACGCACCAACTCGTCCTCTGCCACTCCAGCATAAGTGAGCGCGTCAGACCCTGCGATGAGCCAACTCAGACATCCATACGGCACGTCGGTATCGTGCCGCAGCGTCTCATTGTAGATGCAGCAACCACCGAAGGCATCACTGATCCAGTAATCGCCCTTGACGTGTTTTTCCCAAAAGCGATCAGCAAATAATACGGAGACGCGCAGATAGTGTGCGGGATGGTCGTGATGGGCAAGATGCCTTTGGATTGCGATACGGAGATCGCGGTCGCCCCACTCAAGCTTAGACAGCCAGTAATTAGGCAGCGCGAAAACGACGATGTCGAAGGTCTCAACATGTTTACCGCCATCTCGTTTTACAACAAGGTCCCATCGACCATCAGCGCGCGGTGTCGCCTTGACAACGGGCGCATCGAGGCGGATGGTACTCTTCAAAGAACTTACCAATCTGTCGACGAGCTGCTGCAGTCCCCCCGGTATCGTGTAATAGCTTTGGTATTCGGGCATATCAAGCAAGATATTCTTTAACCCGTTGACCCCATTGGTCAGGTGCGGTTCCGTCGCCAAGTCACTGCGAATTATTACTTCGACGTAGCGACGTGCATTTTCGTCGGGCAGCATCTCGTCGAGCACATCGCGAAGCGATCGGTTAGCCCAAGGGTGCGCGTTATCGACGCCGCTGTAGCTGTCGTAGTACTCTACGGGCGTAGAGAGTTTCGAGCAGGCTTCATAGAAATCCTCAATCTGCCGGACCGCCCTCTCGCCGAGGACGCGCTCGACCTCCCTCCAATTTCGCATCATACGGTCGCCGAAGATTACGGCGTTGCCTCGCATGCTCACCGTAGGCAACTTAAACGACTTGATGAGGGCTCGCAGAGGATCATGGCCGATTCTCCAGTAGCCATAAAGCTCCGCAACACCAGCCTCGAAAACGACCGGCGCCTCTTTGAATCGTTCGGTAAGGATCTTGCCGCCAACCCTACTGCTGGACTCGAAGATCGTGACTTCGGCTTCCTCAGCGCAGCTCGCCTCAAGCTGGTAGGCAGCGAATAATCCGCTTGGGCCACCGCCAATGATTGCAACGCTCGTCATAATAATTTTCCCGAGCGACTCAGCATCTATCGATTTGACTAAGGGAAGATTAGGGTGTTGTGGTGACGACCGCCGACAAGAATTGTAAACGCTTGTCTGTTCCGATTGAATGTGAAGAAACGTTAAGCAGCAACAAAGGCTGCAAAGCCCGCTATGCGTAATGCGGCAGTCTAGGCTCGTTGTATCTCGCTTACGTGCGCGATCCAGACGGCAATAAGCTCTGTGCACTGCATTTCATGAAGTAGTCACTGAGCGTCACCGGCCTCATAGATGACATAGACCTTTCGAGTGCGCTCGATGACTTCCCAAACCCCCTCGAACCCTCGGGGGATCACGAACTCGTCGCCCGCCGTCACTTCGCGAACCACGCCGTCGGCATTGGTGAGTCGGCTTCGGCCCGTCATCACGCGGCAGTATTCCTCTTCGGTGTAGTGGATACGCCAGGCGCCCGGCTCGCACTCCCAGATGCCGACGGAAAATTTTTGACTCTCATCGGTGTAGTGCGACCAAACTCGCTGTAGCGGATTTCCCGACAAAATCTTTTCGGGTGCGGGGAGGTACTCGAGTGGCTCGGCGGCCAGGAGCGACCCCTCGGCCAAGCGGATGATGTGGGGTGAGCTCATGTCTTTTTTGCCTAGAGGAAATTGGTGCCGGGTGAGGGATTTGAACCCCCGACCAACAGTTTACAAAACTGCTGCACTACCACTGTGCTAACCCGGCGCCGGTGAGCGTCTCGCGAGGGCGCTGATTCTACCTCGACCGTCTCGGCTGTCATCCTCCTAGGGGTACACTTGGGACTCATGAAGACCCACATTTCCGTACCTGCCTTGCTCTTGATCGCGTTTTTCGCCGCTGGAACCGCACTCGCCGCGCCCTACCCCCGACTCGACCCTAATACGCCCCTCGAGCGCATTGCCTTCGGCTCCTGTCTAGATGAGGAAAAGCCTGCTCCGCGCTGGGCGACGGTAGTCGATCAGAACCCTCAGGTCTTCATGATGCTCGGCGACAACGTTTATGCGGACTCCGTCGGTAGCCGCGATATCGGACCCGATCTCAATGAGATGCGCCGCGCCTACGCCAGGCTAAGTGCGGAACCGGGGTTTGCGCGCTTGCGCTCACGCGTACCACTGCTCGGGGTCTGGGACGATCACGACTACGGCCTCAACGACGGCGGCGTCGAGAACCCGATCAAGACCGATGCCAAGAATATCTTCGCCGATTTCTTTGATGTGCCTGCCGATGACGCCATGCGCAGTCGCGAAGGCATTTATCGTTCTGCCATTTATGGGCCGGCCGGCCGCCGTGTTCAGATTATCCTTCTCGACACGCGCTGGTTTCGCTCGCCACTCAAAGATACGGACGAGCGAAATGCGCCTGGCAAGCAGCGTTTTGTGCCGGACGACGATCCGGACAAGACGATGCTTGGCGACGCGCAATGGCAGTGGCTGGAAACGCAGCTTCGGCAACCCGCCGAACTTCGATTGATCGTTTCATCGGTTCAGGTGATTGCCGAAGGTCATGGCTGGGAAGGTTGGCGCACGCTACCTCGCGAACTCGTTCGGCTCACTCGCACTATCGAAAAAACTCGCGCGAACGGCGTGATCTTTTTGTCGGGCGATCGCCATCGAGCCGCCGCGTATCGGCGC
>JBEAXT010000182.1:0-2673 GCA_041159695.1 Pseudomonadota bacterium
CGGCGGTGCGCCGTCACCTCGTCGACCACGTGCGCGAGGCGCTCGAGACCGAAGAACGCCAAGATTTTTGATCAGGGGTTAGGGAATGCTCAAATATTCGCGGATCGCCGGCACCGGAAGCCATCTTCCCGAGAAAGTGCTAACGAATGCCGATCTCGAAAAGATGGTCGAGACCACCGACGAGTGGATTCAAGAGCGTACCGGCATCCGCAAGCGACACATTGCCGCTGAGGGTGAAACCACTGTCGACCTCGCGTATCAGGCGGCTCTTCGTGCTCTTGATGCGGCCGGCGCAAAGCCCGAAGAGGTCGACCTCATCGTTTTCGGCACCACCACGCCCGATCTCGTGTTTCCCAACTGCGGTGCGTTGCTGCAGCAGAAACTCGGAATCCGCAGCGCCTGTCCGGCGATCGGTCTCGAGGCGGCCTGCAGTGGTTTCATCTACTCGCTGTCGGTCGCAGACAAGTTCATTCGCCTGGGCGAGGCTCAATGCGCACTCGTCATCGGTGCCGAAACCTTGAGTCGTATCGTCGACTGGACGGATCGAGGTACCGCGATATTGTTCGGCGACGGCGCAGGCGCCGTGGTGCTCAAGCCGGCCGACGAGCCGGGTATCATTTCGACGCATCTGCATACCGACGGCAACTACAAAGATTTGCTCTACTGCTCGGGAGGCCCTTCCAAGGGCTTCTCCCGCGACGCCACGGGTCGGCTCGATGCGTTCATTCGGATGACCGGCAACGAGATTTTCAAGGTCGCCGTGAAATCCTTAGGTTCGATCGTGGACGAAACGCTCGCGGCCAATGGGCTCGATAAATCCGCGATCGACTGGCTGGTGCCGCACCAGGCCAATATCCGCATCATTCAGGCGACGGCTAAGAAGCTCGATATGCCGATGGAGCGCGTGATCGTCACGGTCGCCGAGCATGGCAATACGTCTGCGGCCTCCGTACCTCTCGCGCTCGATGCCGGCGTACGTGATGGTCGCATCAAGCGGGGCGATTTGATCCTGCTCGAGGCGTTCGGCGGCGGCCTCACCTGGGGCTCGGCGCTGATCAGATTCTGAGATAAAAACTTCGAGACGAAAAAAAACGCCGCGCGATGCGCGGCGTTTTTTTGCCTGTCGGCAGCGGTCGATTACTTGGAGATCGAGCGCTTGAACATGCGATCGAGCTTCTCGTTCGTCGCATCGCAGCAGGACTGGCTCGCCTGGGCAGCCGCGAGCGCCTGATTGGCGGTCGACTGCGCGCCGTTGGCGGCGTTCGCGGCATTAGCGGCAGCGCCATTGGCGGCATCAGCCGTGCTCTTGGCGGCGGCAACCTGCGTCTGGAGGCTCGCAACCTGGGTCTTCAGGTTGTCGATCTGAGCCTGCATCGGCTTGAGGTCGGTGCAGCCGGCGAGACCGGCAACGGCGACGACGGCGGCCATCTTTACGACGATCGGAGTCTTCATGGTTAGGGATCCTCTTGGGCAGTTACTGAAACTTGAGCGGAGCCGAGGTTTTCCTTTGAGACGGTCCCGCCGCGCGAGAGTGTACCAGCAACCCCGTGCGACAGTAACCCCGCGCTTTGCGCGTGAGCCCACTCTAAGAGCGCAAATCCCGCGTCGAAACGCGGTACCGAGGCCGCTCAGTCCGCCCGCAACAGTGGTGCAAGGCGCTGCCGGTAATCTTCCGCACCGATTCCGGTGTTCGACTGGGCGACGAGAAACCAGGGCGGCCCCGTTCCGATAAAGGCCGGACTCGGGTCCCAGTCGGCGGGAATTTGTTGATGCTCGGCGTGCCACAGCGAGCGTTCGTTGTCATAAATGCCGCAATCCCGGCGTACGTGATATCGATCAAAGAGACCGTTGTGCTCCAAAACGCTGTAGTAGAGCGCGTACTCGGTCCAAGGTCTCGCCGCCGCGAGGAACACCCGCCACGGCGCATAGATTGTGGAATGACGCGTTTGGCGTAGCCACCAGCGTTGCTTCAGACCGCGCAGTCCGCGCGAGTACTCGCCGCGCGCGAGCTTGTCATCGATCGTTGCCTTCAATGCGCCCATGCCGCCGGTGTGCAACAGGGCTGGAGTGACATTGTGGCAACCCTGACCTGCGGGAATCCGGATGCGCATGACCTGCTCGATGCGTTCGTACCAGTAACGAAACGTCTCATCCGGATAAGAGACGCAAACGCCGCGACCATCGCCGATGAGTTGAGCTGCCGTGACGCGGCGTGTGCACACTACGTCTGCATCAAAGGTCAAATAAAGCCCTCGGGTCACGTGCTCGAAGCAGGAGAGTTTGATGAGTTGCTGCTTAAACCAGCCACTCATGCGAATGTTGAGCGCGAACTCGGGGACGATGCGACGCTCAGGTTCCACCCGTAACTCAAAGGGTAACGACTCGTCAGCGAGCGTTTCACGTATCTGTGCCACATCCGCATCGGGGCAGACGACCCACAGGCAACCGAGGCCATCGAGATTGCGAGCCAGCGACTCGATCAACAACCGCGAACGTTCCAGATCGCGCAGCGCAAGCGGCAATACCGCGTCGAGGGAAGTTTGCATGGGGGCGCAGCATCGGCGACGTCGGACGGGGTAGTCAAGCGAGCCTCAAAAATATTAGCCGTGTAAACTCTTCGATCATGAGATCCGGATATCTGCCTCCCCGTAGCCGCCTCAAGTATTCATGGGC
>JBEAXT010000005.1:0-32239 GCA_041159695.1 Pseudomonadota bacterium
CGGCAGGGACTGTCGGTCTTGACCCGGGTCACGACCTGCGACCGCCACCGAAGCGACGATCGCCCGACAATGCTTTCCCCCTCACGACATCGTGTTGTCGACATGAAATTCCCTCTCATGCCGCACGCCCTCCGGCGAGCTCCGACCGCGCGCGTGCGACGCGGTCCGCCGTGACACGCTCCTCACCGGCGAGGCGTGCGTCGCGCTCGGCGCGATCACGCAACTGCTTCGCGGCAGAGATGCGTACCAAATAAGGTTCGTTGGCGACGAGTTCATCGAGCAGCGCGAGAGCCTCGGGATCCCAAGGACTGGCCTCACGCGCGATTCGCGCCGGCGTGGCATCGACTTTGTCCATGTCGGTGCCGAGCGGCAGGATGTTGAACAGCGCATCGAAGAGCGCGTTGCAGACTTCCTGCACAAGATAGGTGGCGCCTGCGTAGCCCATGAAGGGCGTGCCGGTATGGCGCCGGATGATCGCTCCCGGAAAAGAAGCCGGGATGTACATCGCACGAGGTCCGAGCTCGGCCAGGTACATACGCTCGTTATAACTGCCGAATAGCACGAGGGGGGTTTTCTCGCGTACAGCTTGACGAACAGCCGCGTTGTCGGGCTTGACACCGGGCTGCCGCGCAAACGAGAACATGCACGGCAGACCGAGCTCGGATTCGAGGAAGTGGCGCACACCACGCGCGTAGGTCTCGCCTGCCACAATGGCGAAACTCGCAGTGCCGAAGAAATCCTGCGTGACAGATCGCCACAGGTCCCACAACGGCTTGATAGTGGTGTGCTTCTCACGCTCAATGAAAGGCTCCGGGTCAAGACCCGTGAGCTCACCGAGCTTGCGTAAAAAACGTGTCGTACTGTGCAGACCGATCGGCGCTTGCAGATACGGACGATCGAGCCCCTCGCAGAGGAGCCGGCCGAATTCGCGGTACATACAGACGTTCACATCCGCATCGACCAGCTTGCCGATATCGGCGAGATGGCTGCCGAGCGGGAACGTCATGTTCACCTCGGCACCAATGCCCTCGATCAGTCTGCGAATTTCCGCAAGATCGGAAGGCATGTTGAACGTACCGTAGGAGGGGCCAATGATATTGACCCGCGGCTTCTCGCCTTCCTTACGAACACGCGGCGGCACTTTTTTCGAGCCGAACTCGGTCCACAGCCACCACATGGCGCGATTCGCACACTGCCACTGGTCTTCGTCGATCGTGCGCGGCAGGAAGCGTTTGATCCCCGTGCCCTCAGGAGTGACGCCGCCGCCGATCATCTCGGCGATCGAGCCCGTGACGACGACCGCGGGCAAATTCGGATCGAGCACCTTGTGGGCGCGCTTCATCGCGCCCTCGGTGCCATGTTGACCGAGCTCTTCCTCGGCGAGACCTGTCACGACGACGGGCAACTCGTGTGGCGGCAGCGCATCGGTGTAGTGCAACACCGAGGTCACGGGAAGATTCTCGCAACCCACTGGTCCGTCGATGACGACCTGCAGACCCTTGATGGCGGTGAAGACGTACACCGCACCCCAGTAGCCGCCTGCACGATCATGGTCGAGCACGAGCATCAGATCATCTCCTCTGCTTTGCGTGCTTTGGCTTGCTTTTCGATCTTGCGACGCCAGCTGTCGCGAAACTCGGGCCGATGAACGGGTTTGTCCTGCCAGATTCCGGCATCATCACCGGAGCCGGTATCTCCAAAGAAATCCTTCATCTCATCGAAACGCGTCTTCCCAGCGATCGCGGTGTTGATGAGCTGGGCTAACGAGCCCGCACCGGCGGGACCCATCAGCGGTCTCGAAGAAATAAGGTTGGTGAAGTACAGCGAGGGCGTCGCCTGCTGCTTCGCTTTTTGTACGACAGGCGTCGTCCCGATCGCGAGATCTGGCTCGAATTCGGCGAGCGCGGCCAAATCCTGCTCGAGCGAGGCACGGAACTGCACGTGAACACCACGCGCCTCGAGCCACTCGCGGTCCGCATCGGAAAATCGCGTACGCGGACATGCGGTACCGACGTAACGCAAATCGGCGCCACTCTCGATGAGCAATCTGCCCACGAGCAACTCCGATCCTTCATAACCCGAGAGCGTGATGCGACCCTTGATGGGCGCAGCAGATAACGCGCCGCGGATCGCCGGCAGAATTCGATTTTTGGCCGCCTCGATTTTCTCTCGAGGCACGTTGCAAGCGTCGCCGATCCCCTCGAGCCAGGCCGCCGTACCGTCGTGACCCACGGGCGCCGAGCCCACGATCTTTCGACCCGCCGCTTCGAATTCGCGATAGACGCTCGTATAAAACGGATGGATGGCCGCGACGGCGGCACAGTCGAGCGCAGAATACAGCTCGCGCCATTCACGGGTCGGAACGACCTGCCCTGCAGCAAGGCCCATTGGCTCCAGCATCATGCCGATGCCAACCGGATCTGCCGGAAAAACTTCACCCACGATCGAAATGGTCGGCGTGCCGGATCGAGCGGTACGGGGCGCCTGCACCGGACCCGACTCCGCTTCGCTGCGCGCGTAACGCAGCATTGCGCCGGCGAGTACGTCTTTGGCCTCGGCATGCGTCGGGATTCCGAACCCGGGCACGTCGATACCGATGATCCGCACACCGTTTATTTCTTTGGGTAACAATTGCAGCGGCACGCCCGAGGCGGTCGGCACGCAGAGATTGGTGATGACGATGGCGTCGTAGAGCGCCGGATCAGCCGTGCTATGCACGGCATCGCGAATATCCTCGAAGAGCTTGCCCGTGACGAGCGTCTCTGAGTTGAACGGTACGTAGCCCACCGTACGACGTGCGCCGTAAAAGTGCGAGGTGAAGGTAAGTCCGTAAACGCAGCACGCCGACCCTGAGAGGATCGTCGCCGTCCGGCGCATCCGCAGCCCCACCCGCAAACTCCCGAAAGCCGGACACATGCTCTGCGGCTGATCGTGAGGGCCTGCCGGATAATCTTTGGCGTACGCATCAAGCGTCGCGCTTTTACCCGCAGCCGCCGCTGCCGCACGCATCGTCTCCTTGCCGCCGTGACAACCCGCGCCGGACGCAGACGTCGAGGACGGAGCAGTGTCGTAGACCACCTCCGCGCTGCCGTCGAGTTCCGTGTTAAGGGCGTTCATGGCATCAAACCGCGTCGTAGATCACTTCGAGTGAGGGTTTACGAATCTGGGACGTGCCGCACATGTCTTCGAAGGTCGCCGGCTGCAGCGTGTACCCGCGGCCCACCGCCTCGCCCTTGAATAAACCGAGCAGTTCATCCTGAGAAAGAGGCTTGGGTCGCTGCGGCGGCGCCTCGGCGACGTTGCGTCCGAGCTCGTCGAACAGACTCGCCCACTCGGAGTCCGGGCGACCGATGATTTCGTAGTTCGCGCTCTTGCGACGAATGTCTTCGTGTGCCGGGATCGCTGCGAGAACGGGAATACCAGCGGCCTTCGCGAACGCCTGCGCTTCGCCGGTGCCGTCGTCCTTGTTGACGACGAGACCCGCGACGCCCACGTTGCCGCCGAGCTTGCGGAAGTACTCGACAGCCGAACACACGTTGTTGGCGACGTAGAGCGATTGCAGATCGTTGCTGCCGACGACGATGACTTTCTGGCACATGTCACGTGCGATCGGCAGACCGAAACCGCCGCAAACCACGTCACCGAGGAAGTCGAGCAGGACGTAATCAAAGCCCCAGTCGTGAAACCCTAATTTCTCCAGGGTTTCGAAGCCGTGAATGATGCCGCGTCCGCCGCAGCCACGGCCGACCTCGGGGCCACCGAGCTCCATCGCGAATACACCATCGCGCTTGAAACAGACATCGCCAATCTCGACCTGCTCGCCTGCGAGCTTCTTGCGCGAGGACGTTTCGATAATCGTGGGACAGGCGCGTCCACCGAAAAGTAGCGACGTCGTGTCGCTCTTGGGATCGCAGCCGATGAGCAAGACCTTCTTGCCCTGCTGCGCCATCATGTAGCTGAGATTGGCGAGCGTGAAGCTCTTGCCGATTCCACCTTTCCCGTAGATCGCGATGATCTGGGTTTCTTTGGTCACGGATGACGGCTGTGGCGCAGCGGGCTCTACGGCCGCCTCGGCACGCAGACTGCGCTTGAGTTTTTCGACGGGAATGGACACGGTTTCGCCGGGTGGGGTCATGCAGCCTGCCTCCAATCGAGGATCATTTTGAGACACGAGGGATCGACGAACGCCTGTCGATAAGCCTGATCTGCCGCATTCGCCTCACAGCGATGCGTGATCAAACCTTCGAGCGACAAACGCCCCGCCGCGATCCATCGCAGCACTGCAGTCAAATCGTCTTCCTTCCACTCCGCGGCGACGCGCAGGCGCGCCTCGCGCATGAATGCAGCGGTAAAATTGAAACTCATGGGGTCGGTGTAGAAACCCGCCAACACCACCTCGCCTCCCGGCGCGAGACGCCCGATGAGCGAGTCGAGGATGCGAGCATCACCACTAACGTCGTACACGGCGCGATAGTCGCGACGGGAGTCCTGCTCGGGCGTACACACGCGATAGCCCTCGGCTCCGGCAGTACGAACCGCGTTAAGTTCCCACACGGTCGGTGCAGGCGCACCGCTCGCGATCGTGATCCGCGCCAGCAGACGACCTAGCACGCCGTGACCCACGATCAACTCGGGTGGCGCGGCGTGCGCTGCGGCCATGGCGTGACAGGCTGTTGCAGCTAACGCGAGCAACACAGCGTTCTCGCCCAAAGATTCATCGAGGGGTGTAGCACGCGTGGCGGGTACGACGAGCCGCGATGCGGCGCCGCCGAAAAGACCCCGGACATCACGGTAACAACGGGCGCCGGGCACGAAGACGCGCTCACCGACCCGTCGGTTATGCACGTTGCGTCCCACGGCTTCGATACGGCCGACGGACTCGTAGCCGGGAACCAGGGGGTAACCCATGCCAGGGAAAGCAGGCATCTTTCCCGACCAGAGCAAGCGCTCCGTGCCCGTACTAATTCCGCTCCACTCCGTCGAGACGACGATGTCGTCATCCGCAGGGCTCTGCAGGGCGAGCCGGTCAAGCGCCAAGCGCTCCGGTCCCTCAATCACCACCGCGAGAGTGTCCAATCCCTGTCCCATGCAGGCTCCTTGGCCTGTTTTTCCACCTGTCAGTCTACGCTTACGCTTTACGGTGTCAATTAAAACGGACACTTTTTCGAAAATGAGGGTGCCCTTCCCATACATCGGGGAGATTTAGCCGCGCTCGGCAACCAAAACGCTGGTTTGTAGGGGAATCCGTGTCCGCAGGCGTCGGATACGGGAAAAACCGGCTTTTTCGAGCATCCCGGTCAGCTCTTTCGCCGATCGCGGACGTCCGCTACCCATGGCCCAGAGGTAGATCCCGAAATAGGCGTCCCCCATGCGTTCTGCCCCGGTCGTGCCTGCCAAGGGCTCAGCGACGAGCAGGCGCCCGCCGGGCGCCAACGCCTGAAACGCGGAACCCAAAACGGTCTCGACGAGCGGATCGTCATGATCGTGAAGCACTCGAACCAGCGTGATCAGATCTGCGCCGCGTGGCAGCGCATCGCGAGAAAAATCACCTCCGATCACCTCGACACGATGGGTCATTCCGCTCTCAGCGAATCGCCGATGCGCGACCTCCGCAACGCCCGGCAAGTCGAACAGCACAAGCGCCGCCGATGGCGCCCGTTTACCGAGAGCCCGCAGAAAAGTGCCGTCTCCACCGCCCACATCGAGGACACGGCGATGGATCGACACGTCGTACGAATCGAGAATCTCCTGGGCCACGAGACTTTGCGAAGCGGCCATGAGCCGCGTGTAGTCGTGAGTCCCCTCGCCCGCGACCTCCCCGGGAACCGTCGCACTGGCGTACGGCCAGTATTTCGACAAACCCGTCGAGCCGCGTGGTGCCCGCAGCATCGCGACCGGATCGACGAGATCCGCGTAAAGGACGGCATGATGCTCGATCATCGCAAGTACACCTGGGTTTCCGAGCAAGGCTGCGCCACGGCGTCCGAGCGCCCAGTTTGGCGGGTCCGTGCCCTCTCGAGCATCGAGTAACTCGATGGCCGCAGCCGCCCGAAGCAAGGTACGCGCCGCGGCATCAGACATGGCCATCACAGCGATCAAAGATTTCTCTGGCTTCGCGCCGTGACGTAGTTGCTCAAGTAAACCGAGCCGCACACAGGCCAGCGTGATTTGCGTGTACGTAAATCCGGCGACGATATCGAATAGCTCGCGAGCCTCGGTACGGGCCCGTCCTCGAGTAAACGGAAAGGCAGCCGCTGCCCGCTGGAAACGCGGACTCATCAACAGGCGATTACGCCAATCGCGCCACATGGCGGAAAACCCGGTCAGACCGCGCGCTGCAGCAAAGCGGCCGGCAGTAAGCGCTGCGCCTCGAGATCTACGAGTTCGCGCAAGAACTCGGCGCCTGGGCATTCGGGAATAGAGGCGGCAGCGCGTGCAATCAAGGCCTCGAAATGTTTGACGGCGCCTTGGATACCCAGCTCGGTAATCGCGGTAGGACGACCAAGATCTGCATCGCGTCCTGCGGGTTTCCCGAGCTCATCGTCGGTTCCGAGCGCATCACGGATGTCATCCGCAATCTGATAAGCCTCGCCCAACGTTTCACCCAAAACGCGCCACGGCGTGGGATCTGCGCCCGCAGATAATGCTCCGCCGACCGTCGCAGCGATGAAGAGTGCGCCCGTTTTTTGTCGACGATATTCTTCGAGCGGCGTCGCCTCTTCGCACTCCCAAGCTTGACCCGCAACGATGCCGCCGGGCGCGCCCACCGCGCGCGTCAAAGCAAGCACGAGATTCGGTAATCGGTCGGGCGAGTTTGCGAAGGCCCGCGCGACGTTTTGAAAGGCGAGCACGATGAGCGCATCGCCGACGAGCAGAGCAATCCGTTCATCGAATGCACGATGTACCGACGGCCGATTGCGGCGGACCTCCGCGTCGTCGAAACACGGCAAATCATCGTGTACGAGCGAGGCGCAGTGGAGTAATTCGATCGAGGCGGCGGTGGCGATCGCAAGCGGTGATTGCGGTTCCCCGCAACCGGCGGCAATCGCGAGACACAACCTCGGACGAATGCGGGCGCCACCGGGGAAAACGGCATATCGGATCGCAGCCGCCAGCCGGGGCGGACAGCCGAGGGCATCACAGGAGGCGACTGCCGTCTCCAGCGCCAATTCGATTCCCGATGCAGCTTCCATTCGCGCCTCCGCGCTGCTGGGGTCGCCGGTCCGACTCGACTGGCAAACGTCAACTGTGATTGTCACACTAGGTCGTCATGGAATATAGACACCCATCCGGGGTCAGTCAAACCGGTCCGAATTTCGCCGCTCACGTACCGACCGATGGCTATGCCTGGTGGTACATCGATGCACTGAGCGACTGCGGACGCCATGGCCTCACGATCATCGCGATGCTGGGCTGCGTGTTTTCCCCATGGTACGCCGCTGCGAGGCGACGAGGCCCGACCGACCCGCTCGAACACTCGGCACTCAATGTGGCCCTTTACGGCGCGACCGGACGGCGATGGGCGCTGACCGAGCGTGGACGCAAAGACGTCCGTCGGGACCATGACCATCTCGAGATCGGGACGAGCGCGCTCACCTGGGACGGTACCCAGCTAACCATCGACGTTA
This sequence comes from Pseudomonadota bacterium, assembly GCA_041159695.1. Taxonomy (GTDB): domain Bacteria; phylum Pseudomonadota; class Gammaproteobacteria; order Steroidobacterales; family Steroidobacteraceae; genus UBA964. The sequence goes on from JBEAXT010000005.1 coordinate 7,629, forward strand.
ATGAAATCACCTCACCTTGGCCGAGCCGTCTGCGCGGGCGAATCACGCTGCGACCCTCGATGCTGCTTCATCGCGGCTATCCCATTGATCGACTCGCCCGGCATTTATGGACGCCGATCTCCCCTCACTGCCACGTGGACGTCGCTTTCGAGCAGCCTGCGCTCTCTTGGCGCGGCATCGGCTATCTCGATTCGAACGAGGGTCGCGCCCCGCTCGAGACGGACTTCGAATCTTGGAACTGGTCGCGAGCCTCGACGGGTGATTCAAGCCGAATCTTCTACGACACCCGATGGCGAGAGGGCGGCGGTCGCTCGATTTCATTGAGCATCGACGCGACCGGCATAGCGGAGAATCTTCCCGCCCCGCCGCCGAGCACACTGCCTTCGACGCTCTGGGGTATCGCCCGCGAAACGCGTTGTGACGCCAACAGCGCGCCGCGGCTTATCTCGACTTTCGAAAGCGGCCCGTTTTACGCTCGCTCGCTCATCGAAACTCAGGCCGAAGGTCGGCGATGGACCGCCTTCCATGAGAGCGTCTCGCTACGAAGATTCTCGGCGCGTTGGGTACAAGCGCTGCTTCCCGTACGCTTGCCTCGTCGAAGAATTCGGCGTTAGAGCACTAATCGAAGCGCATCATCCCGCGGCATGCACGTCACGGTCCGAGCGGTCCAGACGCTCCAAGCGCTCAAATACGCCGAGCACACGCGAGAGCTCGCGCGCGAAAAGACCCTCTTGCGCGAGCGGATCACCTGCAAGTCCTCGTGCGCGATCATGACGCGTAATGGCCTCGAGCAGATACTCGGCCTCGGGTAAGGGTGAATGCTCAATGACCCCGCTGCGACGCGTCGCCGCAATCATGGCCTCGGCGAGCAGAAACAATTTGCGCCGCGCTGAAACGACGGCGCGCGAAGACACAGAATCTCCCCCGCGACGCCGGACCTCGCGCCCGATCGCCGCGTACATCAGTCTCGCAGCGTGGATCGCGGGCCGACACTCCACGGGAAGTTCATCGATACCGGCTGCGGAGCGCTGATACAGCTGCTCGGCCTCTTCGACGAGACGATCGATGAGCACACCCAAGCGCGGCTCGAACTTCGGATCGCGCACCCAAAGATCAGGGTCGATACCCGCCTCGCGCAGCCATTGCCGAGGCACGTAAATCCGGCCCATACGAGCATCTTCACCGACATCGCGAGCGATGTTGGAGAGCTGCATGGCAACACCGAGATCAGCGGCCCGCGCGAGCGCGCCTGAGGATCGCACGCCCATGAGCAACGACATCATGACCCCAACTGCTCCGGCGACGCGTACCCCGTACGCGCGAATATCGGACAGCGTCTCGTAGGTACGCGCCGTGGCGTCCCAGGCGAAACCCTCGAGCAATGCAGACGGTAATTCTTGCGGAATTTGAAACTGCGTGACGACAGCCGACAGCGCACGGTCGGACGCGTTGTCGATCGGGTCTCCGCGATAGGCTCTCTCGAGACGACACTGCAACGCCTCGAGCGCACGCAGCGGTTCGTCCGAGCGATCGATGGCGTCGTCCGCTTCTCTGCAGAAGGCATAGAGCGCTAGGGCTGACCCTCGAATACGTCGCGGCAAGAGTAGCGATGCGGCGTGGAAGGTTTTTGATCCGACGCGGATCGAGGCTCTGCACTCGGCAAGATCGGCCGAGGAAGCCCGCAGATCTCGTCCCGCGATACTCAGGGACGCACCGCCTGCCACCGTGCCGTCTGCCACCGTATTGTCGAATGCGTTCACAGCTCTATCACTTTACGACGTTGTCTTTGCCCGCCGCAAATTCGGCGAAATCCAGCATGGCGACCTCACCGAAAGTCATCCCCTTCTTGGACGCGAGGGCAATGATGTTCCAAGCGGTAACGGGCATGCCGAGGAACGGCCAGGGATCGGACGCCTGCCAGGTGACCTCCCGCGCCTCGCGCAGACAGCGCAGGTTGTGACGGAACCGCGCGGTCAACACAGACTTTTGAGTCTCAGTAAGACAAGGGAAAAATTGCTGCGACAAGCGTTCTGGACGAAAGGTCGGACGATCGGCGGCCATCGGATCGAGTATCGCCTGCGCGAGGCCCGAGGGTTCGATGAAATGGATGCCGCTCGTCGCCCGCGGATTACATTCGATGCCATGGACGATGCCCGCATCGTCAATGATCAGATCGAAGGAAATGAACCCGTCCCAATGCGTATGCGCGACGAACCGTCGAATCCAGGCATCGACCTCTGCGGGAACGTCGACTCGCTCGAAGCACACGGCGACCGTTCCTTGCATCACCGCCCCACGGTAGAGCACGGTACATCGAATATCGCCACGCCTCGCAATACTGAAACTGCTGACGAGCTCACCGAGAACTCGGCGCTGGACAATTGAGGGCTCCGTAACGTCGGGAAGCGGCACGCCGCGATCGAAAAATCGGACGCCGCGTCCCGAGCAAGACGACACCGGCTTGACCACGTAGTCGTGACCTTTCGAAAGGGGTACGGCATCGATTGAATCGATGGGCGCAGTTTCGGGCGCCGCGATCCCCGCAGCACGACAAACCTCGACAAATCGTGCTTTGTGGTGCACTTCGAGCACGGCATGCTGCGGCATCGACATCAATCGACAGCTCGCGGGCAAACGATCCTGTAGGGCCGAGACGTGGACGATCTCCTCCGAGATCGGCACGACGAGGTCGACGCCTTGCGCGATCACGAGCTCGCGAAGCTCGTCGAGGTAGCGCGGCCCATCGACCGCAGGCGCCGTGACCACGAAACTTTGATCGACCGCCTTCGAGACTCCGCTCAGATGCCGACGGAAAGGTTCGGCGATGATCACGCGGACGCCTGCGCCATGCAGGGCACGCGCAACATCGAGTGCCTTAGGGAGTCGTCCCAGTGTGAGCAGGGCCGTCGTCATCGCGTCACGCGTCGTCGCCCGCCGAGCGCCGCACAACGGTCGCCATCAACTGATTTTGCGGACGGATGGTCAATCGCGCGATCGGCCTGACTTTGGCGGCGTCGATCACCCGAATGTCGTATCGACAGACGAGGCGAGCGAGGATGAGCGTCGCCTCGAGCGTCGCAAACCCCGCTCCGACACAGGTTCGCGGGCCCAGACCGAAGGGCAGATAGGCGCCCGGAACGAGTTCGTGCTCGCGCTCTGGCGAGAAACGATCCGGATCGAAGGCATGTGGATGGCGCCAATAATCACGGTGCCGATGGATCGTCCACGGGGACACCATGATCATTGCACCGCGTTTGACCTTATATCGACCGATCGTTGCGGGCTCGGCTGCAACGCGCGGCATGAACGGAATCGGTGGATACAGACGCAAACTCTCGCGAAAAACATTACGGACGAAAGTGAGCTTCCGCACGTGCTCTAGGGTCAAGGTATCGTCACCGGCGACAGCACGCACCTCGGCACGAATGCGTTGAGCGAGTGCAGGCTGCATCGAAATAATGAGAAACGCCCAGGTGAGCGAACTTGCCGTAGTCTCGTGACCCGCGAGAAACATCACGCCGAGCTGATCGAGCAATTCCTTGCGGGTGAAGCCCTCGCCGGTCTCGAGATCGCGCGCCGCAATGATCTCGGCGGCAATATCGTCCCAAGCGAGCGGACTATCCGCCACGTGCGTGTCGACGAGATCGCTGAGATGTCGACGAATACGCTCGCAGGCCTCGAGTACGCCGGACTTTTGCGGAATGCTCGAGAATGGCTCATCGAAAATAAGGCGTCTTAACTCCACCTGCGCACAGGTACGCTCGAAAAACGTGAAGGCCTCGAAGACGTCGATCGCCGTCTGCGATTTGAGTGAGGTCGAAAATACCGTCCGACAGATGATGTCTGCCGTCAGGTGACTCATGGCGAGATCGAGCGAGAAACGTTCACCCGTCTGGCATGCCGCATCGAGTCTTGACTCGTAGTCGTCGACCGCCGCGCTCATCGATGCGAACGCCTTACCGAGTCGCATATGCGAAAACGACGGCTCAATCATTTTGCGCTGCCGACGCCATACCGAGCCGTGCGAAACGAAAATCGAGTTGCCGACGAGCGGCTCCAGAGCGCCGACCATCAGATCGCTCTTCGGGAACACATCGAGCGGATCGGTCATGACCTCGCGCAGCATCTCGGGATCATTGACAATCAAAATCGATCGACGTGAGTACCCCAGCCAACCGGCATCGACGCGGTACGCTTTCGCCGGCAATAAACTGAGCAAATCGCCGTCACCCCGGATCGCCACGCGTAATAGCGCGGCGATCGCGGCAAGGGACGTCGGACGAGGCGGCTCGTACATGCCGCCACCCTAACGCCAGGATCCGCCTCTGGCAAAGAGACCTCACCGTAACGACCACGACAATGAACGGATCAGCCCGGTATTTTGACAAGCCCGCAGTGACGGGCGCAGCATCCGGCTCATGCAAGCTTCTGGGTTGTCGGAGATCGTGCTCGTCTTCGAGAGTTTCGTCGTGCTGCACATCCTGGCGGGCAGCCTCGGACTCGTCTCCTTCTGGATTCCCGTCACGAGCCGCAAGGGCAGCCTGCTTCACCGCCAGTGGGGACGGATATTTACCTGGAGCATGCTGATCACCGGAACGGCAGCCATCGGCATCAGCATCACCACCTTGGTCGATCCGCTCAACACCCATCCGCATCTGCAAGATGCCGAGTGGATACGCGGAATATTTGGTTGGATGATGCTGGGTCTCGCCATCCTCACGCTCAATCTCGCCTGGTACGGCCACTCCTGTCTCACCAATAAAACCGATCACCGACGTAACCTTGAGTGGCGCAACATGACGTTGCAGATCCTACTGTTCGTCGCGTCGATCAACTGTGCATGGCAAGCGCTACGAATCGGCCAACCGATCATGCTCGGGATGCCGGCGATCGGCCTCGCGACCGTTGCCTCCAACCTCGCCTTCATGCTCAAGCGGGAGCCTGCATCGATCGACTGGCTCAAAGAACACATCAAGGCACTCGTCGGTGCGGGTATCTCCGTGTACACCGCGTTCTTCGCCTTCGGCGCCGTGCGTACGATTCCGACACTCGCCCTTCATCCGGGACTGTGGTCGATTCCCCTCCTCGTAGGTCTCGCGCTCATCATCTATTACCGACTTCAGGTCGAGCGCCAGGCTAAAGCAATGACGGCTCGCCCTTCGGGCAGCTGATCAAAGATTTTGATGCACCACGAGAGACATCACGTCGCGATCGTCGGCGCGGGCATGGGCGGGCTTGCTGCAGCCGCTGACCTCGCACATCGCGGGTTCCGTGTCAGCGTATTCGAAAAAGCTGCTGCCCCGGGCGGCAAGATGCGCGAGGTTCGTGTGGGCGATGCCGCGATCGACGCCGGTCCCACCGTCTTCACGATGAACTGGGTTTTCGAGGGACTCTTTGCCGATGCGGGGGCGCGTGTCGAGGATCATCTCGAGCTTGTTCCGGCGAGTGTTCTCGCCCGTCACGCTTGGCTTGATGGCAGTCGACTCGACTTGCATGCCAGCGTCGATCGTTCGTGCGCCGCGATTAGAGAATTTGCGGGAGACCATGACGCGCGCGCCTACAGGACGTTCTGTGCCCGAAGTGCCACCGTGTACTCGTCCCTACTCGATACCTTCATGCGACGATCGCGCCCCTCGCAACTCGAGCTCATTGGCGCGCTCGCGCAACGCGGTCTCGCAGCAGACGGTCTTTGGGCGATGTTGCGTACGCCGCCCTGGCAAAGCTTGTGGAACGCGCTCGGTTCACATTTTCGCGATCCGCGTCTGCGTCAACTTTTCGCACGCTATTCGACTTACGTCGGCTCCTCGCCACTCGCCGCCCCCGCGACACTGATGTTGATCGCATACGTCGAGCAATCAGGTGTCTGGCTCGTTCGTGGCGGTATGCGGCGGATCGCCGATGCGCTGCAGTCGCTCGGCAAGTCAGCTGGCGCTTCGTATCACTACGGAACGGGCGTGACCCAGCTCGAGATCAAAAATGGTCGTTGCATCGGCCTGCATCTCGACACCGGCGAGTTCATCGGCGCGGATGCCGTCGTATTCAACGGTGATGCGAGCGCGCTGGCGTCCGGATTTCTCGGATCAGAGGCCGTTCGAGGCGGCATGGCGATGTCCCGCTCTCAACGCGCGCTGTCAGCGATCACCTGGTGTGTGCACACACCCACCCGCGGCTTCGAGCTCGAACACCACAATGTTTTCTTTGGGGAGCGCTATCCCGAGGAGTTCGCGAGCATCTTCGAGGATCGGCGAATCAAGCCGTCACCCACTGTCTACCTCTGCGCCCAAGATCGAGGCGCAGCCGCTCCGAAAGGGGATCAGCCGCGCCGCGGCGAAGCGGAACGCATTTTATTGCTCGTCAATGCGCCGGCCGACGGCGATCTCGACGGCATCGACGATCCGACGCTACAACGCGTCGAGCGCGAGGTATTCACCCTGCTCGAGCAGTCCGGTCTTTGCTTCGAGCGACGCGATGGCGACTGCGTCGTGACGCGACCCCAAGATTTCGCAACGCTTTTTCCCGGCACCGGCGGATCGCTGTACGGCCGAGCCAACCACGGCGCGTTCGCAAGCTTTGCGCGCCCAGGCGCGACCACGGCGATCGAGGGACTGTACCTTGCCGGCGGCTCTGCGCATCCCGGGCCCGGCGTCCCGATGGCGACGCTGTCGGGACGTATCGCCGCTCATCGAATATCCGAGGACTACGCCTGACGGCGGGTCAGCCGCCGGGTGCCGGTACGATCTTGTCCAAAATATTCGCCGAGGACACGACACCGGGCAAACCGGCACCGGGGTGGGTTCCCGCTCCGACGAGATAGAGCCCACGAACCTCTTCACTTTTGTTGTGCGGTCGGAACCAGGCGCTCTGGAACAACTTGGGCTCCATCGCGAACGCTGCACCATTGACCGAGGAGAGACGGTCGCGGAAATCGAGGGGGGTCAGCATGTGCGAAGTCACGATCGACTCGCCAAGACCCGGCATCATCGTCTCCTCGAGACGACGCTGCACCGCCAAACGGTAAGGCTCTGCTTGCTCACGCCAGTCGGTGCCGCTCTGCAGATGCGGAACGGGGGCCAACACGTAGAACGAATCGCATCCAGGCGGCGCCAAGGACGGATCGCTCGCGGTAGGGCGATGCAGATAGAGACTGAAATCTTTGGCAAGCACCTTGCGCTTGAAGATGTCGTCCAACAAACCACGGTACCGCGGGCCGAGCACCATTGTGTGGTGATATACGTCGTCCCATCGGCGATTTGTACCGAAGTACCACACGAACAAGCTCATCGAATAATTTGCACGCGCGAGCTTGGCATCGGTCCATCGGCGTCGGGGATGTTTTGCCAGCAACTTGCCGTAGGTCCACGCTGAGTCTGCGTTCGACACGACGATATCGGAACGAATCTCCTCGCCGCTAACGAGACGAACGCCCACCGCAGCGCCATCTTCGACCAAAATCTCCGCGACTTCGGCATTGCAGCGAATTTCGCCGCCGTGCGCTTCCACCAGCTTGACGATCCCGCGCATCAAGGCACCCATTCCACCTTCGGCGTAGTGGACACCGTACGTGCGCTCAAGATGGGCGATGAGACAGTAGTACGCCGTCGTCGTGAACGGGTTACCGCCGATTAGCAGCGGGTGAAAACTGAAAAGTACCCTGAGTTTTTCGCTACGAAAATATCGACTGACCTCTTGATAGACCGACCGATATCCGCCGAGCCGGATCAGGTCGGGAGCCGCGCGTAATAAGGTGCCGATCTCGTGAAACGGCTGCTCCGCTTGACCCTTGAACGCCACCTCAAATATTTGTTTGCTCACGCTGAGAAAGCGATTGAACCCCTCAACGTCACGCGGTTCGATACGGGCAATTTGCTCGCGCATCAACTCGAGATTGGAGGTGTAACGAAAGACGTCGCCGTCATCGAAACGAACCTCATAGAACGGATCGATCGCTTTTAAAGTGACGTCGTCCGAAATATTCCGCCCACAAAACTTCCAGAGATCGGCGAAGAGATACGGTGCCGTAATGATGGTCGGGCCCGCATCGAAGGTAAAACCGTCCTGTCGATACACGTAGGCCCGCCCACCGGGCGCATCGAGCTTTTCGAGCACGGTCACCCGATAGCCCCGCGCACCGAGGCGAGCAGCGGCGGCAAGACCGCCAAAACCGCTACCGATGACGATGGCTCGATTCGCGCCGCTCATTGAATGACTCCCGTTTGCTTCGCCACACTACGGCGGACTTTTCGCACCGCCGCAAAAACCAGGCCACCGACGAGGGGAATGCTGATCGCCGTGACGACGCCCGAGTCGATCGGCCAGCCGGATTCGACCAAGCCCTCTGAAAGAATCTTGATGAGACCGACGATGTAATAGGTGATTGCCGCGACCGAGAGGCCTTCGACCGTCGCCTGCAAGCGCAGCTGAGCTGCGGCGCGTTGGTTCATCGACTCGAGCAATTGCTGATTCTGCGTTTCGCGGGTGATGCCGATACGCGTGGAGAGCAGCTGGGTAGCACGCGTCGCATGCTGCGACAGCGACTCGAGTCGCGTCATCGCGGCGTCACAGGTATTCATCGCCGGCGCGAGTCGCCGCTCCATGAATTCCTTCCAGGTCTGAAGAGAACCACAACGACTTTCGCGCAATTGAGCGAGACGACTCTGCACGATATCGAAGTACGCCCGCGCGGCACTGAATCGATATCGATGATCGGCCTCCAGACGCTCAATTTGAGCTTGCAGCGAGGTCAAGCGATCGAGCAACTCGGGCTCGAGAGTCGAGTTCGCTTTCACCAACTGATTAGCGATCTGCGCCAGCTCCTGCTCGTTACGAGACAAGACGGGCGCAAGCTCTCGAGCCACCGGAAAAGCGAGCAAGGCGAGCATCCGGTACATGTCGACCTCGAGTAAGGCCTGCACGAGACGCCCCGCCTGCGCCGGCTTCAAATTTCGGTCGACGACTACCGTGCGACTGTAGCCTTGCGGATCGAGACGGAAATCTGTGATCGCCATCGCCGTCTCATCGGCTACCACCGAGCCCACCAACGGTCGATTGCCGAAGCTTTCTTTGGAGAGCTGAGCCAAATCGGACTCGTCACACGGACGGGCGGACAAGATTTCGACGTGACCGGCGTAGATCGTGCGGCCGGGCAGCGAGCGAATCCACTCCTCCGGCACGGCAGCGATACCGGGTCGCGAAAAGGGCGAGTCGGACGCGCCCTCGACCCTGAACACGTAGCGAGAGAACTCCGTGTGACGCTCCCACTTGAGATGAAAGACGCCGAAATCTGCAGAGAGATATCCGGACGGCGTCTCATCGATGGGCACGCCAAAACGTGCGCCGAGCTCTCGGAGCATTCGCCATTCTTCATGGCGAGACTCGTTGCCCGACAGCAAGGCCAAACACGAAACCCTGCACGGCGACGCGAGAGGTATCGGCGGACGCGCGTGCACTTCGTCGTGCAGCTCTTCACGCAGCGGATGGACGGCGGGCAGCGACAATCGAAATCCCCTCGAACCTGACGATCGACGCTCACCTTACCCCGACCGCCGTCAGGATGGAATCAGCACACCCCGCGAACGGGCGCGCGAGACAATCAAATCGGCGATGAAATCAGGCCGTTCTTCGTGCAGCAGGTGCCCCTGATCTGGAAACTGAACAACCTCGGCGGAGGGCAAGAGCCGCTGCACGCGAGCCGCCTCTCCGGGGAGAATCATTCGATCGCGGGCACCGACCACGAGGGTCAAAGGAATCGATAGCTTTGAGAGTTCACGCTCCAGCGGGCGAACGTCCCAAACGGCCATCATGGTGAGCGCTGCGCCGGCATGCGACGGTGAGCGGGACAATCGGCCGTAAAACGCCATCCCGGCGGCATCGAGCGTCGATCCTGTGGCGGCCAGCAGCCGATTCACCTCGGCGGGCGACTCGAATCGCCGTGCAAAAAAACGCGAAACCCAATCACTGCTCGCAATGGCTCGGATGAACGGCGTCACCGCAGGATGTTTGAAGCCCGAGAGCGGCAGCAGTGCGCCGTTGAGGCTGATGATTTCAGCAGGGTGCATCCGACCATCGAGGCAGGCGCGACAAAGAATGGCCGCCCCTGCCGAATGTCCGACCACCAGCTGCGGCGATACGCCAAGTGCAGTCAGTAATTGCGCGAGACCCTCGACCATCCCTTGCAGCGACAAACCCTGATCGTCCGAAGGTCGCGAGGTAAACCCGTGACCGGGAAGATCAGGAGCGATGACGCGAAAGAACGGAGTCAACTTCGGCAGCAGGTCGCGAAACGAGTGCGTCGAAGCACCGGTGCCATGAATCAATAAACACACCGGTCCCCGCCCCGCGTCTTGTACGTGCCAGCGCAGCCCCGCCGCCTCGACGAAACGACTGGCGTCGCGATTCGGCCAATCGGCACCCTCACGGTCCCATTCCGGCGCTCGCAAACGGCTCACGCGATCCCCTTGCTGCAGTACGATAGATTGCATGATACGCCGCCTGCTGCTCGCGCTGGGTACCACCGCCACCCTGATCGCCCTGCTCTACCTGATGGGCCCCGTTCACCCGCTCGATACGCGAGACGCCGCCCTCGCCGTTCCCGAGGACACCGCCGAACTGGAGCGCTGGCTCGTTGACACGGAGCAAAGATTTGGGGACGTCGTCCCCGGCACCGAAAAAAATATCCGCTGGGCACACGACGATCGGCGTCGAACGCCCGTCTCGATCATTTATTTGCACGGCTATACCGCAACACGTCAGGAGGTCGATCCGCTCTGCGACGAACTCGCTGAAGCGCTTGGCGCTAACGTGTTCTATACCCGCCTCACCGGACACGGTCGACCCGCTTTCGCCATGAGCGAGGTCCGCGGCGACGATTGGCTGCGCGATGCGCGAGAGGCGCTCGAAATCGGGCATCGCATCGGCGAGCGGGTGATCGTCGTCGGCACGTCCACGGGCGGAACGCTCGCCCTGTGGCTTGCGCAACGCCAGGATGCCGCGGCTATCGCCGCCCAGATCCTCATTTCTCCGAATCTCGGACCCCGTTCGCGATCGGGTGAATTACTCGCGGGCCCCTGGGGTGCGCAACTGCTGCAACTGCTCATCGGCGATGAGTACCGCTGGGTGCCGCATAACGCCGAGCAGACAAAATATTGGACTTGGAGATACCCCTCGAAGGCACTGTTGCCGATGATGGCGTTGGTTCGCGAGGTACGTCGGTTACCGCTCGAAGACATTCGCACCCCAACCCTCGTGATCTACTCACCGAACGATCGTGTGGTGAGCGCGGAGGAAATCCTGAAGGGTCACGCGAGACTCGGCTCGCCGATCAAGCCGCTGATTGCCGTCGAGAAAAGCGGCGATCCATCGAATCACGTCCTCGCCGGTCGCATCTTGGCCCCCGATGACACGCCACGGGTACGCGACTGGATTCTGAAGTTCGTTCGCGATATTGGCGTCGCGTCGACCGTCCCGATTACGGATAAGCCCTGAGGGACTCTCGATAGTGCTGCGCGCGCTGCGCGTAGCTCGCCGCCGCACCGCGAATAAGCGCGAGATCGCGCTCGGTGACTTCGCGCACGATTTTTCCGGGTGATCCCATCACCACGCTACCGTCGGGGATTTCTTTGTCAGGCGGCACCAGCGCGCCGGCGGCGATGATGCAATGCCTGCCGATGACGCTGCGGTCGAGCACCATGGCGCCGTTGGCGATCATCGATTCGTCACCGACGGTGCAGCAATGCAAAAACGCCATGTGGCCCACCGTCACACCGGCACCGAGACGCGTGGGGACGCCCTCATCGGTATGGATGACCGATCCGTCTTGAATGTTGGTGCCGGGACCGATGTCGATCCAATCGTTGTCACCACGCAGGACGACGTGGAACCACACGCTGGCACCCGCAGCGAGCCTAACGCTGCCGATCACGTCGGCTGAGGGCGCGACGTAGGCATCTGTCGCGACGTCCGGCCGTCGCTCGCCAATGGAATAGAGCATCAGGGTTTTGCGACCGTATCGCGCGCTGCCTTGCGATCGGCCTTCATGCGCACCACATCGACCGGACGCATCTCGATGATCGGACACGACTCGTTTTCCACGAGCACCTTGTCGAAGCGCGTGATGGTTCGACCGGTTTGGGTGACTTGGATCGCATTCGCAAAACTGAGATTGATGCATCCGTCCCAGACCTTGATCAGCCACGCCTCGTTGTGCCCGGTCCAGATCACGAGTTGGTTGCGCGACACCGGCGTCCAGCCGTCCAAGCCGCGCATCGAGCGGATCTGTTCGACCGGCTCTCCGGCGTAATCGACGTATTTGAGATCCAACGCGTCGCGTCGGGCGAGTCCTGTTCCACATGCGGACAAGAGCGCGAGCCCGAATGCCGCGAAAACGAACCTTTTCATGACTTTGCCCTCGAAAACATCGAACTTCAGTGTACCGGGCCGTCAATCGGGCACAATGCGCCGCCCCACCTTGACGCTGTTATACTGTTGTAGTCAAATATAACACTTAGAACCCGTACGAGATGCTCCAAAGGACCCCATGAACATCCAATCGCTCAAGAACATCAAACTCGACAAACGATGGATCGGAGGTGGGCTCGTCGCCCTCATCCTCATCGCGGTGTTCGTGGGTCGCCAGTTTTCGGGCGCCGGCGCCACGCCGGTCGACCTGTCGACGGCTTCGCCGCAGGACGTCAGACCAAGCATCCTGGCCTCAGGAACACTCGCCTACCGCACCGAGGTCAATCTCACCGCGGAAGTCACCGCGCGGGTCGCCAGCATCCTCGTTGAAGAAGGGGCCAACGTTGCGAAAGGACAGCTGCTGCTGCGCCTCGATCCCGAAACGTACAACAACGTCATCGCACGCGAAGAAGCGAGCGTCCGACAGAACCGCATCAGCATCGATCGACAACGCGCCGTCGTGGCGCTGCGAAAGCAACAATACGAGCGTAGCCAGAAGCTCGCCGCCTCGAATCTCATCGATAAAAATCGACTCGACGAAGATCGTAATCAGTTCATCGTTGCCGAGGCTGACTTGAGGAGCTCCGAAGAGGCGCTGCGACGTGCCTCTGCCGTCCTCGGCGACGCGAGAGAGCAGCGTGCCAAAACCGAGATTCGGGCGCCCATCGCAGGACGTATCGTCTCGTTACCCATCAAGGTGGGTGAGGTCGCCATTCCCTCGACGGCATCGCTCGCCGGCGCACAGCTCATGAAAATCGCGGATGTCTCGGCGATCACCGCAGAGGTCAAAGTCGACGAGGCTGATGTCGCCAAGATCACGCTCGGCCAGCGGGCTGATGTTTTTTCAGCGGCCTACCCCGATACCGCACTTCCGAGCAAAGTCGAAAAGATCGCCCTCACCCCGACCGTCGATGGCCAAGGCCGATCGTACAAGGTCACGCTCGCGATCGACGCGCCCGCAGATTTGCTTCTGCGATCGGGCATGAGCGCTCGCGCACTCATTTATCTCGGCGACGGCAAACGTCAGCTTGCCGTACCCGTCGAGGCGATCGTGACCGAGACGCCGGAGAAAAATGTCGTCAAACGCTACGTTTGGCGTAGCGATGATGGTATCGCCCGCAAGACCGCGATTACCACGGGCCTCTCCGACGATCGCTGGGAAGTGATCGAGTCGGGGATCAGCGAAGGCACGCGCATCATCATCGGTCCGAGCAAAACACTGCGTCGACTCAAAGAGGGCGAACGCGTCATACAACGCGAGGTCACTGCAGCGGACAAAAATAATCCGACCTCGGAGGATGACGCGGAATGATAGACCTGCACGGCGTCGTCAAACGCTACGTGCTCGGCGAGGAGACCGTCCTCGCGCTCGCCGGCGTGGATCTGCATATCGGCCGAAACGAGTACGTCGCCCTGATCGGACCTTCCGGCTCAGGCAAATCGACGCTCATGAACATCATCGGTTGTCTCGATACGGTGAGCGAAGGCCGATACATCCTGAATGGCCGCGATACGTCGTCGTTGAGCGAAGAGGAACTCGCTGCAGTACGCAATCGCGAGATCGGGTTCGTCTTTCAAAGTTTTCATCTTTTACCGCGGCAGACTGCCCTTCAGAACGTCATGCAGCCCCTGGTCTATCGACGCCTGCCGCCAGCGGAGCGGCGAGAACGCGCGGCCGAAGCGTTGCGCAAAGTGGGACTCGGCGATCGTCTCGATCATCGTCCCAATCAGCTTTCGGGCGGACAACGTCAGCGCGTCGCCGTCGCTCGTGCCCTCGTCGGCGAACCTTCGATTCTGTTGGCGGACGAGCCGACCGGAAACCTCGACTCACGTACGTCAGCGGAAATCATGGCGCTCTTCGATGCGCTACACGCACAGGGTCAGACCGTGGTGGTGGTCACCCACGAGCCGGATATCGCCGCGCATTGTCGACGGACCATTCGTGTTTTCGACGGCCGGATCGTCGAGGACTATCAAAACCCGGCACGTGCCGCCTAAGGCCATCTCCTCATGAACGTGATCGCCGAAGCCTTTCAAGCCGCCCTCGCGAGTCTCAATGCGCATCGCCTGCGCAGTTTTTTGACGACGCTCGGCATCCTGATCGGAACCATGGCCGTCATCGCCGTGGTCTCGGTGCTGCAAGGCTTCTCGGACTCGATCAGTAATCAGTTCTCAGATCTCGGTAGCAATACCCTCACGCTCGAAGCCAAGAACGAACAAGAGAACTTCCGCAGCGGGCAGATCAACCGACTGTCTTTTGAGGACGTCGACGCATTGCGCTTCAAGGTATCGGGTATCGAGCGCGTCGCACCGATCATCAGTGCTCCGCTCGGTGCCACGCTTTACCGCGGACGCAGTGTGACCCCGCAGGTGCTCGGCGCCACCGAGGAGGCTCAAGATGTACTCGGCGTCGACACCTCGGTCGGCCGCTTCATCACGGCGAGCGACGAACGTAATAGCCGACGCGTCGTGGTCATCGGTACGGACGTACGCGACGAGCTGAAAATGCCGCGCGACCCGGTCGGTGAGTTCATCCTGATCGGTCGCGAGTGGTTCCGGGTGGTCGGACTCCTCGAAAAGCGCGGCGAAATCTTCGGATTTAGCCAAGACAATCGCGTGTTCATCCCGTTCAGCGTCGCCCGCTCGCTCACCGGAACGTTCGAACGCACGTTCATGGAAGTCTCCTTCACGGTCACGAACCTCACCGAGGTCAATCAGGTGAAGGAGCGCGCCATGCGCACGGTACGCGCCTCACGAGGGATCGAGCCCGGCAAAGAAGACGACTTCGAAATCAAGGCCGCCGATTCTTTTGTTCAGCAGTTCAACCGCATTACTGCGACGGCGACGGCCGTGCTCGCCGGGATCGTCGGCATCTCGCTACTCGTCGGCGGCATCGGCATCATGAACATCATGCTCGTGTCGGTGACCGAGCGGACGCGAGAGATCGGTATTCTGAAGGCGCTCGGTGCCACCCGTCGCGACATCCTTATCCAGTTTTTGCTCGAGGCCGCGCTGCTCTCCCTGCTCGGCGGACTCATCGGTATCGTGCTCGGATTACTCGCCGGCATGGGCATCGCATCCTTGATTCCGAACTTCCCGCCCGCGCATGTCCCGGTGTGGGTGATGCTGGCGGCTGCCGGATTCTCCGCACTCGTTGGTGTGGTCTTCGGTATCGCTCCGGCCTCCAAGGCCGCCAAGCTCGATCCAATCGAAGCCCTTCGCTACGAGTAGCGATACTCTGCAAGACCCGCGACCGATTTCGGCGCCTGTGTGGCGATGGCGCCTACCTTGGCGCCGGTGTCGAGATCGATCTTCGCGACCTCGCCCGTGAAGAAATTGCTCACGAACGCGTGACGACCGTCTGACGCGAGCTCGATCATCGCCCAACCAAAACCCTCGAGCGGAATCTGTCGAGTCGTGACGCCCGTCG
Organism: Pseudomonadota bacterium; assembly: GCA_041159695.1. Classification (GTDB taxonomy): domain Bacteria; phylum Pseudomonadota; class Gammaproteobacteria; order Steroidobacterales; family Steroidobacteraceae; genus UBA964. Next base: position 23,512 of record JBEAXT010000005.1, read on the forward strand.
AATCGACGAGATGGATCGATCCGCCGCGCAACGCGTACAACGTACCGTCCGCTGCGTACGCCATGCCGAAGAACATCGGCGGAGGCCCGGGCGGAAACGGCGGCTGGATCGCCTGCAGATCAGGCAGCTGCCGATCGTTGACGAGGTCGTAACGCATTAACCGCGGTCCGGTTTCCGAGCAATACACGAGCGTCTTCTGATCGGGTGACAGTGCCGACATGGTGACGCCGAGGAATCCCCCCATGCCACCGTGCGTCTGCGTTGCATATTCTTTGACGAGCTTACCGTCTGTGGTGAATCGGAATACGTGTCCGTCACCGAAACGCATCGTGCCAGGCATGAAGGGAAGTCGAGTCTTCATGCGCGCCTGAACCTCAGGCTTGATCGACTCACCGACGACGTGCTCCCCCATCAGCAGCGTGCCGTCTGCGGCGAAGTTCACATGCGAAAACGCGCGTGCGCCGAACTCCGAACGACGGACGATCCGTCCATCCCGATGAATATTGAGCACCACAAAGGAATGACTGTCGAACGCCCACAATACGCCGTTCGGATCGAATTTGAGACCACCGACCAAGTGGGTGGTCTCGTCGATCCACAGCTCTCCCTTAGGCGAAAGATCGGCGCCGAACTGCAAGATGCGGCCACGCCCTGCATGGTCGTCCTCGGCGTTGTTCAATTGCGTTGCGGCAACGAAAAGATCACCCTTTGCAAAAGGCTTTAGTGTGGAACTCATGGGCGATCAGACCTCGAATGAATAACGTGAGAGAAAGTCGCGTCGCGATCCGGAGAGCATCGAGAAGACTCGACCCAGCATCCGTCCGCCCGTCAACCAAGTGATGTCGTTCCCCTGCTTACGATCGGCCAGAATACGTTCGACGATCCAGGGCGTCGTCGTCTCCACATGCTCGCCGATGAAGCTCAGCTGCTTGAGCGCCTTTGCTCGGCGATCCGCCGGTAGCGCACGCATCTCCCGAATCATGCCTTCGGTGATATTGATACCCGGACTGATCGTGCCGATGAGAATCGAGTCGTCTCGTTCGTCTTTTCTTTCTTTGATTAGACAATTGGCGAGGTATTTCACGGCGCGCTTGGTCGTCGAATAGACGGTCATGCCAGGCACCACACGGCCGGTCGCGCCACCACCTCCCAGCGTGAGATACAGCATTCCGCCGCCTTGACGCTTGAATCCGGCGATCGCGACCTGCGCGGCGTTGATCGAGCCGATGACATTCGAGCGCACCATGGCCTCGATCTCGGCGGCCGTGTTGTCGGAAAACTGTGCACCGGTCCGCGCAAATCCGGCGTTGTTCAGCCAGATGTCTACCCGACCGAAACGACTCGTCGCACCATCCCACAAGGCCTGCACACTCGCGAGGCGAGAGACGTCGCACGCAAACCCCGCGATGCGATCGTTTGCGCCGGGGCATTCGGTAAGGAGCTTCTGTATGGCCGCCTCGACGCGCGCCGAGTCCCGACCGCTGACGACGACGCGGTGTCCACGCCGCAAAAACTCGCGGGCGTATCCGAGTCCGAGACCCTGAGTGCTCCCCGTAATGACGACTGTCTGTGTGGCCAAAGCGAGACCCCCTTCCAGCTACGGCTTGACTCGAGGAAGGATACCGACGCGAGGCGATTGCGCGCGCGGCGTCCGGACGATGTCCGACTGTCGGACGCGTCACCGTCGTCCACCGTGTCGAACCCACACCGCAGCCGTCCATCGCCTAGGATTCCATGGCAAGGGGGTGATTCATGAGCGAGAGACTCAACGTCGTCGTCACCGGCAGCACGCGCGGCATTGGTAAGGGCCTCGCTGCCGAGATTCTCAAGCGTGGCCACAACGTCGTCGTCAGCGGACGGACCGCTCAGGCCGTCGACACCGCGATCACCGAGCTCGCCCTGCACGCGCAGAACGGAGCGCGCGCTGCCGGCGCCGCCTGCGATGTTGCGAAACGTGAGGATCTGCAGCGTCTATGGGACGCGGCGGTTGCCGCTTTCGGACGGGTCGATATCTGGATCAACAACGCCGGCATCTCCCATCCGCGTCAGCGCGCCGGCTACATGCACGAGCAGGACATCAACAACGTCCAAGAAATCAATCTGCTCGGCATGATGCTCGCTACGCAAATCGCCCTGCACGGCATGCGGGCGCAAGGCGGCGGAACGATTTACAACATGGAAGGCTTCGGCTCGAACGGCATGGTGACGCCGGGCATGGGCCTCTACGGTGCGAGTAAATTCGCACTCACCTACTTCAACAAAGCGCTGATCTCGGAGACGGGCGACGGACCCGTGAAGGTGTGCTACCTCAGTCCTGGCATCGTGATCACGGATCTTGTCAAACGCGACATGGGCAGCAATAGCGCCAAAGAAATCGAGCGTACTCGTCGGATCTACAACATCCTCGCGGATCGAGTCGAGACGGTGACGCCGTGGCTTGCCGATCGCGTGCTACAACCGCAAAAAGCCGGTGCTCGAGTAGCCTGGCTCACGGGCGGAAAAGCCGGAAGGCGCTTCTTCATGTCGCTTTTCCGAAAGCGATCGGTCCTCACCGAGGCGGATTTCGCACGCTGATTTTCGCGCTCGTTCGTCGTCAGGGCGGAACGGCGACCGCCCGACCTTCGCGTCGGGTATCGGCAGCTCCCGCGAGCCGGCCGTCAGGCAAAACACGCACAGCGTGCAAGCCCGACCCCTCGCCTGCGCCACGATTGGTGCGGAACGCATGACCCATCGCGGAGAGCTGGTCGATGATTACTGGGTCGATGCGAGAGAGCTCTGCGATCGGCGCAGTGCGCGCAATCACGTTCGGTAAATCGACGGCCTGCTGCGGCGAGAGATTCCAATCGAGCATACCGACGAGGGCCTTGCTGACGTAGGCGATGATGGCATTACCACCCGGCGAGCCGACGGCGAGCTCAAAGCGCCCATCGCGAAACACGATGGTCGGCGACATCGACGATCGCGGCTTTTTTCCCGGTGCAACGGCATTGGCGATCGGCGCTCCCGACTCATCAACGGGACGGAAACTGAAATCGGTGAGCTGGTTATTCAGAAAGAAACCGCCCGCCATACGCTGCGAACCGAATAATCCCTCGACGGTCGTCGTCATCGACACCACGTTGCCGCGCGCATCGACGATGACGAAATGGCTGGTGCCAGTGAAGAGCCCGGTGGCATCGCGTCCACGCGGTGTAGACCCCGGCGGAGTGCCTGGCTGAACACTCGGCATCGCACGACTCGGGGAAATAAGTGCAGCGCGAGAGCGCAAATAAGACTTGTCGATGAGACCGGACAACGGAACCGAGGTGTAACGATCGTCGGCGACGTAGGTATCGCGATCAGCGTAGGCGAGACGTTGTGCTTCGATGAAATGGTGCCAACCGGCCGCGGTCGTCGACCCCATCGAGGCCATCTCGAAGTTCTCGAGCGTGCCGAGCACCGAAAGAATGGCAATACCACCTGAGGACGGCGGCCGCATGCCACAGACCACGTACACGCGGTATGTGTTGCACACCGGCTCGAGACGATTGGGGCGATACGCCTGAAGATCCTCGTGCGCCAGCGTTCCCGGCACGGGTTCGCGCCGTGCGGCCGCGACGATCTCGTCCGCGAGCGACCCTTCCCGAAACGCCTTCGCGCCCTCGCGCGCAATACGGCGTACCGATTCGGCGTAACGCTTGTTGACGAGCGTGCTACCGATCGGCAGCGGGGTACGTCCATCGGTCGTGAGATAGGCCGCCGCATCGGCGGGCAACCCGCCTCGACCCACGGCGGTCGTGATCATTTCATTGAGGCGAGGTGATACGGCAAAACCCTCGTCTGCGATGAGTGCAGCGCGCTGCCAGGCACGCGCCCAAGGTAACTTCCCGTGCTCACGATGCGCCATCTCGAGCATCGCGACCGCACCCGGAACGCCGATGGAGCGCCCGGAGCGGATGGCGTCGAGGGAGTTCATCGGCTTGCCATCCGACATCAGGAACATGTCGGGCGTGGCGCCCCGCGGCGCGACCTCTCGACCGTCGTAGGTGATGACATCCCCCGTCGATGCGTCGTAGTGAACGAGGAACGCACCGCCGCCGATTCCGGAGGACTGAGGCTCCACGAGCCCGAGCACAGCCTGAACGGCGATCGCGGCGTCCACCGCCGATCCACCGGCTTTGAGAATCTCGACGCCCGCATCGACGGCGAGCGGGTTGGCCGCAGCCACCATGCCCCCGGAGCGCCACTCGGGATGGGGTTTTGCTTCGATGACCGACGGCAGCGTCGCCGGGAGTACGGCGTTGCCCGACGTAGTCGACCCTGCGCCGCCCGCGCAGCCGACGATGCCGATCAGCATCATCGCCCCCAACACTGCGCTGCGCACTGCAGCGCTACGCGACAACAAAGATTTCACAGCAGTTTTTCAATATCGGCCGCGAGACTCTCGGGCTTATCGGTCGGCGCATAACGACGAACCACACGCCCCTCGCGATCGACTAGGAACTTGGTGAAGTTCCATTTGATACCCTCGGTCCCGAGCACGCCCGGAGCCGAAGACTTCAGATGCTCGTAGAGCGGATGAGCGCCGGCGCCATTGACTTCGATCTTGGCGAACATCGGGAACGTCACGTCGTAATTGAGCGAGCAGAATTTCCGAATCTCTTCTTCGTTACCCGGCTCCTGATGACCAAATTGGTCGCAAGGGAAACCGAGTACGGCGAATCCGCGATCTGCGTACTGGCGTTGCAAGGCCTCGAGTCCCGAGTACTGGGGCGTGAATCCGCACTTGCTCGCCACGTTGACGACCAACAGAACCTTTCCTTTGTACTCCGCTAACGAACGATCGACGCCGTCGATCGCCCGCGCCGAAAAATCATGAACGTTTGCCATAAGGACTCCTCAACCGAAAGGCGCTACGCCGAAGAGGCGCTGATGCCAACCCATGATGAATACCGCGTACAACGCGAGCCCGCCGAGCACCGCGACGACGTCGTTGATCGCGCCCGCCGGCGCCATCGGCCGGGGACGATCGGCACGACGTTTTAAAGAAATACGATCGGCGATCGCCCATACGAGAAAACCGCCGAAGAGCAAGACGTCGGCGAGCATGCCGTTGGCGAGCAGATGCGAGAGCGCCCAAAACTTCACGGCGACGAGCATCGGGTGTTTCGCCGCGCGCTGCAGACGCCCAGGCAGGTAAGCAGCAAGTAACAACGGGAACACCGGCACCATCAGCAGTGCCGCGACATGCCGTAACCCGACGGGCGGCAGATAGACGATCTGCGGTTCGAGCCGCAGGGCCGCGTAGCCGCTGATCAAAAACCAGAAGCCGACGATGGAAAGTATCGAGTACAGAATTTTCCAAGGAATCTCACCGAGCCGCCTCGCCGTCGCGTCACGCCACGTCGGGGCGACGATGGAGACCGAGTGGATCCCGAAAAACAGCAACATGCCGACGAGCATCGTGGTCATGACACCTTAGCCCTCGCACGACTGAGAAATAGGACGCCGAGTACAGCGAGCGCAGCCGACATCACGAACGGCGCGGCCGGCCCCAGCTTGAAATAAATCGGCCCCGACAAGGCCGGCCCGACGATACGGCCGGCGCTGCTCGAGGCGTTGAACATCCCCATGACCATACCGCGCGAGCGGGCGTCGGCCTCGAACGAGACGAGGCTCGTGATCGCCGGCAGAAACAAGCCGTTGGCGAGGCCGAAGATGCAGATCGCCATCCAGACCATGGCATCGTTTTGCGCCGTGGCGAAAAGCACCAATCCGACGATCACCCCGCCACCCGCGGAGAGCGCCAAGTGTTTCTCGCCGAATCGCTTGGCCAAAGGTCCGACCAAACCCGCTTGCCCGACCGCAGAGAACAACGCGAAGACCATGAAGTGCACGCCGACGTCGCGTAAAGAATAGTTGAAGAGATCACGTCCCCAGAACTGAAACACCGACTGCATCACGCCACCGGCAATCGCAATGAAGAGCGAGGCCATCACGAGTCCGAGCAGAACTGGCCGACTGCGGATCGCTTCGAGCAGCGAACGACGCGGCGCAGGCTCAGCGTCGCCGGTCGATGAGCCGGTCGATGGCTCTGCGGCCACCGCCTTGCGACCGAGGGGCTTGCGCGAATCGGCAGGCAAACTCTCCGGCAGGAAAAACACGGTGCCGACGAAAGCAAGCAGGGACAGTCCCGCCGAGGCGAGTGCCGGCCAATGCATGTTGGGCACCCCGCCGATGGTGCCGAGGACGCCACCAATCACCGGGCCGACGGCAAAACCCACACCGAAGGCCGACGCCACGATACCCAGACCCTTGGCGCGATCTTTCGGATCGGTCACGTCGGCGGTGTACGCAAACGCGGCCGCCAAGTTGCCCGACATGATGCCGCCGAACGCGCGCGCGACGAGCAAGGACTCGAGGGTGGACGCGTAGGCGAGCCAAACAAACGAGAGAATGGTGCCCGCAGTGCTGAGGATCAGGATCGGCTTACGGCCGTAGGCATCGCTGAAGCGACCCCAGATCGGTGTCGCCACCAACTGAAAGAGCGAGAAAACACCCGGGCCGCCGAAGGTTTTCCAGAAGTCGGACGCACCCAGCTTCTCGGCCACGAACGGGAACGGGATGGTCGTGATACCGAACCCCGCGAGACTGATGAACACCACCAGCCACAAGACACCGAGTCTCTTCATGCGTTTTTACCACCCGCTCGACACGGAACTGGCGCGCCCGGAGAGATTCGAACTCCCGACCCTCAGGTTCGAAGCCTGATGCTCTATCCAACTGAGCTACGGGCGCGTGGCGGGCAGTCTAGCACCGGCGACTCACCCACCTTAAGATACCTGCCGGCATCGCCGCCCCTTGATCAACGAGTTGCGCCGGAGAATACACATGAAGACTTTGCTTTCCCTCGCCCTGATTGCCGCCTCGGTCGCTGCTGGCCCCGCCTTCGCCGCCTGCACCTACCCCAAAGCGCCGGATAAGATTCCCGACGGTAATACGGCGACCCTTGACGAAATGCTCGCCGCGCAACGCGCCGTCAAGGCCTTCGATGCGGCGATCACGACGTACCAAGGCTGTCTCGAACAAGAGAACAGCTCGGCTCTCGCGGCGAACCCCGAGATGACCGAAGAGCAGAAAGCCGAGCGACTCAAGATTCTCGGCCAGAAGCAGAACGCGGCGGTCGATGACGCTCAGGCACTCGCCGATCGCTTCAACGCTCAAATCCGCGTCTACCGAGAAAAGAACGCCAAGAAGTAATCCGGCCCGCCACCGTGCGGGCTGCCGGAACAGCATGCCGGGATACACTCCCGGCATGATTTCCCCTGCCGAAGCCGACGCGCTCATCGGGCAGCAGTTCACCTGTCTGCCGATCGAGTCTTTGCCTCTCGTGCAGTGCTCGGGCGCGGTCTTGCGCGAGAACGTGTACGCCGAACGCGATCAACCACCCTTCGATCGCGTCGCCATGGATGGGATCGCGCTCGATACGCAGTCCATCCGAGGCGGAAAAACCTCGCTACGCATTCAAGCCATGCAGGCGGCCGGCGACCCGCCGCTCCGACTCGAGTCCGTCGCTCACGCCATCGAAATCATGACCGGCGCTGTGTTGCCCGACGGTTGCGATGCGATCGTACCCATCGAACAGATCGAGATCCGTGACGGGTTGGCGATCCTCAAAGATTCAACACGCGTGACTGCCGGACAAAACATCCATCGTCGAGGTTCGGACACCACTCAAGGCGCCCTCCTGCTCACATCGGGCATGCTGCTCGGCGCACCTGAGATCGCCGTGGCCGCAAGCGCGGGTATGGCGCGCATTCGGGTGAGCGCTCAGCCGACGATCCTCGTCGTCTCCACGGGCAACGAGCTTGTCGAGCCCGGTGATCCGATCGAAGCGCATCAAGTTCGACGATCGAACGCCTACGGCATCGTATCGGGCTTGCGGCGGCGGGGATTTCAGCGCATTTCGGACGATCACCTTCCCGATGATCTCGAGGTGCTGCGACGCCGTCTGCGCGTGCATCTCGACACTCACGACGTACTCATTTTGTCGGGTGGCGTCTCGATGGGTCATCTCGATCTCGTCCCGCGCGTGCTTGCCGATCTCGGCGTTCGACAGATCTTTCACAAGATCGCCCAACGCCCCGGAAAACCGATGTGGTTCGGTATCGGACCAACGGGCACAGCCGTATTCGCGCTGCCCGGCAACCCAGTCTCGACACTCGTCTGTCTCTCGCGATACGTCATCCCGGGGTTGTATGCCGCCATGGGCGAGTCGCCACGACCAGTCGAAAAAATCGCCATCGCCTCGCCGATCGAAGTGAAAGTGGCGATGACGAGCTTCATGCCCGTCAGGGTTCAGGGCGATGAATGGGGACGACTTTGGGCGCATCCCTGCCCCACCAACGGCTCGGGCGATTTCACCTCGCTCACGGGCACCGACGGTTTCGTCGAATTGCCGCCCGGCCCCAATACGTATGCCAAGGGCTTCGTGACGCGACTCTGTCGCTGGTAAGGTGGCTGAACGCATGAGCGTCGTCGAACACAAACTCATTCCGCTGCGATCGACCGATGGTCCGCGCGATACCCTCGGCCGACCGATGCGCGACCTGCGCATCTCGGTGATGGATCGCTGCAACTTTCGGTGTCCGTACTGCATGCCGCAGCACACCTTTCACGACGGCTATCGATTTTTGAAATCGGCAGAGCGTCTCGACTTCGACGAAATCGTGCGGCTCGCGCGACTCTC
>JBEAXT010000162.1:0-7813 GCA_041159695.1 Pseudomonadota bacterium
TGATCGATGCTGCACCGTACTTACATTCGTAGACGGTGTAGTGACCGAGGTGCTGAGCGATGTATTCGGCTTGGTTCACGAGCCCACTGCGTACCGATCCGGTGTCGACCTCGATCAAGCCGACGAGGTCCGGATCCTCCGAACGAATGAAGGTCGTGATGTCATTGAGGATGCGACGACTGCTGCGCAGATAGCCCGCGCCCGGCACCGGCAAATGGAAAGCCGGTCCCGTGCCAGTGGCGTAACGGATGTTGTAAACCAATAGTCGCAATGGAGGCTCCGGGCGTCCGAGCCCAGTAGCCCGAGTTTACGCCAACGCGCGATCCCGCCGGGAACTTGTGACCGGCGTCACGGTTGGCGAACGTCGACCTGTCGGGGCTTTGCGTCGTCGGTACGATGTCTCGCGATGGATACGAAAATCTCAACGACAGTCGCCATCGCGCTCGCCCGAGCACTGAGTTCAGGCTCGATCGGCTCGCCTGGATCCGCGGCTCGATCTGCGATGGCTTACGGCGAAGTCAGCGCGGCGTGGGTCGGCACGAGAATGCCCGCCGCAGTGAGTTCGAAGGTCGCCGAGGACGTTCGCACCACACGCGACGAGCGCAGCGTCATGGACACGCTCGCGGACCCGGAGGGCTTCGTTGCGGGGACCTTGGGGATGGTGACGTTCGCACGGTCGCATACCCAAGATCTGGTGGAGTACCCAGCAGACCGTGATACGGTGCTGTAGCGCCGGGATTTGGCCTATCGGCCCTGATCCTTAGTGCGCATAATGTATATTATGTAAAGTTAACGAATGATCCTGATTCTTTCGGCGATGCCCGAAGAGCTCGCCGCCATTACGACCTGCGTCGACCACCCCACCCAGACACGCTCCGCGGGTCGTGAGATCACCCGTGGGACCATTGCAGGGAAACCCGTCACCTTGGCGTTCTCGCGATGGGGCAAGGTCGCCGCGGCGTCCACAGCGGCCCATCTCGTCACAGCGCTAGGCCCGCGCTGCGTCGTGTTTACGGGGATTGCGGGCGCGATCCGGGATGATCTCGCCGTTGGCGACGTGGTGTTCGCCCGGGAGCTCTATCAACATGATCTCGACGCCTCCCCGTTCTTTCCTCCGACCCACATCCCGCTGCTCGACCGATCGGGGCTCACGGCGGATTCCGCGCTGACCGAGACGCTGAGGGCTGCCATGCTCGCCGCCCATGGGGCTCGGGCACCGCGTACCTGGGTCGAGGACATCGCTACGGGAGATCAGGTGATCGGCAATCCGGAGCGACGGCGGCGTGTTCTGACGGCCGTGCCGAACGCGGCCTGCGTCGAAATGGAGGGCGCGGCGGTCGCACAGGTCTGCCATGAATTCGATATCCCGTTCGCCTGTGTACGCATGATTTCCGACCGGGCCGACGAAGCGCTCGCGCCTGCCGAGGTCTTTGCGATGGCTCGAAAGTCCGGCGATTACGCTGCCGGCATGTTTCGCCACTGGCTCGGGCAGCCGGCTCCGTTCTAACTCAGGGCAAGACAACCGCCCATCCGGCGACCCAGGCACCGCCAAACCATTGGGTGCGCTGAATCACCGCCCTCGCCTCCGACATCTTCGGGGCGGCGTTCATTGCAAGACGAAACAGCGCGAACGGCAGGATGACGATTCCCCAGTGAAGCTCGCCCGTGACGACGGGAATTCCGAGCGCGAGCAGCACCAAAGTATTCGCAATTCGAAGCCATACGGCGGACCGCGCCGACGGCGACTCGGCGAGCCGAACGCTCATCGCCCACATCGTGCTCGGGACGGCGACACTGGGCAGCACGCCTTCGCGAAATATGGCAACCGGATCGGTCGCTGCGGCGAGCCCGGCGGCGACCGCCGGAAAGAATCCTGCACTCATCGCCCCGAGAGCAGGCTGGCGAAACCGTTGTGCGCAGAGGCTCGAAAGGACGACGATGGCCAACACAGTGATCACGCTCGCGGCATCGACAGTACCCCCGCGCGCCATCACGAACGCGAAACCCGCTGCGGTAGCGAGCACGACCTCGATGACGGACGCAGCGCGGGGGATCACTGCCCGAGAATCCAGGCCTCGGCTTTCGCCCGGTCGATGATGTCCGCGTAACGTCTTCCGACGTCGCGCATCGTATCCTCGTGCGGAGCTTGCTCGGCGTCGCCGCAGCAGTCTTTGACCACCTGTACTCGAAAGCCAAACGAAAAGGCATCGACGATTGTTGCCCGAACGCACCCACTCGTCGTGCAACCGGTCACCAACACGGTATCGACATTCTGCTTCACGAGCCAGGTGATCAGCGGGGTCTGAAAGAACATCGAGGGCGCGTTCTTGCAATACGTGAAATCGGACGCGTCGTAGATCTTCGGATCCATCTCCGTACACTCGTGCCCGTAAAAGAATTCGCGACGAACGGCCGCAACCTTCCAGAGGGGCATGTCTTTTTGGCTGCAATAAGCGGTGTAACACGCGGCGACGGGAACGCCCTTTGAGCGGGCTGTCCTCAGCAAGAGCGCCGTGTTATCCCGCGCCGTATGCAGTCGCTCGAGCCCACCGAGTTCGAATTGCGGGTCCGTAAACGCGCGCTGCCAATCGACGACGAGTACGGCGGCCTTGCGTCCGAACCCGATCTCAGTGGAGGCATAACCCACGTCGACGTAGGTGTCACTCATCATGTTCTCCAAAAAAAAGTCCCCGCGCCTGACGGTGCGGGGACTGTGTTACGCGTCCTCGTCGATACGAGAACTCAGGCGGCCTTGATGCCCTTCTTGCGCATCATCGCCTCGGCAGCGACCGCAGCCCACTTCGTAAAGCGTGGCTGCGCCGGCGGGTCAAAACCCGTCTCCGCCTTGCAACGACCTTTGAGCTCCTCGATCGACTCGAAGCCACGATCGAAGATTTTCTTGGGACCGCGCTTCGCGCGCATCTTCGCACGCAGCGCCTCGGTGGCGGCCTCGTCGACCTTTCCGTCGGCGTCGCACACCACGCCGTAACGTTTAGCGCCGTCGGCGGTGACGAGTCCTGCGGCCACGTCGAAGCCCACCTTCGCCGTTTCACGCTCGAGTGGATCGCCCCAACCGCCGCCGCCCCAAGTGTCTGCGAGCAACAGATCGCCCGCCTCCACTTTCACGTGGTCGATTTTGGAGGGTAGCAACTGCTCGGAGCCGTCCGCCCGCACCAAGGTCTTGCGACTGCGCGCACCGGGCTCGCCGCCGTTGGCACCCCACGGATACGTGAGCCAACGATCGTCGTGGATCGAGATCTCACCCGGCTCGAGGAAACGGTAGCCGATGCGCAGCCCGTTACCGCCGCGATTCTTACCCGCACCGCCGGTATCGGCGATCGTCTCGTAGATGTCGATACGAAGCGGGAAATAGCTCTCGAGAAACTCGTTCGGAACGTTCGTGAACGAAGGCCACAACGAGTGACCGTCCGGTCCGTCTCCGAAGGGCTTACCCGGAATGCCACCGAAGGTGATCTGGTACAGCTGATACCACTCGCCGTTCTTGTCGTAGCCCGAGTACATGAAGTGCGGGCTGTCGGAGAAGCCGGCACCACACATGAAGTCGGGGTTACCCTGACCCAGCAGTCCCGCAAGGATGTCGAAGATGCGTCCGAGCGCATGCGTTCGGCAAGACAGCGCCGCAGGTTTGAGCGGTTTGAGCAAGGTTCCTGGGGGGATACGAACTTCCATCAGATCGTAGAAGCCGTCGTTGAACAAGATTTGCGGGTCGAACACCATGATCATGTAGATACCCGCGAACATCTTGAACATCTCTTCGTTCAACAAGAAGTTGATCGACGAAATGGACTGCGGGTCGGTGCCAGTGAAGTCGAAGATGCACTTGTCACCCTCGCGCCACATGCTGCACTTAATGCGATACGGGCCCATGTTGAGACCGTCATCGCAAATATAGTCTTCGAAGTGCTGCTTGGTCTCGGGGACGTTTTGCCGGATCAGCGCGCGCATTGCGCGTTTGTTGCGATCGAGCATGGCATCCATCGCGGAGTAGAACACGTCATCGCCGAAGCGATCGGCAATTTCGACGCAACGCGTGCCGGCCGTGCGGAGCGCCGCAGTAATCGCGTTGAAGTCCGAGAGGTTCCATTCCGGGAGTCGGCAATTGTGCAGAACGACTCGCAACACGTCTTCGTTGAGCTTGCCGCCCTTGAAGATCTTCACCGGCGGAACCACGATGCCGTCCTCGTAGATCGTCGTGCCGTCGGTGGGTAGTGATCCGGGAACCTTGCCGCCCACATCGGTCATGTGACCGAACATCGCGGACCACGCAATGATCCGGCCATTTCGGTAAATGGGCATCAACATCAACCAGTCGTTGGCGTGACTGATCGCACCGTTGACGGAGTACGGATCAGAGGTGAGAAAGATGTCACCCTCTTCGACTGTTCCGTCGTAACCCTGCATGAAGCCCCAGATGAAGGAGCCGAACTGGCCGACGACCATCTTGCCGTCGGTATTCGCAATCATGGGAAACTCGTCGTGCTGCTCGCGAATGCCCGGCGACATCGCGGTTCTGAAGAGCACGGTGTCCATCTCGTAACGCGCATTACGCAGCGCGCTCTCGATGATGTCGATGGTGACGGTGTCGACCTTGACCTTCTTGAAGGACTTTTTGTTGCGCTGAACGATTGTTGCAGGCATGGGTAGGTTCCTCGAGATTATTTCGTGACCGACTTACGTGCAGCGCCCTTCTTGGGTGCCTTGTAATTGTCGGGATAAATCAGGATGCAGCCAGACTTGTCGACGTGGCCGGTGTGCTTCGGCAGGATGACGGTCGTGGAGTCCATCTCCATGACGATCGCCGGGCCCGCAACCTTGTTGCCGGCCTTGAGCTTCGCGCGGTCGTAAACGATCGCCGTGACATCCTTGCCGTCCATGAACGACTTTTGCTTGCCGACCGCGGCCGCCTTCGGGCTCGAGCCACCGGATGCAAGAGTCTGTCGCTTGATCTTGATGCCCTGCCCCTGCACCGCAGCACGCAGTGTGACGAGCTCGTGCTCGAGCGGCAGAGCGAAGGTGAACAAGCGCTTGTGCTCTTCGTCGAACTTGTCGGAGATCGACTTGAGACCTTTCTTTTGCAGCTCGGCGAGGTTCACCTCGACGGTCAGGCGCAGACCCTGTCCGTGATAGCGCAGGTCAACTTGATACGCCGTCTTGATTTCTGATTTTTTGACGCCCTCTTCCTCGAGACCCTTCGAGGCGTCTGCGGCAAGCGTCTTCAGAATTTTGTCAATTTCTTTGGCGCTCGTTTCGCTGAACTTACGAACGTAGGTGCGAGCACGTTCGTCACGCACTGCAGTGGTGGCATCGCCCAACGCGCACAGAACGCCTGGTCCCGGCGGAATGATCGATGGCCAAGAGCCGAGCAGACGCGACAAGGCGTTAGCATGCAGCGGGCCGGCACCACCGAAGGCGATCAACGCGTAGTCGCGCGGATCGTAGCCCTGCTCGACTGACACCAGTCGCAGTGCACCGACCATGTTTTCGTTGACGATGTTGTAGATGCCCTGCGCCGCCTGCTTGACGTTGAGGCCAAGTGCATCACCCACCTTTTTAACCGCCGTATGCGAGAGATCACGGTTGAGCACCATGTCGCCGCCGAGCTTCTGCATCGCGGGCAGGTAACCCAAAACGATATTGGCATCGGCCACCGTCGGCTCCGTACCGCCACGGTTGTACGCCGCCGGGCCCGGATCGGCGCCCGCAGACTGCGGGCCGACGCGCAGCGCTTTAGTGAGTTCGGGAACGTGGGCGATCGAGCCACCGCCCGCTCCAACGGTTCGAATATCGACGGATGACGCGCGCACCGTCACGTCGCCCACCGTAGTTTCGCGACGAAGACGAGGCTGTCCATCCTGGATCAGGGCGACGTCGGTCGAGGTACCGCCCACGTCCACCGTGAGCAGATTCGGGAATCCGGCTTGAACGGCGACCCAGAGCGCCCCGGTGACACCGCCGGCAGGGCCCGACATCAGTAAGTTCACGGGATATTCGGCAGCCGACGACGCGGACGCGAGACCGCCATCCGATCGAAGGATGTGCAGCTTCACGTCTTTGGCGACCTGACCGAGTTTAGCCTTCAGGTTGTTGACGTAGCGATCGACGCGCGGGCGTACGTAGGAGTTGGCGACCGTCGTGACGGTTCGTTCGTACTCCTGCATTTCGGGCACGACGTCGGACGAGATCGACACCGGCAGTCCCGGCAGTTCTTCGTGGGCGATCTCGCGTACCCGACGCTCGTGGGCGGTGTTCGCAAAAGAGTTGATCAAAGAAACCGTGAGGGCTTCGATGTTTTGCGACTTCAGTTTGCGCAAGCTGGTGCGTAGCGATTTTTCGTCGAGCTTCTTGACGACTTCACCCTTCGCACTCACCCGCTCGTCGGCCTCGATCGTGCAAGCGAGCGGAGCCATCGGCAGCGATTTGTTGTAGATGATCCAGCCACCCAGACCGCCCGGGACGAACGAGCGCGCAATCTGCAGCACTTGTTTGTAACCCTTGGTCGTGACCAGACCGCAGCGAGCGCCCGTGCCGGTGAGCACCGTATTCGTGGCCACCGTGGTGCCGTGCATGACGTGATCGATTTCGCTCGGGTCGATACCCGCACGCTCGCACACGCGCTTAATGCCGTTGAGGACGCCGATGGACTGATCTGCCGGGGTCGAAGGCACCTTGGCGGACCACGTCTGACCGGATTTTTCATTAACCAGCAGCAGGTCCGTGAACGTGCCGCCGACATCAACACCCAAACGATATGACATGCGCCCTCCGGGGCCTCATTGAATCGGGAACGAAAACGATCACCAAGTATCCGACCACCCTGCCACCAGCGCAATCGGGTTTGCGCAGGCCGCGTTGATGGCTGCCATCAGGCGGCGCACGCCGCGGCGGCTTTTGGGAAAACACCGGCCTTTACGAGCATCCCTGGGACGTTTCGCCCGAGGGTGGTTTGCAGCCATTCGGCGGTGCCGACCAGTTTGTCGAGATCGATTCCGGTCTCGATACCCGATCGGTCGAGCATATAGACGAGGTCCTCGGTGGGGATATTGCCCGTCGCCGCCGGGGCGAATGGGCAGCCACCGATCCCGCCGACGCTCGAGTCGAGCGCCGAGACGCCGGCTTCCACCGCCGCATAGGCATTGGCGAGACCGGTGTTACGCGTATTGTGAAAGTGGGCGCGTAAGCGGATTGAGGGCGACAAGACCTCGCGGGCCCGACCGATAAGCTCACTCACCTGGGCCGGCACGCCAACACCGATCGTATCGGCGAACGCGATCTCAAAGGGTTCGGCCTCAGCCACCCGTTGTGCGACATCGATGACTCGCGAGATCGGCATCTCGCCCTCGAAGGGACAGCCGAACGCAGCCGAGACCGTGACCTGTGCGCGAACTCCCGCCGACTTCGCCGCTCTGGCGATCGCGAGCCACGCCGCAATAGACTCGTCCGTGCCGACGCCCTGATTCCGTCGATTGAAGGTGTCGCTGGCGACAACCGCCATGCCCACCTCGTTGCAACCTGCAGCAAGCGCGCGCTCGAATCCTTTTTGATTCAGTACGAGTCCGATGTAGCGAACATCCTCACGTTGACGCAGCCCTGCGAGCACGAGCTCCGCATCCGCCATCTGCGGGACCTTTTTCGGATTCACGAAACTCGTCACCTCGAGGCGCCGGAGACCCGCCTCGACGAGTCGCTCGATCAGCTCGATCTTCGCGGCGGTCGGTAGTACCCCGGGCTCGCTTTGCAAGCCATCGCGCGGCCCGACCTCAACGATTTCGACGACTCGCGACATACCCCTCTC
>JBEAXT010000178.1:0-12319 GCA_041159695.1 Pseudomonadota bacterium
CAACCATTCGGACCGACGACGCCGGTGAGATTGCTCGGGAAGGACACACTGGTCGGATCGACGAAGGATTTGAAGCCGGCCAGTTTGATTTTGGTGAGACGCATCGCTTGTAAAAATCTCCACGGCGAGTGAACGCCGAATGGTCGCGTAGTGTAAATTAATCCTCTGTTCCACGCCCTCCCACGATACCCATGCCTTCACAACCTTCGACCCAACTCGACACCTTCCCGAACCCCAAGCCCGAGATCGACTACACGATCCGGATGTCCATCCCGGAGTTCACCTGCCTCTGCCCGAAGACGGGCCAGCCCGATTTCGCCACGCTCGAGCTCGAATACGTTCCCGATCGAGCCTGCGTCGAGCTCAAATCGCTCAAGTCCTACATCTGGGCTTTTCGCGATCGAGGGGCGTTTCACGAGGCCGTGACGAACGAAATCGCCGATGCCTTGGCGGCCGTCACGGCGCCGCGCTACATGAAGCTCACCGCGCGATTCAACGTCCGAGGCGGGATCTACACCACCGTGGTGGCGACGCGACGACAACCCGGCTGGACACCCGAATCGGCCATCGTTCTGCCCTGAGCGGTTCACCCTTCCCTGACGGGTTTTTTGCCGGTATTCTCGCGCGTCCTGCAGAGCGCCTATGAGGCTAAGGAGCGCCTGATGCCGGCTAAAAAACCCGTAGTGAAGACTACGAAGTCCGCCAAGTCCGCACCCGCCGCGAAGGCGGTTGCGACCAAGGCCAGCGCGCCGAAGGCGCCCGCCAAAGCACCCGCGCGAAAGCCGGAACCCTCGGCCGTTAAAGCCAGTAAAAAGGTGTCGACCAAGCCGGAAACGTCCAAGGCTGCGACGGTCGAAAAACCCGTTATCGCGAAACCCGCTCCGCCCAAGCCCGCGCCCGCCAAGGCAGACGGCGCCAAGCAGCCCCCTCGAAAGAAAGAAGTGGTCGCAACCTTCGTGCAGCGCAATCCGCGACCGATCGTGGCGCCCACCGATGGCGAAGACGGCGACGAGGCGCTGCTGTCGGGACCGCGCAATGTTCAGCCGTACATCGTCAAGCGCGGCGAGCAGTACATGAGCCGCGAACAACTCGAGCACTTTCGTACCATTCTCGAGAGTTGGAAACACGATCTCATGCGCGAGGTCGACCGTACGGTGTCGCACATGAAAGACGAGGCGGCAAATTTCCCGGATCCGAACGATCGGGCCACCCAAGAAGAAGAATTTAGCCTTGAGCTTCGAACGCGTGATCGTGAGCGCAAGTTGATCCGCAAGATCGAAGAGGCGCTGGAGCGCATCGAAGACGGCTCTTATGGCTACTGCCTCGAGACCGGCGAAGAGATCGGCATCAAGCGACTCGAGGCGCGTCCGGTCGCCACGCTCAGCCTTGAGGCGCAAGAGCGGCGTGAACGCCGCGAAAAGCAGTACGGCGATCGCGACGACCGATACCGCTGAGTTTGGTCCCGCCTTACATCGGGCGTTTCGCCCCGACGCCATCAGGTCCGTTGCATCTCGGCTCGCTGCTCGCGGCCGTCGGGAGCTCGCTCGATGCCCACCGCGGGACGTGTCTACTTCGTATCGACGATCTCGATCCGGATCGATGTCGCATCGAGCACGAGCGGTCGATTCTGACGACACTTGATCGTTTCGGGCTTCGCTATCCGAGACCGATTCAGCGACAGAGCGAACGAACCGACGTTTATGCGGCCGCGCTGATCCGTCTTGGAGAAAAAATCCCGTTATTCCACTGCGATTGCACTCGTCGCGAGCTCTCGACCGAGGGTGAACCCTGTTGCGTCAAGGACTGTCGGCAGCGGCGTTGCGACCCCTCGACGTCATCGCTGCGAGCCGACTTGTCGGTGCTCCCTGGAATGTCCGTGGTCGACCGAAGTCTTGGCGAGGTGAGCTTTCAACCGCAGAAACATCGTGATGTGATCGTACGCCGTCGTGACGGGACGCATGCCTATCACCTCGCGACGGTAATCGACGATGCCGACCTCGGCGTCACGGATGTCGTTCGCGGAGCCGATCTGTTGCCGAGCACGGCCTGGCAGCTCGCGCTGCACCAAGCCCTTGGCCTTTCGCCACCGCGCTACCTGCACTTGCCGGTCGTGACTGAGCCCGACGGTAGCAAGCTCGCGAAATCGCGGCGGTCTGCGCCGCTCGATCACGACGGAACGGCCGCTCAACTCCGACAGGTGTTCAGATGGCTGAAACAAGAGACGCCCCCGCCCGAGCTAAAATCGGCGGAGGATCTGCTGGCCTGGATGCCAAAGAAATGGGACCCGGCGCGGTTCGCCGGGTCAGAATGCGTCACGGTCGATGCGTGACCGCGCCGATTAGCGCGGCTCGACGTCCTTCATGGAGAGGCGCACGCGACCCTGACGGTCGACCTCGAGCACCTTGACCTGCACCACGTCGCCTTCCTTGAGCTTGTCGGAGACACGCTCCACACGCTCGTTGGAAATCTGCGAGATGTGCACGAGACCATCGCGGCCCGGAAGAATCGTGACGAACGCGCCGAAGTCCATCAGGCGCGCGACTCGACCCTCGTAAACCCGACCGACTTCGACATCTGCAGTGATCAGCTCGACTCGACGCTGCGCCTCGCGACCCGCCGCGCCGTTGACCGAGGCGATTTTGACTGTGCCGTCGTTTTCGATGTCGATCGTGGTGCCCGTCTCTTCGGTGATCTGACGGATGACCGCACCGCCCTTGCCGATGACATCGCGGATTTTCTCCGGGTCGATCTTGAGGGTGATGATCGAGGGCGCCCATTCGGACATCGTTTCGCGCGGCTTCGAAATGACCTTGTTCATTTCGCCGAGGATATGCAGACGACCCGTCTTCGCCTGCTCGAGCGCGACTTTCATGATCTCGGGCGTGATGCCCTCGACCTTGATGTCCATCTGCAGTGTCGTGACGCCGTCTTTCGTTCCGGCCACTTTGAAATCCATGTCGCCCAGATGATCTTCGTCACCCAGGATGTCGGTGAGCACCTTGTAGCGCTTGCCTTCGAGCACGAGCCCCATGGCAACGCCCGCGACCGGCGACTTGAGCGGAACACCCGCGTCCATCATGGCGAGCGATGCGCCGCATACCGAAGCCATCGACGAGGAGCCGTTGGACTCGAGAATTTCGGACACTACACGAATGACGTACGGGAACTTCTCCATGTCCGGCATCACGGCAGCGACACCACGACGCGCAAGGTTGCCGTGACCGATCTCGCGACGCTTCGGTCCTGACATCATGCCCGTCTCACCCACCGAGAACGGCGGGAAGTTGTAGTGCAGCATAAACGGCTCGCGATGCTCGCCTTCGGGCGCATCGATGATCTGCGAGTCGCGTCCGGTGCCGAGCGTCGTGACCACGAGAGCCTGCGTCTCGCCACGCGTGAAGAGCGCTGAACCATGGGTACGCGGCGTCACACCCACCTTGATGGTGATGGGGCGAACCGTGACGGAGTCGCGACCGTCGATACGCGGCTCTCCGTTCAGGATGCGCTCGCGGACGATACTGCTCTCGAGGCGGAACAGCTGGTCATCGACGTGCTCGGCCGTATAGGCCGGCGCATCGCCAGAGGTCAGCTGCTCGATCACTGCTTTTTTGATCTCGCCGACGCGGGTGTATCGCGCCTGCTTTTCGGTGATGCGATATGCCTCGGACAGCGAACCATGAGCCGCTGCACGCACGGCAGCTTCGAGCTCGGCGGTCGCCGCGTTCGGCTTCCAATCCCAGCGCGGCTTGCCGCACTCGGCGACGAGCTCGTTGATGGCCTTGATGGCCACTTGCATCTGCTCGTGACCGAACACGACCGACCCGAGCATGACCTCTTCAGTCAGGCAGTTGGCTTCCGATTCGACCATCATCACGCCGTCTTTGGTGCCGGCGACGACAAGGTTCAGCGCGGAGGTCTTGATATCTTTGGCCGTCGGGTTGAGGAGGTATTGGCCATCCTTGTATCCCACTCGAGCCGCACCGATCGGCCCGTTGAACGGCACGCCCGAAAGCGCGAGCGCCGCAGAGGCACCCACCATCGCCGGAATGTCGGCGTCGATTTCGGGATCGATCGAGATCACCGTCGTCACCACCTGCACTTCGTTGTAGAAGCCATCTGGGAAAAGCGGACGGACCGGACGGTCGATGAGGCGCGAGGTCAGCGTCTCTTTCTCCGTGGGACGACCCTCACGCTTGAAGAAGCCGCCCGGGATACGGCCCGCGGCGTAGAACTTCTCTTGATAGTTGACAGTGAGCGGGAAGAAATCACGACCCGGAGCCGCCTTCTTTGCGGCGACCGCCGTGCACAGGACGACGGTATCGCCGAGCGATGCGACGACGGCGGCGTCGGCTTGGCGGGCCATTTCGCCCGTCTCGAGCGTCAGCGTGTGGGAACCATATTGAAACGACTTCTTGAATACCGGCACGGGAAACCTCGTGAATAAATGCAGTAAGCGAAAAGGCCGCGCTCAGTGAGAGGCGCGGCCTTTGCGGAGGGTCTGCTTAACGGCGCAGCCCGAGACGCTCGACAACGTCCTGATACTTCTGCGGCTGACTGGCCTTGAGGTAATCGAGGAGCTTGCGGCGCTGGTTGACCATCTTCACGAGTCCGCGACGGGACGAGTGGTCCGACGCGTGCGCGGAAAAGTGCTGCCCGAGACCCGAGATACGCTCGGAGAGCAACGCGATCTGAACTTCGGGAGACCCCGTGTCCTTGGGATCCCGGCGGAACTGAGAAACGACTCCGCTCTTTTTCTCTGTACTAAGAGGCATTCTGAAAAACCCTTTTAAATCTTGATAGTTACGGTCGTGTTGAAGGCCGCGGATTGTACTCGCTGGCCTTTTCGGCCACAAGTCGCTTCGGGGCGAGTCGCCCGGGAGCCGCCACCCGGCCAAGACCCATGAAGATCGCCCCGGGCCCGTGGATCCTCACGGTTTCCCCCAGCGCACAGCGCAGGGCCTCCGGCGCCTCGACGACCTGGCCCTGGGTCATCCGACGGGCCGCCTCGGGCGCGAGGTTGACGACCCTCAGATGACCGACGGCTTCGTCCAACGACACCCACGGTAGACCGACGCCACCGCTCGCCTCGATTTGAGGCAGCGTGACCAGCCGGTCGGCCGAGAAGGGCCTCACGCTCTCCCGGCGGAGCTCGGCCACATGGCCGACCGTACCGAGCGCCGTCGCGAGGTCTTCGGCCAGCACCCGAACGTAGGTGCCCTTACCGCAAACAACCCGGCAATCGAGGTGATGGTCGATGATCCCGAGTAGGTCGAGCGTCTCGATGCGAATCGTTCGGGGCGCGCGCTCAACGACTTCTCCCGCACGCGCACGACGATAGAGCGGAACGCCGCCTTGTTTGATAGCCGAATACATCGGAGGGATTTGCGAACTCTCACCCCGGAAGCGCGCCAAGACCGTCTCGACGGCGTCTCGATCGAGCGCCGGGACCGACCGCTCTTCGACCACCTCGCCCTCGACATCACCGGTGGAGGTCCGCTGACCAAGCGCAATCCGAAACCGATACACCTTGTCGCCTTCGAGGATTTCACCGGCAAGCTTGGTTGCCTCACCGATGCAAATCGGCAACATCCCCGTCGCGAGCGGATCGAGACTGCCGACATGGCCGGCTTTACGGGCGCCGAGCAATCGACGAACACGAAGACCGGCTGCCGTCGAGGACAGCCCGAGCGGTTTGTCGAGAAGCAGGATCCCGTCGGTCAACGGGAGGGGCCGTCCGTCGAGGCGTCAATCTTTGAAGGGTCGTTTTTTGCAGGAGTCTCCTGCTCGTGGCGAACCGCCTCATCGATCAGCTTGGTGAGTCGATCGGCTCGCTCGATGCTCGCGTCGTACTCGAAATCGAGTCTCGGTGCGTGACGCAAGCCGAGTCGACGCCCGACTTCGCCGCGCAGGAAGCCCGCAGCACGCCGCAAACCCTCCGCGACCTCCTCGGGCGCGTGACGATCACCAAACGGGACGAATAGCACGCGAGCAGAGCCCATATCGGGCGCCACTTGAACGGCAGTGATGGTGACCATCCCCACCCTCGGATCTTTGACCTCCCGAGAGATGAGCTCAGCGACCACCCGCTGCAACTCGGACTCGACGCGCTGCTGGCGGGCCTTACTCGTCACGACAGCCGCTCGATGCCCACACGACCGATCAAGCGATCGCCCGCGCGACCTCAACCCTTGAGTAGCACTCGATCTGGTCGCCGACGCGGACGTCTTGGTAGTTCTTCACGCCGATACCGCACTCGGTTCCTGCGCGAACCTCACCGACATCGTCCTTGAAGCGACGGAGCGACTCGAGCGCGCCCTCGAAAATGACCACGTTGTCGCGTAGTACACGAATGGGGTTGTTGCGCTTGACGGCGCCCTCGACGACAAGACAGCCGGCCACGACGCCGAACTTGCTCGAGCGGAATACGTCGCGAACCTGCGCCGTACCCACGATCTGCTCCTTGATCTCCGGCGCGAGCAAACCGC
Organism: Pseudomonadota bacterium; assembly: GCA_041159695.1. Classification (GTDB taxonomy): domain Bacteria; phylum Pseudomonadota; class Gammaproteobacteria; order Steroidobacterales; family Steroidobacteraceae; genus UBA964. Next base: position 6,486 of record JBEAXT010000178.1, read on the forward strand.
TCATGCGCTGCTTGATGTCATCGATGGCTTCGTAAATGATCGAGAAGTAACGGATATCGATACCGGTTTCTTTGACGGCCTCGCGCGCACCCGAGTCGGCTCGAACATTGAAGCCGAGCACCATGGCCTTGGAGGCCGCTGCCAGCTGCACGTCCGAGGCCGTAATGCCACCGACGCCGCTCGCGACGACCTTCACCTGCACTTCGTCGGTGGAGAGCTTGGTCAAAGAATCGCGCAAGGCCTCGGCGCTGCCCTGCACGTCCGCCTTGATGACGACGCTAATGACCCCGGCCTTTTCCTCGCCCATCTGCGAGAACACATCACCCACTGTCGCGGCCTGCTTCGCCAATTTGACGTCGCGGAACTTGCCTTGGCGGTAGAGCGCAACCTCGCGCGCCTTGCGCTCGCTCTCAACGGCGAGCATTTCGTCACCGGCGTTGGGTGCGCCCGAGAGCCCGAGAACCAGAACGGGCATCGAGGGCTTGGCCTCATCGACACTCTTACCGGTCTCGTCGAACATCGCGCGCACGCGACCGAACTCCTGACCCGCAATGATCGGATCGCCGAGCTTAAGGGTACCTCTCTTGACGAGCACCGTGGCGACCGCACCGCGACCCTTCTCGACACTGGCCTCGACGATGATGCCGCCCGCAAGCCCGGTCACCGGCGCCTTGAGCTCCAGCACCTCGGCCTGCAGCAGAATCGCGTCGAGCAGTTGATCGATGCCTTGACCGGTGTACGCGGACACGTTGATGAACATCGTGTCGCCGCCCCACTCCTCAGGAATGACTTCCTGCTTGGAGAGTTCTGTGCGCACGCGATCCGGATCGGCGGTGTTCTTGTCGATTTTGTTGACGGCAACGACGATCGGCACACCCGCCGCACGCGCATGCTGGATGGCCTCGATCGTCTGCGGCATCACGCCATCGTCGGCAGCCACCACCAGCACAACGACGTCGGTCGCCTTGGCGCCGCGCGCACGCATCGCCGTGAAGGCCGCGTGACCCGGCGTATCGAGAAACGTGACGCCGCCCTTCGCGGTCTGTACGTGATACGCACCGATGTGCTGAGTGATTCCGCCCGCCTCACCCGAAGCCACCTTGGTCTTGCGGATGTAATCGAGCAAGGAGGTCTTGCCGTGGTCGACGTGACCCATGTCGGTCACGACCGGCGGACGGGTGATCGCCTCGATCGACTCGCCATCGCCACCTTGAATATCCGTATCGATCTCGTTTTCTTTGACGACCTTTGCGGTGTGACCCATTTCTTCGACGACGAGCACCGCCGTGTCTTGGTCGATCGGCTGGTTGATGGTCGCCATCACGCCCATGTTCATCATGGCCTTGATGACTTCGGTCGCCTTGACCGCCATTTTTTGAGCCAGTTCTTGCGGCGTAATGGTCTCGCCGATGATCACCTCGCGAACGACGGGCGCGGTCGGCAACTCAAAGCCGTGACGCTGCTCCATTCCGACGGGCGCCTTGCGCTCGCGGATCTTCTTTTTCTTTTTGAGGCGCGAGCTCGCGTCGGTACTGACATGCAACTCTTCGCGTCCATAGCGGGTGCGCTTGTCGCGATCGGACTCGGCACCCGATGCCTTACCCGGTCGAGCTTCCGCAGCCCGGGTTTCAGTGACAGCAGGTGCTTTCGCGCGACCGGCTTTCTCGGACTCGCCCTGATCGCGATCGCGCTGTTCCGCTGCACGACGGGCCTCGTCCGCTGCGCGACGCGCAGCCGCTTCTTCTTCGATACGACGGCGGTTCTCCGCCTCGAGACGCTCCGCCTCGCGTCGCTCGTGCTCTTGACGCTCGCGCTCGAGTCGAGCCGCTTCTTCCGCTTCACGGCGTTTGGTCTCGGAGTCCTCACCCTGCGCCTTGGCTTGCTCTTCGAGTACGTCACGCTTGACGTAGGTGCGCTTGACGCGCACTTCGACGTTAACCGTTCGGGCACGCCCGGCGCCACCAGCGAGCTTGATCTCGCTCTGCTGCTTTCGCTGCAACGTGATCTTTCGAGGCGCGGCCGCGCCCGACCCGGCCTCTTCCGCCTGGCCGTGACTACGCCGCAGGTGGGTCAGCAGAACGAGTTTCGCATCGTCGCTGATGCGATCGTTGGGCCCGCTGACCTCGATACCCGCCTGAGCCAGCTGAGTGATCAGCTTCTCGACCGGTACCTTGAGGACCTCGGCAAATTGGGCAACCGTTACATCCGCCATATCAGGTTCCTGTGGGGTCTACTCTCAACCGTGACCCGGCGCGAACCAATGCTCGCGGGCCTTCATGATGAGCTTGCCGGCCTCGTCAGCCGTGAGCCCCTGAATATCCAAAAGGTCGTCGACCGCCTGCTCGGCGAGATCCTCGCGGGTGCGCACGCCGCGTCGCGCCAACGCGAGCGCGAGATCCGGCTGCATACCCTCGAGCAACAACAGATCGTCGGCCGGCAGCTGCGAGTCGAGGCTCTCTTCGCTCGCGATCGCCTGCGTCAGCAACACGTCTCGGGCGCGACTGCGCAGCTCTTTGACGATGTCCTCGTTGAACTCTTCGATCGCATTGAGCTCGCCTTGAGGCACATACGCAATTTCTTCGACGGTCGAGAAACCCTCTTGAACGAGAATCGTCGCAACGTCTTCGTCTACGTCGAGTTGTTTCATGAAGTTTTCGACAAGCGTTCTGGCCTCCGACTCGCTCTTTGCTTCGGCGTCGGACTCGGTCATCACGTTGAGCTCCCAGCCGGTCAGCTGACTCGCAAGTCGAATATTTTGACCGCCACGGCCGATGGCCTGCGAGAGCTTCTCTTCGGAGACCGCGATGTCCATGCTGTGCGAGTCTTCGTCGACCACGATGGAGATCACCTCTGCCGGTGACATCGCATTAATCACGAACTGCGCGGGATTCTCGTCGAACGGGATGATATCGACGCGTTCTCCGGCGATCTCGTTCGAGACCGCCTGAACGCGCGACCCTCGCATACCGACACACGCGCCGACCGGATCGATTCGCGGATCGTTGCTGCGTACGGCGATCTTGGCGCGAATACCGGGGTCGCGCGCAGCGCCTAAAATTTGGATCAAACCCTGACCCACTTCGGGTACCTCGAGCTTGAACAACTCGATCAGGAACTCGGGAGCCGAGCGCGTCAGAAACAACTGCGGACCACGCGGCTCGGAGCGCACTTCTTTGAGGAAGGCCTTGATACGATCCTGCGGCTTGACCTGCTCGCGCATGATCATGTCGGTTCGAGAAACGAAACCTTCTGCGTTACCGCCAAGGTCGACGAAAATCCCGTTGCGATCGACGCGCTTCACGACGCCGCTGACGAGCTGACCCACGCGATCCTTGTACGCCTCGACCACTTGGGCTCGCTCAGCCTCGCGCACTTTTTGCACGATCACCTGCTTCGCCTGCTGGGCGGCGATACGACCGAACGATACGGACTCCATGGGCTCCTCGACGAAACCGCCGACGAGCGCCTTCTTGTCGACATCGAGCGCATCCTCGAGACGCAGCTCACGGTCGGGCACTTCGAGCTCCTTGGAATCGTCGGCAAACACTTTCCAGCGACGGAACGTGTCGTAGTCGCCGGTCTTACGGTTGATGGCGACGCGCACGTCCCACTCCTCACCGTGCTTCTTGCGGGTTGCCGAGGCGAGTGCCGCTTCGAGGGCCTCGAAAATGACTTCCTTGTCGACGCCCTTCTCGTTCGAGACGGCATCCACGACCATCATGATTTCCTTACTCATCGTCTTCTATCCTCTTTCACGCGACGAGGCGCGCCTTGCCGATCTCGGCGAACCCGACTCTCACAGGCTGTCCGTCGACCACGACCGTACAACCCGACTCGTCAACCTCCGAAAGATCGCCCGTGTATCGACGACGACCTTCGCGAGGCACCTTCAACTCCACCCAAACTCTGGCGCCGACGAATCGTTCGAAGTGCGCAGGCTTGCGCAACACTCGATCGAATCCCGGCGATGACACCTCAAGGTTGTAGGCTCCGCTGATCGGATCCTCCACATCGAGTTGAGCCGACACCTCTCGGCTCACCGTCTCGCAATCTTCGACACCAATGTGCCCCCCTTTGGCGGGCGGTTGATCGATGAAGATCCGCAACACGCCCGAGCGAGGCACCGACACCCATTCAATGTCGACCAGCTCGTATCCCAGACGCTCGATCAGCGGCTCGAGGAGCCCGATGAGCTTGTCGCGTATCGCTGCTGCAGTCGCCATCGTCCCATCCTTCGCGAGCCTTCCTTTGCGGGAATGAAAAAGGGCCACGAAGGCCCCTCCATCGAAAACCCGCCCCGGCCAGGGGCCCAAAAACAAAAAGCCCCTCGGGGGGCTTTCAAATCAAGCACTTGGGAGACACCCCAACCGGGGAATCCACCCTCCCTCACGGCCCGAGGAGTCGCGAGGGCCGCCCATAATAATTGAAACGCCCCCGGGGCGCCATGGGGTACCCCGGGGGCCGACCTTTTAGGGCTTGGAGGCTGGGTCCGCCGCAGCGACGCCCAAGCTCGTAAGCCAACGCGCGAGCCAATCGTGAACCTCTTGGTAGAAGAGCCGACTGTTCTCGCCCTTGAGAATCCAATGATTCTCTTCCGGGAAGACGACGAGCCGGCTAGGAATCTGCTGCCGCTGCAACACCGTCCAATACTCCAAGGAGTTGTTGAGCGGCACTCGAAAGTCGCGCTCACCAATGGTCACTAAAGTCGGCGTCTTGAACGAGGCGGCGTAACGGATCGGATTTTGCTCACGCCACACCGGCCCCTGCTCCCACACCGGCCCGCCGTTGTTCACCTCGCGGCCGTACACCGTATCGCTCGTGCCCCATTGCGACTCAAGATTGATGAGCCCGGCATGGCTGATCAGACAGCGGTAACGCGTGGTCGTGGCCTGCAGCCAGTTGGCCAGATGCCCGCCATAGCTCGCCCCACCCGCACACTGGCGATTACCGTCGATGAACGCGTGATCGCGCAGCGCGACGTCCGCGGCCTCATTCACTTCTGCACCGGGGGTTCGCAGCGGATCACCTTGGATCGTTTGGGCGAAGGCTGCACCAAAGCCCGTCGACCCGCTGTAGTTCGTGAGTAGCACCACATACCCCGGACGCGCCAAGAGGTGGTAGTTCCAGCGCGTCACCCACTGGTCTCGCCACATCGTGTGCGGACCGCCATGAATGACGACGAAGAGCGGATATTTCTTTGATGGATCGAACGCGGGCGGCAACACCAGCATGTTGTGGATACGGCGCCCCTGACTGCTCGTGAACCAGAAATGGCGGACCGGCGCTAAATCGAGCGTCGCTGCCTTGGCCTCGTTGAACTCAGTCAACGCCACGTGACCGCCTCGCGAGGCATCGAGACGAACCACCTCCGGGGGGCGCGTCGCACTTTCGAAGTTAGCGATCAGGACGGGTCGGCGCGACGCCGTTGCAATCGAAAGATTGGTGTAGACACCGGACTCAATGTCAAAGGCGCGTCGGGGCGCACCACTCAAAACACTGGTTTCGAAAAGTTTTTCGTGGCCTGCCTCCTCGGCCAAGAAGTACACGGTCCGAGAGTCGGGGGTGATCGCGAACGAGGTGACCGAGCGGTCGATTCCGCGAGTGATCTCGCGCCCGCGCTTCAAAGTGATGTCAGCGGCGCGCGGACCTTCCCACGCGAACGCCACCAGTTCGCTCGGCATGTAGACCTGATCGCTTTTCCGATCGATCCCTACCACCAAGGTTTTACCGTCGGGCGTGAACGTCGGTTGAGACCACGAGTTCTCGTCCCCGCTAAGCCGAATCGGCTCACCACCGTCCAGCGCGACGAACCACAATTGAGATGAGGTGAAACG
>JBEAXT010000220.1:0-2963 GCA_041159695.1 Pseudomonadota bacterium
GGACGGCGTGAAGGGACCACTGTTGATCGGTCGCTTTTCCGGCACCGGTAAACGGCGCCTCATGTTGATCGCCCATATGGACACCATCTATGCGCGCGGCACTCTCGCTCGCGAGCCGATACACATCGACGGTGATCGACTCTACGGCCCAGGCGTGGCCGACTCGAAAGGCGGTATTGCGGTCATTCTGCATTCTTTAAAAATTTTGCGTGATGCAGGCTGGAACGATTACGCGCAACTGACCGTGCTTTTTAACGGCGATGAAGAGTCTCAGTCGGCGGGATCCGGCGCTATCATTACCGCGCTCGGTGCCGAACACGATGTCGTGCTGTCTTACGAACCGACGGCGGCGAAATCCGTCATTCAAGCGGAGGGTGTATTACTTTCCGCTGCCGGAACGGGCACCGTCGAACTCGAAGTCAAAGGTCGCAGCTCGCATGCTGGCGCCGCTCCCCAAGAGGGCCGTAATGCCCTCGTCGAGCTCGCGCATCAAGTGCTGCAGACCCAAAACATCACTGCCGAGATTCCGGGTGCACAACTCAACTGGACGCAAGCGACGAGCGGTTCGGTGCGTAATCAGATACCCGACATTGCGACGGCGTCCGCTGATTTACGTTTGACCGCACCGGACGCGGCCGAACGATTGCAGCACCGGTTAGATGCGCTCGCGCAAATGCGGCGCATACCGGATACAGACGTTCGCTATTCCATCCGCATCGGCCGGCCGCCCTTCGCGAGCCCCGATGGGCGCTCTTTGGCTTTGGCTAAGCAGGCTAAAGCGATTTACGCCGAACTCGAAGGTCGCCCGCTTATTTTCATTCCCGGTAGCGGCGCCGGAACCGATGCGGGATATGCCGGTCTATCGGGTAAACCGGCCGTACTCGAGAGTCTCGGGCTCGCGGGGTGGGGCTACCACGCAAAAAATGAATACGTTGAACTCGACTCGATCGTGCCGCGCCTGTACCTCACAGCGCGTATGCTCGTCGAATCGAGTCGGTGAGTATCGTTCTCGATACTCGCATCGCAGGCCGGATCGCCGCATCGCATCTCTTTACCTACGGGCCGTTTGCCATCTTCGCTCCAAGTCTCTAAATAGCGAAGTAAATGTGTATGTAACTATCGCGTTTTTGACGCTTTTTAAAAATAATTAACGTTCTAAAACTTTAACCTCGATTTCGATCGAGCCACTCTCGTAATCGCTGTAAAGCAGGGAGCCAACGAAGAACATCGGCACGCGGCAAGGCGGTTCGAACAGAATTTAGCAAAGGCCCTGCCAATTGAATTGATGACTCTCTCGCTCGACGACCCGCCGCAGTGAGCAGGATTCGCTTGGACCGCCCATCATTTGCATCGGCCACAATCCGCACGAACCCCTTCGACTCAAGACGGCGCAGAGTGCTTGTTAGTGTTGCACGCGACACTTGCATAGCTTCAGCCACTTGGGCTGGAGTTTCGTTATCGCCAGTTCGTACAAAGTGGTTCAGGATCGCGAATTGCGCACCAGTAAGCCCATGGGGCAGCACTTTTTCAAACGCGGCATTTGCAAGCTGATCGATGATCCCGATTTCAGTGAATAACTGAAATAAGAGATCCTCGTCGGATCGGGCGTTGCCCTGCTTCACTCCCTCATCAGACGAGGTGCGCTTGGAGCCCCCGCCGCGGGGCAGGTTTGATGGTTTTGGCATATCCGATACGGTACAACATTTGAACACGCTCGCCCTGGCCGATCAGGCGATGTGCCTCGTCGTAAAGCTCACGCATCTCAGGATACTCCTGCAGCGCCTGGCTCCACGGATGTATCGCAAGATTCAGAGCCGTTGCCTGCAAATTTACCCGGACGTACGCACGCCCCGCATTGAGCTGATCCGTTCGGTTCTTGTTTGAATTCGAGATCCAACCGAACGCCCGCGCCGACATTGCCATCTTCTTGTAAAGATCGAGACCTTGCTGAAAGGCGCGGGAGGTTGGGTCCGCGAGCGCCTCTCGGGTCACCATTCCCAGACGATGACCGACTTCAATCATCGCCCCCTCAAGCGGAATGCCGTCAGGGTTAGCCGCCACCTCGGTAGCGCCTATGCGCATCAGATCAACCGACTCTTGATTTGCTGCAGGCGTCATAATTTCTTTGACATGACCGCGCCAGGTGAGATCTCGAAGACCGGCGGCGAGAGCCGTATTACCGATCGTCGAAGATATAGCTCCCTGCGCACGCCCCGCTTCGGCGAGCGCTACCAGTGCGGCATCAGGGACGTCGCGATCTTGATAGATTGTTTTATTCGAGCGCCTCGCGAGGATCTGCTTGAAAAGAGGGTCGCGCGTGGCAATACCCGAGACAAACCGAACCCGCGCAACAGCGCGACGATCAAGACGGCGCATGTCCTCGCCGTCGGGGAACGCGACGACTTCCACGCCGTACCCCTCTTGCGCAGCAGCGATCGACATCAACTCCAGAAAGGCCCCACAGCCGATTGTGATCTGCCGATCAAAAGGATCAGTTACGGGAAGACGCCGTTCGAGATCGACATAGAGGGTAAGTGAATCTGTACCGTCGAGCTTGACCAGCCAGGGCTGTCGGTTGTGCGGGTTAGGAGCGAGCAATGCATACGACAATGCCCGCTTCCTGATGTCATCGTACTGACCGGCCTGAAGCCACGGCTCACGTGCGGACTCAGAAGCACCAGAGCAGCCTGGCGCAGCGGCCGCCACCACGAATCCACCACCGATCAGCCGTAACGCTCTTCGACGGTCCAACATGGGCCTGACTCCTAGTTCGATGCCGCACTACTATAGTACGGTATCGAACTATCATCAATCAGGCAGTATCCGATCATGCGCAACCATGCCTTCATCCCGACTCGGAAATCTGGGGTGGGTTCGGTAGCGCTCTCGATAACCTATGGCTTGAGATGCGCCTTTTTTGTCAGCCATCACACGACGTCGAAGGAAATCGCATCGTGCTTTTT
>JBEAXT010000024.1:0-10133 GCA_041159695.1 Pseudomonadota bacterium
CTGACGGGGCCAGAGCCCAGTGGAAATTACACGCTCGAGCGGATCCAGCAATTGTTCGAGCAATTCGTTGACGAGAAGGGCCTCACGACATTTACGGTGGTCGGCACGTCGATCGGGGGAACGGTCGCGATGCGTTACACCGCTGATCATCCTGATCGGATCGAGCGGCTCGTTCTCATCAGTCCGGGCTCGCTCGAGCCGCGGGTGCGCGGACGGACGACGCCGGCCAACGTGCCGAGAGCCGCCGATATTCTCGGCTACGTCCTGCCGAAATCTTTTACGCGCTTCATGTTGACCAACGACTACGGTGATCCCGCGCGGGTGACCGATGCGGTGGTCGATGAGTGGTATGAGATGTGGATGCGCGAGGGAAATCGACTCGCGATGTTGAACCTGCTGCGGCAGTACGTGTCGGGCGGCGTCGAAGACAAGATTCGCGCCGTGAACGTGCCTGTCCTCCTCATCTGGGGCGAGAAGAACAAACGGGTACCGGTGGCGCTCGCCTACGAAACGCGAGATCTGTTAGTCAATGCGCCAGAGGTTCGGCTCGAGATCTTGCCCGGCATCGGTCATATGCTCGTTCAAGAAGCGCCCGAAGCAAGCTCGAAACTAATCCGACAGTATCTCGATGAGGTCATCGCAACACCCGCGATGGCCAATTGAACAACCGAGATTCGTTGATAGAACTCAGAATCGAGGCGGACGTTTTTCGAGGAAAGCTTGGGCGCCCTCGAGAAACTCCGCTGACGAGAAGCTTTCGTCGTAGAACTGCCTGGACTCCGGTGTTTCGGCGTGGACACCGTCGGCAATCATATTGACTACGGCTTTGGCGGCCCGCACGGAGTTCCCCGCGTTACCGGCGATTTCCCGCGCGAGGGTGACCGCACGATGCTCGAGCCCATCCGCCGCAACGATTTCGTTGATCATGCCAAGCGTCAGTGCTTCTTCGGCGTTCACTCGTCTGCCCGTGAATAAAATTTCTTTGGTGCGCGAGGGGCCCACGAGATCGTAGAGACGTTTGGTGTCTGCGAGACTGTAGGCGAGTCCGAGCTTCGCGGGCGGTATCGCAAAAAACGCATCGGGTGTGGCGAGACGGAGATCACAGGCGAGCGCGAGTCCGCAGCCGCCGCCCGTGCAGGCGCCGCGGATCACGGCAATCGTCGGGATGGGCAATCGTTCCCATGCCGCTTGGGCATCGAGTACGGCTTGCTGCATGCGTTGCATGGCGGGCGGATCGATCAATGCCTCTCGCATTTCGGCGATATCGGCGCCGGCGCTGAAGGCGGCGTCTCCGGCTCCGGTAATGAGCGCAACTTTGATCGATGGCTCTGCGGCAAGGCGGGCGGCGACCTCGAGCAAGCCATGCCACATTGGGCTCGAGAGGGCGTTACGACGCTCGGGCCGATTGAGTGTGATCCGCGCAACCGGTGGGTGGATGTCCGTCAAAAGCAGAGTCATGTCATCATGTTATCAGTCGGCCAATTCGGTACCAAAATACGGGGGACCAGCATCGATGGGTACATATTCGGATCTGCGCGGCAAAGTCGCGATCGTGACGGGCTCAGGACGTCCCAAGGGCCTCGGCGAGGCCATGGTGAAGCGATTGGCCGCTGAGGGCTGCAAAGTCGTCGTGAGCGATTTGGGCGCACCTCAGGGCGAGGCAATGCCGGCCTCGGCCATCGGATCGACTGCCGAAATGGAGCAGATCGTTTCAGAGATCCGTCACGCGGGAGGGGAAGCGGTGGGTCTCACCTGCAACGTGCTGGTGGAATCCGAGGTCGAGGCCTTGGTGGCGCGTACGGTCGAGCACTACGGGCGGCTCGACATCATGGTGAATAACGCCGGCATCGGCTACTTGATGAAGCGCATCGTCGAGATGAGCCAGTCGGAGTGGGATGCGGTGCTCGGCGTCAATCTGCGTGGCGTTTTCTTCGGTATCAAGCACGCGGCGATACAGATGCTTAAGCAGAACCAAGGCGGACGAATCATCAATATCGGCAGTCAAGCGTCGAAGTCCGGGTTTCCCTTTGCTTCCGCCTATACGGCCTCGAAACACGGACTCGTCGGTCTCACTCGCAGCGCCGCGGTCGAGTTCGGTGCGGCGGGGATTACGGTCAACACGATTTGCCCGAACCACGTGACGACGGGCTTGGGCGCGTGGCAGAACCAGTTCTTCAGTAACGCAACGGGACGGAGTCAGGAAAAATATCTGGCCGATATGCGCGCACGTATTCCGCTCGGACGTCCCGGGCTTCAGGAGGACATCGCCAAGGCCTGCGCCTTTTTGGCTTCGGGCGAAGCGGCCTACATCACCGGTGAGGCGATGAACGTCTCCGGTGGCGAGGAGTACCACTGATGAGCTACACGTGGCCCGGGGGCGCAAGACTCGCGTTATCGCTCGTCGTCAACGTAGAGGAAGGCGCGGAGTTCAACGTCCTCGATGGCGATCGCGGCCCCGAGCCCGTCGACGAACTCGGAATCACGCTCAAAAAGCCGGTTCGGAACTTCGGAAACGAAAGCAACTATGCCTACGGCATTCATGAGGGTGCGCCACGAGTGCTCGCTTTACTCGCTCGACAGGGAATGCCCGCGACGTTCACGGCGGCGGCCGTGGCGCTCGAGCGCGCGCCTCAGTTGGCTTCCGCCATCATGCAAGCGGGTCACGAAGTTTGTGCGCATGGCTATCGTTGGGCTCATCAGCTCGGCATGACCGAAGAGCAGGAGCGCGAGTTCATCCGCAAGGCGACGGCGAGCATCGAGCGGAGCACGGGTGTCCGTCCCGTCGGTTGGTTGTCTCGATATCTGCATACGGGCGAAACGCGCCGTCTGCTCTCGGAGGAGGGATACCTCTACCACATGGACGATTACAGTCGAGACGAGCCTTTCTTTGATCGCTCACTCGCAAAACCCATGGTCGTCTTGCCCTATGCGCTCGATTCGAACGACATGAAAATGTGGAATGCGCCCTCGCTTACGCCACGAGCCTGGTGCGAGTATGCGATCGACACCTTCGATTGGCTGCTCAAAGAATCCGAAGCCAGACCCCGAATGATGTCTTTGGGTGTCCATTTGCGAATCATCGGTCGACCGGGGCGCATCGGCGCGCTCGAGCGGTTCCTGCAACATGTGGCGGAGCACGCCGACCAAAAGGTGTGGGTGGCACGTCGCTGCGACATCGCGTCGCACTTTGTCGGCTAGCGCGCGGGTGCGCGGGGCTGCTTAGGTCGCGCGCCCGAAAAGTGTCGCAATCTCGCAAGCGAGCAGATCTTCGCCTTGCGCCGTGAGGATTTGCATCCCGACCGGAAGATCTTCGCCCGTCGGTAGCGGCGTCGATACCGCGGGCAAACCGGCTGCGGTGGCGACCACGGTGAGATCGGCAAGATCGGTGGGGGTGCTGCCGTTGAAATCAAAAGCTTGACCAGGCGTCGTCGGGAGCACCATGGCGCAGAGCGGCTGCATCAGCCCGTGTACCGCTGTCGCGAAGTCGCGCACGCGCACTCGGAAGGCGTCGAGTTTTGAGGCGCTAAGTGAGGCGCCATATTCGAGCATTGCCCGTAACTCGGGCGAGTAGCGTTCCGGATACTTCGACATCGTCTCGTGGTGATGTTCCGCCATCGCGTGTTCGCATAGGGAGAACACGGCGCGACGGGTCCGCGCGGGATCGAGCGGGGCAAGCTCGATCGGTACGAGCGTTGCGCCGAGCGAGCGTAGGCGGTCGAGTCCGCGCAGGTAATGGGCCATGACCGAAGGCGTCGTGCCGAGTGATGGCGCATCCACCATAAATCCGATCGGACGTGAGGTCAGCGCCTGTTCGACGATTTGTGAGGCACCCGCATGATTCGGTGGCGCCTGCCCGGTGAGCACCTGCCACATGAGTTGCAGCGCTTCGGACCGAGCGGTCATCGGGCCGACATGATCGAAGTCGGGATGCACGGGCAGCACGCCCGTCAACCCGATTCTTTGAGGGGAGGGCTTCAAGCTCGCGATCCCGCAAAAGGACGCCGGAATACGCACAGATCCAATGGTGTCGCTTCCGACGGCGAGCTCCACATGACCGGCGGCGATCGCGGCGGCACATCCGCCGCTAGACCCGCCGACCGAGTGGGTCGGTCGGTGCGGATTTCGGATGGGCCCATCGATCGAGCGCCCCTCGGCGCCGAGGGCGCCGGCATCCATTCGGGTTTGCCCGAGGAGAACCGCGCCGGCGTCTCGCAGTCGTTGCACGAGTTCGGCATCCTCGACGGCTAGAACGCCACGTCGACTGAGGAGACCACCCTCGAACGGCCATCCCCGAACCGCCATGTTGCCCTTCAGGGCGACCAGTCGACCTTCGATCGCGCTGCGGGCGGCGCCTTTAGCGAGGCGTGCATCGCTCTCAGCCGCTGCATGTCTCGCCTCGTCGATCGCCAGATAAGACCAGGCGTTCAGCGCCTCATCGGCGTGTATTCGTTCGAGCGAGTGCTCGAGCGCTCGAAGACAAGTCGCGGTCATGCGCCCGCTTTCGGTCGATCGTCGATGAGGCGAATCGGCTTTTGACGGCTCTCCACCTGAGTGAGCGGCGCGGTCTCGCCCGTACTGACGAGCTCGACCCGTAACTCCACGCCAATGCGTTGTGCGAGAAGTTCAGAAAAATGTCGCTCGAGGGTGTGATCCGGTAATTTGATGTGATTGCGGGTTTCGATGACGACGGTGAGCGTGTCACGGCCCGAGTCATCGCGAGTCGCGCGACAAATATATTCCCCGGCGAACTCAGGTCGCTCATTAAGTATCGCCGCGAGCGCAAGGGGATAAACGTTGATACCGCGCAGCTTGACCATGTTGTCGCTGCGTCCGAGTACGCCGACCGTTCGGCGCAGTGAAATCCCGCGGTCGGCGACGTCGAGTCGCCATGCCGACAGATCATGCGTATTGAAGCGAATCAACGGATAGACATCGTCGCGATAGAGCGAGGTGACGACCATATCTCCCGGCGTTTCGTCGTGTAGAACGGCGCCCGTCGTGCCATCGACGATTTCGAGGTACTGCGCATCCTCCATGACGTACATGCCGTTGCGATCCTGGCCTTCGGCGGCGATCGGACCGGTGTCGGCAACGCCGTACCAATCGAACACCTCGGCGCCTCCCCAGGCCTTAGAGAGCGCAGCCCGCGACTCTCTGCCGACGTGGCCGAAGATTGCGCGGACGGGAAGATCGCGTCCGGGTTCGAGACCGAGGCCGCGCGCCGTCTCGGCGAGCTGTCTGATGTAGTCGACGAAACCGACGATCACCGTGACGCGCATGTCACGCATCAGTTCGACTTGGGTGGCGGAACGAGTTTCTTTACCGGTCCCGGCCGAGAGGAATAGGCAATTGGTGTAGTGCAGGGCGGCCTCGCGAACGAAATGACCACCATTGATCATGCCGTGACCGTAGACGGAATGAATGACATCCTCCGGTCGCAGACCCTGCATGCGCCAAATCCGAGCGACCAGCAGCGCCTGCACTTCACGCGATTTGGGACTGAAGAGTACGACCTGAGGGCGACCGGTCGTTCCGCTCGTCGTGTTGAGTACCGTGACGGGTCGCTCGGACAATGGCCACTTGTCGAACCCGTGGTAGTCACCATAGGGCGGGTAGTCCGCCAAGCTTTGCATGAGATCGCCTTTGTCGAAGATCGGTAGCTTGGCGATATCATCGAGGCTCGTGATGTGGGTCGGTCGAATGCCGTGACGACTCCAGAGTCGTTGATAAAACGGGATCTCCCACGCCCGCGCGACGCAGCGGAGAAAAAGTCGATTTTGATGAGCGCGGATCTCCGCGCGTGTACGACGTGCAAACCCTTCGGTGAATGCATCGCCAATCGGGAAATCGCGCAGCATCTGCGCGTAGTCGAACGACTCGAAATAATGCGGAAAGCTCATTTATTTCCCACGTCGAATTGAAGCGCGTCGACGAGCCTTCGCACGTCGTCGAGGTGCTCCAGATCATCGACGAGGGCAATGAGCCGTTCTATGTTTTCATCGCTCATCGGCCGCAGGCCGGAGGCAGCCGCGCGGCGGAATTTGGCAAGGTGACGATCACGTCCGAGGGGACGTCCTGGCGCGCCGAGGACCGCCGGCAAATCGATCGCGAGTTCAGTACCGTCGTGGAGACTGATCTCAACGCGCTGCGGCGCCAAAACGTTTACGGCGGGGTTTTGGTCTTTGACGATGCGAATTCGCGCGGCAAGCGCATGACGTTCGGGGTTTGCCAGCGCCTCGGTGTCGAAATCGGCTACTTGTACATCGCCCGTCAATAACGCGGTCGCCGCGACGTAGGGTAAACAGAGTCGTGCGTAGGACGGCGCCATGGTCGGTGAGGCGGGTCGATCGACGAGCTGAATGATGAGCGGGGGCGCTACGACCCGAATCTCCCGAATAGCCTCGACGGTAAACCCGTGGCGCTCGCGCAGAGTCAATACGCCATCGACACCACCATGCGTAGCTCGACCACTCGGGTAGGGTTTGTGAGAAAGCTCGGTGATCGCTTCGCGCGATTCGAGATCAGTGAACGCGACCGGATCCCACTCGGGGTCAATGAGCGTGAAGTAGCCGAAAGGGCCTTCGAGAAACTGTAAGGGCCCACGAATACCGCGGCGGGCGAGTTTGATGGCATCGAGTGCGACACGCGCGTTGAAGCCGATTTGCATGGGCAGCATCGCAGAGCCTTCGATGTGCGCTTGCATCGTCCCCGACAACTGACTGTAGGCGAGACCGAGCGCGCTACGAGTCGTGTCAGCATCGAGACCCTCGATCCGCGCGATACCCGCTGTTGCGCCGAGCGCGCCGCACATCGCGGGTCGAAAAAACCGTAGTTTGTTTTTTGCCGCTCGTCCAATAGCGGTCGCGATGTCGACCGCAACCGAGCATCCTTCGATGAGTTGGGTGCCTCGAACGCCGCCGCGCGCGTCACACCACGATGCAAGCGAACCCAAGATCACCGCCATCGGGTGAACGAGCGCCGGCTCGTGCAGGCAGTCCCACTCCTGATTATGAATTTGGTAGCTGTTGATGAACGCAGCGGTGCTCGCTGGCACGCGGCGCCCAGAGCCCCACAGTCGCGCCGATTGGCCCGCCCCCCAGTCGTCCGAGAGCGCTTCGAGATCTGCGACCAAGGGGACGCGGGAGCCGGAGAGTCCGACCCCGAGAGAGTCCAGGATGAAGGTTTTGGCGCACTCGACGGCGTTGGGCGTCAAAGTGTCGAAGCGTGTCGAGACGGCTCGTTCCACGAGGCGGAGAGTGATGCTATCGGGGCTGTTCATAGATCGCTCGATGCTACAATTTTGGGCATGTCCGATGCTATACGGCCGAGCTGTGCGCCGCCCTGGAGCGATGCGGGTCAGCACGCCATGTCGCCCGTCGCGACGCACGATGACATCGCGCGTTTCAATTTTCTCGCGAACTTCAACAAGTACATGGCGAGTGCCGTCGTGGCCGGTAATGAGGTCGCATTCAGGACGCGCGCCGAGCCGCGTTGGTCTGCGACGCATGGGGAGGCACCTGTGAGTCGGCGTGACATTCGGGACGCGATGAGCGAAGACCCGTACTACCGAATGTGGAGTTCCCTGCGTCGGACGGGTATGGAAATGCGGCAACAGGCGGGCCGCGCGATGGTGCTGCGTCAAATGCAGTCTTTGCGTGATCGTGCGCGAGCCCTGAATGCGTCGCAGCCGGAGTCACTGCAACTCGATCCCACGATCGCTGTGCCCCGATATCAAAGCGAGCTCGACAATCACTGCATGCCAGGAAGTTATTTCGCCGAATACATCGATGACGATGTCGCAGCGGCCGCCAACTACGATGCGGGAATGTTTGCGACGACGACGGGACTCTTCGGTCGGTACCTCGACGGCGCGGGCCGCGGAACGGCGGACTGGCTGAAGCGTCGTCGTCCGAATTGGGCGCCGCGTCGTATTCTGGATTTAGGCGCAGGCCTGGGTCATAACGTATTGCCGCTCGCGCGGGCATTTCCTGCGGCCGAAATCGTCGCCGTCGATCTTGCGGCGCCGATGTTGCGCTACGGGCATGCACGTGCGATCGGTATGGGCATCCATAACGTCGTCTTTCAGCAAGCCAATGCAGAGCGCTTACCCTACGAAGACGGTCGATTCGATTTCATTTGGAGTGCGATGTTCCTCCACGAAACCTCCCACGCTGCGCTTCGAAACATTCTTCGAGAGGCGAAGCGTCTGCTCGCACCGGGCGGTATCCAGATTCATCTCGAGCAGCCTCCGTATCGCGGAATGAGCGCGTTCGAGCAGTTTCTCCGTGATTGGGATTGCCAGAATAACAACGAACCCTTCTGGAGCGCTTTGCACGAAAGCTCGCTACCTTCAATCATGAAGGAGCTTGGGATCGAGGGGAGCAAGATCTTCGAAGTCGAGATTCACGCTCTGGTGGAGGACGAGATGCCGAAAGTTTCTTCGGAAGTCGAAGATTTTGGACGAGGCGGGTTGTGGTACGCCTGCGGCGCCGAAGCATGAACGACATCGAGTTGCAGAAGCTGATCAATGCGGCGGCGAGCGGAAAGCGGCCTTATTTCTTCGCGGATCATGACGTCGATCGTCTGCTCACGATCGTTTGGGCGATGGCGGGGGAGCTTGCCGTCACGCGTGAGCGTCTCGATACGCTCGAGCGGTTGCTTGCTGAGCACCGCTTGCTCGATCGCGAGCTGATCGACGCTTACCGTCCGGATGCCGTGGCAGCCGAGGAACGGGGGCGTTGGCAAATCGAGTACATCGCCCGATTGCTGCGGATCTTGCAGCAGGAGGTCGAGGCGATGAAAAGCGACACCCCTAAGTAGGCGTCGTCGCTCACCGCAGCGTCCGACCGTTTATACGGCGAGCGCCCAGAACTTCCAATCGAGCACGCGGGTTTCGTCTTCGGGATCTCCCCTCGCGGCGAAACACTCGGCTTCGATTCGCATTAGCGACCCCTTCGAGGCACCGACTCCCACAACGTCCGTCACCGAAAATTCGGTTCGTAATCGATCACCCTCGAGCACCGGTGCCACGTGATCGCAGCTCTCCCAGGCCAGAACGGTGAGCAGGTTCGGCAGTCCGCGCGTGATTTGCGCGAAGCCCATGAAAATGGTGTGACCGCCATAGACGAGGCGCTCTCCCAAATACGACAGGCGGGAGTCGGTATGGGCCATGGCCATGTTGAGTGAGAGTCGTACGAGCTCGGGCGCGGAGGTGATGGTGTCGCGAGATTCGATGACGAAGCGCTGACCGCGAACGAGGTCCGAGGCCCGGAGTCCCTGCCACGATGCCGTGGGCGTCGCATCCCAGTTTGACGGCGCTGCGGCGCGGACGTCATCGAGGGTCACGCCTTGACCGATCGAGTCGAGATCATCGACGTGACCGGTTACGGCCTGAGGATCTCTGCAGGGAATCATGGGACAGCGCCAGAAGTGCAGTACGGTGTCGCCATGTTGGTTCGTCGTCGTCATCTCGAGCGCGACGATGCCCGTGGCCGATCGGCCAGGTTGAGGCTTGTTCTGTCGCAATCCGACCACGCGTGTGCGGGTGTACAGCGTATCGTCCACGAAAACGGGTCGACGTAGTACGAGGCCTTTGTAAAACAGATTGGCCTTCACTCGCTGCGAGGCCCAAGTCGACTGACCGATCGCAATGTTGATGGCCAGCAAAGGATGACAGAGCGGCGCTGCGGACCCCGTAACTCGTGAGGAGATCGCGTGATCGAGCGGTAAGCGGAGGCGGTCGCCGAAGAGCGCCTGATGTATCGCAACATGACCAGCGGTCAAAGTGACGGCGGGAGCGTCGAACTCAAGTCCGTGATGAAAATCTTCGAAGTAGGGACCCGCGACCACGCGAGTATCGATGGAAGTCAGACCCTGATTCATAAGAACGTCCTGATCAGCATGCGGACAGCGACGATGCACAGAAATAGACCAAAAATTTTCGACAAGGTACGACGCTCGAGAGAATGCGCAAGTTTCGCGCCGACGGGGGCGGTCAATATCGACATCGGGGCGATCACGGCCAGTGCCGCGAAACTGACGAGTCCTACGGTGAAGCCGGGCAAGGGCACGTCGGGGCTCGCAAACAGGTATCCGATCGTTCCGGGCACAGCGAGCAAGAGTCCGAAGAACGC
>JBEAXT010000089.1:0-11972 GCA_041159695.1 Pseudomonadota bacterium
CGCTTCTTGACGGCGGCACGCTCGTCGTTCGTGACGTAGACGGCTCGTGCAAGTTCGATGAACTCGGCATCAAACGCCTGAGCCAATTCTTTGTCGCGGATCTTGTCCTCGATATCCCACAACGCTTCGTTCACGCGCTGAAGGGCGGCCTCGTCTGCCGCGACCTCCGGAATGGCGGCTCCGCTGTCGCGCCAGGTTTTCTCGAGTAGATCGAGCTCGAGACGGACGTTGCGGACCTTGGTGGCATCGGTCATGCGCGCCGCTTTGATGCGAAGGATCGTGATCTTATCGAGCAGTTCGCCCGGAGAGATGGGTACGAGGATGTCTTTCATGATTGCGATGCTAGCAGGGCGTCGAGTTGGTTGCAGACCTCACCCACCTCGATGAGGGCCATGACGCCCGGTTCTTCAATTTTGGTCGCCCAGGGTAGGGCCTCTGGCGGACGGTGTCGAAACTGCGCGGCTGCGCGCGGGAACGCGTCGATACACCACCTTCGCGAAAGGTAGGGACCGCTGCGTGCGGGGTTGGTCGCGGCATAGAGCCCGATGACCGGCGTGCCGACCATGGTGGCCATATGGGTCGGCCCCGTGTCAGGGGCGAGCAACACGGCGGCTCGCGCCAGCACGGCGAGTAACTGTGGCAGCGTATCTTTGCCCACTTGGTCGATGACGGCGGGGCAGTCCGCGACGATGGTACGTGCCATGGTTTTTTCGATGTCGCTCGGCCCTCCGGTCAGGATGACCTGCATGCCATGGGTATCGATGGCGTGGCGTGCCACCGCGGCGTACCGCTCAGGTAGCCAGTTCCGACGCGCGTGGCTCGAGCACGGGCTGATCACGAGAGTGTGCGGTGCATCGTTCGGGATGAGTCGTTTGGCGTAGTCGATCGCATCGAGGGGCAGGGGTACGTTCCACTCGAGCACGCGCTGCGATACGCCTGCGGCCTCGGCAAACCCCATGAAGCTGTCGAGGACATGCTCGCGACTGCGGGGTGCGATGCGCGCATTCGTCACGAGCCATTGGAGCTCGCGGGCCCGGTCGCGATCGAAGCCCAGTTTGACGCGCGCCGGCACGAGAGCGGCTACCGCGCTCGCCCTGACGGACAATTGCAGGTGGAACATCACGTCGAACTGCCGGCCGCGCAGCGCCGCGCGCAAGGCTTTGAGTCCGGCGAAGCCGGCGCGTTTGTCTACGGTGATAAACTCCACGTCCGGCAGCAGGGTCATGAGTCGCGCTTCGGCGCGACCGATGATCCAAGTGAAACGCGTCGTGGGCCATGCGCGCTGCAAGGTGCGTAGCAGAGGTACGACGTGACAGGTGTCGCCGATAGCCGAGAGCCTCAAGAGGCAAACGGACTCGGGCGGCGTGATGAGCGGCAGCATGTCTTAGGGCGGTGAGGGCGAAGATGAACGAGGGTCGCACGCACGAACCGCTGGAGCACAAGATCCAAGACGGCCGTTGCCGGATGCTATATGACCCCTCACTCGTCGGCAATTTTGATCCTCGCTGGTTCGATCCCGAGTATTTACGTCAAGTCGGCGCGCTGCGCGGTCAAGCGCGCGGCCGGGGCAATACCTATTTTTTCGAGGTCTCGGCTGCGGGCTATGCGCTACGGCACTATCGGCGCGGCGGTCTCGCTGCCGCGGTGATGCAGGACCGCTACCTCGATCTCGGCGAGGCGCGTTCCCGGCCGTTTCGGGAGTTCCGGGTAATCCAGCGCTTACAGCGTCTCGGTTTGCCGGTAGCGCCGGTCGTGGCTGCGCGTTACGCACCGAGTGGGCTCTTGAGTCGCGGTGATCTCATCACGCAGCGCTTACCGGGCGTCAGCACGCTTGCTGAGACCCTCGAGCGATCGCCGGATGCGATCGACTGGTTACATGTAGGCGAGACGCTGGCACGCTTTCATTGCGTGGGTCTACATCATGCCGACCTCAACGCTCACAACCTGCTTTTGAATGGCCAAGGGCAGTGGTTTCTCATCGACTTCGACCGGGCAAGTTTCCGCGAGCCCGGGCTGTGGCGAGACGCTAACCTCGTACGTCTGCGGCGCTCGATCCTCAAGGTCTGTGATTCTTTGAGCCGTGATTTCGAAGAATCGTGTTGGATGTCGATGCTCGAGGGTTATCGGGGCGGCGCTCCGTGTAGCGAATCGGCATGATGCGTTGGTTCTATCGAATGCTCGTCGTTGCCGCGTTGCCGTTCGCAGCGACGCTTTTCGCAATCCGCGGTCTGCGAGGCTATCCGGGCGAACGGCGTGGACTCTTGCAGCGATTCGGTTTCGGTCGCCGTCAATCCGCGAACGCCATCTGGATTCATGCGGTTTCGGTGGGTGAGGTTCAGACGGCCGTTGCGCTCGTTCGCAGCCTGAGAGATCGTTACCCGAACATTCCGTTGACGATGACCACGACGACCGGCACGGGCGCGACGCGCGCCCGCGAGGCGTTCGGCGATGTCGTGGACATTCGTTTCTTACCCTTCGATTCTTTGGGCTGCGTTCGACGCTTTCTTAATCGCGTACAGCCACGTCTTGCGATCATCGTGGAGAAGGAGCTTTGGCCCAACCTGTACGGCGAATGCGCAGCGCGCGCCATACCGGTGGTCATCGCGAGCGCAACGATGTCGGCGAGAGCAGAGCGACGGATGCAAAAGCTCGCTCGGTTGTTTCGCGATGTCTTCGCGAGCGGGGTTCGGATTGCCGCGCAGTCCGAAGTCGATGCCGAGCGTTTTCGTCGACTCGGGGTTGCACCGTCGCGCGTACAGGTCATCGGTAATCTCAAATTCGAACTGACCCTCTCGGCGCAGCTTCCGGAGCAGGGAGCCGCGCTGCGTGCGGGTTGCGGCTGGCAGGATCGAGTGCTGCTCGTCGGCGGCAGCACCTACGAGCTCGAAGAGTCGGCGTTACTCGAGGCGCAGCGTCGGCTGCGTCGCGAAGGCATCGACTTGGCGCTCGTGCTCGCGCCTCGGCATCCGTCTCGTTTCGAGTCGGTGGCGGCACGACTACAGTCAGATGGCGTTGTTTATGCGCGGCGCAGCCAACTCGACGCGATCCCTACGCGAGCGCCAGATGTCTTGTTGCTCGATACGCTCGGCGAGTTGATGGGTGCGTATGCGGCGGCGGATCTGGCGTTCGTCGGCGGTAGTATCGTCTCAGATGTCGGCGGACATAATTTGATCGAACCCGCAGCGCTCGGGATACCCACGATCGCGGGTCCGTACGTTTACAACGCGCCCGAAGTGGCGGCAGCCCTTCGAGCCGCCGGTGCGCTGACTACGGTCATCGATACAGAATCTTTGATCACCGAAGTTCGCAGCCTCGTCACGAACGAAGACGAGCGCTTCCATCGCGGAGCGCTCGGTCGGGCCTTCGTCGAGAACAATCGAGGTACGCTCGAGCGTCTGCTCGGCTACCTCGAGCCGCTTATGGCTGAGTCGCTGGCGCGGTCGACGACAACCAACCGTTGACCTCTTCGAGCGTAGCGCGATCGAGCGTGCCCGAGGCCAGGCGCAGACGCATCACGTTCAAAATATAGTCGTACCGGCTGCGCGAGTAATTGGTTTGCGCAACGGCGAGGCTGCGACGGCCCTCGAGTACGTCGACGGCGGTGCGCGTGCCCACCTCGTAACCGGCCTCGGTCGCCTTGAGCGCCGTCTGACTCGACTCGAGTGCTTGACGCAACGCGTTCACGCGCGAGATTTCGCTGATGACACCGAGGTACGCATCGCGCGCCTGGCGCTCGGTCTGCCGGGAGACTCGAGTGAGACGCTCGCGCGCAGCGCGCCACTGGAATTCGCTCTGACGAACCCGAGACTGGGCCGCACCGCCACTGAAGAGGGGCATCGTGACCTGCAGCGTGTAGCTCTCATCTTCGGTATCGGAGAGTCGCGTGCCGACGTTTCCACTCACGAAGTTGATGGCACTCGAGGTTTCGACTTTGCTTTTGCTGGCGACGAGATCGAGTTCCGGAAGATGACCGCCGAAGGCCGCGCGAACGTTGTCCCGCGCGATATCGGCTGCGAGTCGACTCGAGATGAGCGCGAGGTTTTGTTCCATCGAACGCTCCACCCACTGAGCCTCATCGGCGGGGTCGGGTGACTTCAGCGGCATCGCGTCGCCGGGTTTCGAGAGTACGGTGTATTTCTCGGCGGTGATTTCGCGCAGGAGCTCTTCGGCCGAGGCGAGTTGACGCTTGGCGGCGATGACCGCTGCTGCGGCGCTGTCGCGGGCGGCCTTCGCCTCTTGAACGTCGGTGATGGCGATGAGACCCACCTCGAAGCGCTTCTCGGCCTGCTCGAGCTGACGCGAGATGGCATCGAAGGCAGAGGACTGCGCCTCGACGGCGTCTTGCGCGGCAAGCACGTTGAAGTACGCCTCGGAGACGCGAAGGATCAGTTGCTGCTCAGCCGCCTGAAAGTCGGCTTCAGCCTGGGCGACCTGACGGCTCGCGCGCTTGATCGCGACCCAGTTATCCCAAGAAATCAGGCTCTGCCGGAGATCGAGGCTCCAACGGTCGGTCTCAGGCTCGGCCACGCTCGCGGAGAGGAAGTTCAGGACGACGGTCTGCCCGTCGGGCAGGCGTTGCTCCTGGGGAAACTGACCCGTGCTCGTGGTGTCGGATTTGGTCTTGCTCGCCGACCCGGAGAGCTGCGGCAGGATCGCCGCCCACGCTTGGGGCCGTGATTCGCGGGCTGCCCGTCGCAGGGCGTCCGCCTCGCGAATTTGGGGGTCGTTGGCCAGGGCACGCTCGTACACGCCCTTGAGGTCCTCTGCGGAGGCTGAGTGGGCCGCGACGAGCATGCCGAGGGCGAGTACGAGTAGACGCGACATCATTCAAACCTCAATTGGTGTTATATATCACTATAACAGACAGGAACCGGCCCGATCAACGGGCCCTCAAGGTCAGTATGGACGTAACGAGGGGTCGATGCGTTCCCCCCACGCCAGAATTCCACCCGTCAGGTTGGCTACCGAACTAAACCCGCGGGATTCGAGCACTCTGGCGATCTGCAAGCTCCGACCCCCCGAGCGACACATGACGATGACGGGGCGAGCGGGATCGATCTCGTTGATCCGATCGATGATTTGACCCATGGGGATATGGCGGGCGAACGGCAGGCTCGAGATCTCGAGTTCCCAGCCCTCGCGTACGTCGATGACGAGGGGCTGCTCCCCGGCCTCGATCCTCGACTTCAACTCTTCGACCGTCATCTCCGTGATCATTCGAGCATCCTGCTTGGCATCGATCAAAATTTGAAGCGTTCGGGCTGAGGTGCGCCAACCAGTGGCTTCAGGGCGGTTTCGAAGAGTGAGGTGGTTCGGAACGCCTCGGCTGTCGTGCGCTCGATCAATCGCGCTTCCATGATGGGCCCCGAGCCGATGACGGCGAACATTCGGCCGCCGATCGCGAGTTGACGCGCGAATCGTTCGTCCGCGACCGGCAAAGAGCCCGCGAGCACGATGACATCGTACGCGCCGCTGCCAAGGGCCTCCGGATCGAACGCATTGCGGCATTCGACGGTGACATTGCTCACGCCGGCATTTTTGAGATGGCGCGTGGCCATCGCAGCGAGGTCTTCGCGCAACTCGAGACCACGGACCTGGCTCGCACCCGCGGCGAGGCAGGCCGCGAGATAACCGCTGCCGACACCGACGAGCAAGACGCGGTCGGTCGGCTGTGGTGCGACGGCTTGTACGATCCGTCCGGCGACCTTCGGCGCCAACATTCGGTCACCACCCCCCAAGGGGATTTCGATATCGGCGAAGGCGAGTTCCGCGTAGGCGGGCGGTACGAATGTCTCGCGCGGGACGCGGGAGAAGATATCGAGAACGACGGGATCGAGTACCTCCCAGGCCCGCAGCTGCTGTTGAATCATCTGCTCGCGTGCGGCTTCAGTGGCTGCTGGGGTCATCGGCATCGAACGAATTCCGTCTTGCGTGGGCGAAGGGGCGGGAAAATACGGGTTTTCCCGCCGACTGCCAAGACGTAGTGCTACGGAGGGGTGGGTCACGCGTCGGAGTCGCCGACCCGGCCCTTGCCGAGCCGGCGACTCTCAACCGCGATACTCAATCGACGATCATTTCGCCGTCGATTTTGCGAAGTCGCCCGCCTCGACGATGCTGAGCGTCTCCGGCTTGATCCAGCGCTTCACCGCGGCATTGACGTCAGCCACGGTCAGCGCGGCAACGCGCTTCTCAAAGTCGGCGTCCCAATCCAGAGTGCGATCGAGGAACAGATAGCTCGAGAGGCGCCCGACGAGCTCGCGATCCTGCGAGCGGCTGACGTTACGGCTTTGGAGCCAGCCGTTCTTGGCGTCCTTGAGCTCCGTCTCGCCAAAGCCTTCGGTCAGGATCTTCGCGAGTTCTTCCCGATAAGCGGCGATGAGCCGAGCCGAGTTCTCGGGGTTGTAGATCGCGAAGGTACCGAAGTTGCCATCTTTGTCGAGCGGGTCGGCCGTAAGGAAGGACGACACGCCATAGCTGATGCCTTCTTTCTGACGGATGCGCACCGCGAGACGCGAGTTGAGGAACCCGCCACCGAGCATGTAGTTGGCCATCACGAGTGCCGGGTAGTCCGGGTGATCGTCGCGAAGCTCAAGATTGACGCCGGCGATCATCACTGCGTTCGTCTTATCAGGCGTGTTGATCTTGCGGATCACCGACGGGACGTCGAAGAACGGCGAGACGGCGCGCTCGTACGGCATCTTGGCCGTCCATCCGGCGAGGATGCCACCGAGGGCTGCACGCACCATGTTCTCGTCGAAGTCGCCGACCACGGCTGCCGTCGCACGACCCGCGCCGTAGAACTCGGCGTGGAACTTGCGCAGATCCGCAACGGTGACGGCTCGCACTGCCGCCGCCTGCTCGTCGAAGCTGAGCGTGCGTCGGAAATCTTTGGCCGGGTAGGGCGAGGTGATGCGGTTGATCTCCTGCGCGGCGATCGCCTGCGGCTCGCTGCGCTGCTGCTCGATGGCCGCCAATACTTCATCGCGAAGCTTGGTGAGCTCGGCGTCCGGGAATACCGGGTTACGCAGGATGTCACCGACGATCTCGAGGGTCGGTACGAGATTTTCACGAGTCGAGTTGATGTTCACCGACACGGTTTGACCGCCACCACCGATGCCGACCGACGACTTCAGTTTGTCGAGTTCGTCGTTGATTTGCTGCAGCGTGCGATTCTTGGTGCCACGACGCAGCATCGCTGCCGTGAGCTCCGCAACAGTCGCCTTACCCTCGAGCGAGGCGAGGCTACCGACGCGCAGGGTCATCGTGAGATTAACCGAGCTACCGCGGGTGGATTTGCTCAGGAAGCTGTACTCAGCGCCGCCCGGGAAGGTCTCGGAGCGCGTACGCGAGACGATGTTGGCCGGCGAAGGATCGAACACCTCAGCCTGCTTGAGCGCCTGCTTGCCTTGATAATCTTTGAGGATCACGGCCGGATCGGGTGGCTGCGGAATTGCGGCGCGATCGGGCGCGGCATCCGGGACGAAGAGGCCGGTGGTGCGATTGGAGGGCTTCAGGTAACCCGCGGCGACCCGATTGACATCAGCAGCCGTGACTTTTTCCATCTGGTCGCGCGAAAGGAACCACAGTCTCCAGTCGCCCTTGGCGATGTACTCTGAAAGGCCGAGACCCACGCGATCGCTGTTGTTGTAGGTCTGTTCGAAGAAGCGCAGGAACTTGTTACGCGCACGCGCGACTTCGTCGTCCGTGACCGGCTGAGCCTTGAGACCATCGAGTACGGCCAGCATGATCTGCGTCGCCTCGGCGACCGGCTTTTCCTTGAGCACCTCGGCTGCAAAGTACATGTATCCGGGATCTTTGAGGCTGAACGCGAAGCCGCCGACGCTGCTCGCTTTGCCGGTTTCGACGAGGGCTTTGTAGAGTCGGCCAGAGGGCTCGTTCGTCAGCACGTCTGCAAGCACTTGCACGGCGGCGAAATCGGGATGGCCGCCCGGCGGGATGTGATAGCCGGCCGAGGTGACCTGTACATCGCCCACGCGACGCAGCACGACGTGACGCTCGCCGTCCTGAACGGGCTCGACCGTGTACGTCGGTTGGAGCACACGCGTCGGGCGCGGGATCTTGCCGAAGAATTCATTGACCCAGCCGATGGTCTTCGCTTCGTCGATTTTTCCGGCGACGATTAGGACCGCATTGTCGGGTTGATAATACTTTTTGTAGAACGCGCGAAGGTTCTCGATGGGAACGCGCTCGATGTCCTCGCGCGAACCGATCGTGGACTTGCCGTAGTTGTGCCAGAGGTAGGCGGTCGACATCACGCGCTCGAGTAGCACACCGCCCGGATCGTTCTCGCCGGCCTCGAACTCGTTGCGCACGACCGAGAATTCGCTGCGCAGGTCTTCTTCCTTGATGAAGGAGTTGATCATGCGGTCGCTCTCGAGATCGAGCGCCCAGCGCAGATTGTCGTCGGTGGCCGCGAAGGTCTCGAAGTAGTTGGTACGGTCGTACCAGGTGGTGCCGTTTGGTCGCGCGCCGCGAGCGGTCAGCTCCTGCGGAATGTTCGGAAAGCGCGGCGTCCCTTTGAACACCAAGTGCTCGAGCAGGTGCGCCATGCCGCTTTCGCCATACCCTTCATGGCGAGAGCCGACGAGGTAGGTGATATTGACCGTGATGGTCGACTTGGAGGGGTCCGGGAAGAGCAGGACCTTGAGGCCGTTGGCGAGACGGTATTCCGTGATGCCCTCGACGGAGGTGATTTTCTCCGGCGGCGCGAGTTGGGTTGACGCCGTCTTCTTGGCGGAGGCAGGCTTGTCCGCAGCGAGGCCAACGGGCAGAGCGAACACCAAGGCGAATGCGACGAACGCCGTGGTGAGGCGGGAGACGATAGTGCGCACGGGAAAAACTCCAAGCATTGAAGCAGAGGCGGCCAATGTATCCGTCCGCACGGTCTTTGCAAGGGCTTGCCTGATCGCCCTCGTTTCGGGCATGCCAACCGCCATGGCCGAGTCCGCAGCCACCGACTCGGTACCCGTCCGCAAACCCCTCGACCTCTCGGTCCCGAAGTTGAGTGCATTCATGGCGCCGAAAGAGTGGTGGTCGCCGTTACCGCCCGACATTGACGAGGTCATCGTCCGCGGCCGTCGGCAGCCCGGTGAGATCCCTGAGCGTAAAGCCGTGCCGCAGGGTCTTGGCGGACTCTTTTGGGGAATGCGCAACCCGACGGAGAGTTGGCGACTGTTGCTGCCCGACCCGAACGTCACCGTGCCGGAGCGTGATGGCGACGAACGGCGCGAACCACCGGGGACTCATCGCGTGCGCATCGGAGAGCCCGGGAGAATTTATTGATCGGCCGGTCTCGTCCGCCCGCCGCGCCGTCCGCGCGCGAAGTCATCCACGCGAGATGCCCATAAAAAAGCCCCGCCTTTCGGCGGGGCTTTCCGGGAATCGACACCCTGACTGACTGCGCTCAGAGTAGCGGAACGAGCAGCAGTGCGACGATGTTGATAATTTTGATGAGCGGGTTGATCGCGGGACCCGCGGTGTCCTTGTACGGGTCACCGACCGTGTCACCCGTGACCGCCGCCTTGTGGGCTTCGGAACCCTTGCCACCGAAGTTTCCTTCTTCGATGTACTTCTTGGCATTGTCCCAAGCGCCGCCACCGGTGCACATGGAGATCGCCACGAAGAGGCCGGTGACGATCGTACCGATGAGCAGACCACCCAGAGCTTTGATGCCCTCTCCGGGGCCCATCAGCGCGGAGATACCGAACGCCACGACGACCGGCACGAGAATCGGCAGTAGCGACGGAACGACCATTTCTTTGATCGCCGCCTTCGTCAGAAGATCGACGGCCTTGGAATAGTCGGGCTTTGCCGTCCCTTCCATGATGCCCTTGATCTCGCGGAACTGGCGACGCACCTCGGTGACCACCGAGCCGGCCGCGCGGCCGACGGCTTCCATTGCCATCGCGGCGAAGAGGTAGGGCACGAGGCCACCGATGAAGAGGCCGATGATCACCGCCGGATCGGACAGCGAAAACTCGACCAGCTTGCCTTGCTCTTCGAGCTTGTGCGTGTAGTCGGCGAAGAGCACGAGCGCTGCGAGACCGGCCGAACCGATCGCATAGCCCTTGGTGACCGCCTTCGTCGTGTTACCCACCGCGTCGAGCGGGTCGGTGATGTTGCGGACCTTCTTGTCGAGGCCCGACATCTCGGCGATGCCACCAGCGTTATCCGTGATCGGGCCATACGCGTCGAGTGCCACGATCATGCCCGTGAGCGAGAGCATGGCCGTCGCGGCGATCGCGATGCCGTAAAGACCCTCGAGCGTATACGCGCCCCAGATGGCGGCGCACACGGCGATGACGGGCAGCGCGGTCGACTTCATCGATACGCCGAGACCCGCGATCATGTTGGTCGCGTGACCCGTCTGTGAAGCTTCTGCGACCTTGCGAACCGGGCTGAACTCCGTAGCGGTGTAATACTCGGTGATCACGATCATGGCCGCCGTGAGCGCAAGGCCGATCAGCGTGCAACCGAACATGCCGATGAAGTTGTCCGGCATCAACTCCTCGGTGATGAACCAGAACATCACCGCGGAAACCACACCCGAGACAATCACGCCCTTATAGAGCGCGTTCATGATCTTGCCGCCCTCGCTCGTCTTCACGAAGAAGGTTCCGACGATGGAGGAGACGATCGAGGCGGCGCCGAGTGCGAGCGGATAAATGACTGCCGCGCCGTCGCTGCTTGCGAGCATCAGACCGCCGAGCAGCATGGTGGCGACCAAGGTGACCGCGTAGGTCTCAAAGAGGTCGGCGGCCATACCGGCACAGTCACCCACGTTGTCGCCGACGTTGTCGGCAATCACGGCCGGGTTACGCGGATCGTCTTCAGGAATACCGGCCTCGACTTTACCGACGAGGTCGGCGCCGACGTCTGCACCCTTGGTGAAGATGCCGCCACCGAGACGCGCGAAGATCGAGATCAAAGATCCGCCGAAGGCGAGTCCGACCAGCGATCGTAGGGCGAGATCCTCGCCAACCACGCCGCGCATCGCGAGGTAGTAACCCGCGACGCCGAGCAGACCGAGACCGACGACCAGCATGCCGGTGATCGCGCCGCCCTTGAAGGCAACGCTGAGCGCGGCATTGAGTCCGTTATTCGCCGCTTCGGCGGTACGCACGTTGGCGCGCACGGACACGTTCATACCGATGTATCCGGCGACACCCGACAGCAGCGCGCCGACGAAAAAACCACCCGCCGTGGCCCAATCGAGAATGAAGCCGAGAATCACGAAGAGCCCGAGGCCGACGACCGCGATCGTCGAGTACTGTCGATTGAGATAGGCCTGCGCACCCGCCTGAATGGCCGCGGCGATTTCCTGCATCCGGGCATTACCCGCCGGCAGGGCGTTGATTTGGGCTGCGGCGATCGCACCATAAACAACCGCGAGCGCCCCGGCGCCGATGGCGATCCAGAGCCAGAGATTGGCATCCATTTCTTGAGTCCCCCTGAAAAAGCCTAGGAATACGTATGTAAACGGCGGCGAAATATAGCACAGCACCCCGGGGCGCCCGCTCCCGGGCCCGGCGCCCGCGCGATCAGACCTTGAAAGCGCGCAGTTTCTTTTTGACGGCGACGCCCTTGAGCTTCACGTACACGGGCAAGCCGTCTTTATAGGGCGGTGGATCGCCGCCACCGATGAGCGGAAGCAGGTAGCGTCGGCATTTCTCGGTGATGCCGAAGCCGTCGGCCGTGATGAAGTCACGCGGAACTTTTTTCTCGACGTTGGCCACCTTGGCGAGCGGCACGTGACCCACCGTCCAGCGGTACGGCTTGGACGATTTGCGAACCACGATCGGCATGACGGCGTTGTGACCCTTCACGGCAAGCTCGACGGCGGCCTGACCCATGGCGTACGCCTGCTCGACGTCGACCTTGGAGGCGATATGCCGTGCGGCGCGCTGCAGGTAATCGGCGACCGCCCAGTGATACTTGTAGCCGTGCGCCTC
>JBEAXT010000165.1:0-5864 GCA_041159695.1 Pseudomonadota bacterium
GGCGCGTCCGACGTGATGCCGAGGGAGTGACCGTCACCAGCGATTCGCGTACGCACGGAGTGCAGCAAGAGCGCTTCGATCAGGTGTTCTTCGCTTGTCACAGCGATCAGGCGCTCGCCATGCTCGAAGACCCGACCGATGCGGAGCGCGGCGTACTCGGCGCCTTTCCGTATCAGGCCAACGAAGCCGTCCTGCATACCGACCGGCGCATGCTCCCGAGAACCCCGCTTGCCCGCGCCGCCTGGAACTACCATCTGCTGAACCCCGATAGCGGCCGAGTCGCGCTCACCTACGACATGAATATTCTCCAGTCCATCGAGTCGGAAGAGATATTCATGGTGACTCTCAATCGCGAAGCCGACATCGATCTGTCAAAGATTTTGGGGCGGTATACCTACCATCATCCCGTGTACACGCCCCAAGCGGTCGCTGCGCAGGCCGAGCGTCGCCTCGTGAGTGGCGTCAATCGTACGCAATATTGCGGCGCATACTGGCGTTACGGATTTCACGAAGACGGCGTGGTGAGCAGTATTTGGGCCGTGGAGGATTTCGCCCGAGCGACGGGCAGTCCGGCGCCGACGCCGCCCATCACCGAACCCACGCGTCGTAGCTTGCGAGCGCCTGCCCGATGACCGCGAGCGCACTTTACACGGGACATATCCGGCACCGCCGTTTCGGGCCTCGGCGCAACGATTTTCGATATCGGATCTATCTGACCTACCTCGATCTCTCCGAACTCGATACGGTCTTCGCCGGACGCTGGCTCTGGTCGGTCAAGCGGCCGGCGCTCGCGCGTTTTCGGCGCGCTGATTTTTTAGGTGACCCGGCCGTGCCGCTCGAGACGGCCGTCCGGGATCGCGTCGAGGCTGAAACGGGACGACGGCCCGAGGGGCCGATTCGCCTGCTGACCCACATCCGGCAGTTCGGCTACAACTTCAACCCCGTCAGCTTTTATTACGTCTTCGATACGACCGGAACCCGTCTCGAAACCGTGGTGGCTGAGATCACGAATACCCCATGGGACGAGCGTCATGCCTATGTTTTGACGGTCGATCGGGCCGAGCGCGTCGGCGCCCAGGTCCTACGCTGGCAGTTCGACAAGGCGTTCCACGTCTCTCCGTTCTTGCCCATGGATATGCGGTACGACTGGCGCTTTAGCGAGCCGGGCGACACACTGTCCGTCCATATGGAAAACTGGAAGGACGGACACTCGCAGTTCGATGCGACGTTGACGCTGCGGCGAGAGCCCATCTCCGCGCACTCGCTGGCGCGGGCTCTTGCCACTTTTCCGTTCGTCACATTCAAGGTGAGCGCTCTCATTTACTGGCAAGCATTCTTATTGCTGATCAAGCGTACGCCGTTCTTCACGCATCCGGACAAACTCGCCTCCTGAGCTCGATCTCATGACCGACGAGACGCAAAAACCAAGCATCATCCCGACGCTCTCCGCGCTGCCGGCCGCCGAGCGCGCCTCGCTACTTGCCGCACTCGGCCGACGCCTGCTGCTTGCGCAGTTCGCCGCACTGCACGACGGCGAGCTCACCCTCATCGAGTGGGACGGCACTCGGCATCGCTTCGGCAAACGGACGTCACGACTCGATCTGTCGGTCACCCTGCACATCGACCATCCTCAGCTTTATGCCGATGCCGCTTTCGCCGGCACCGTCGGAGCCGGCGAGGCCTATATCCGCGGCTTGTGGCGCTGCGATGATCTGACCGGTCTCGTGCGCCTATTCGTGGCCAACCGCGAGCTCATGAACGGCATGGACAGTCGCTGGGCGCTCGTCAGCCGCCCGGTACTCAAGATGTTCCATTTCCTCAACCGAAACAGCAAAGCCGGGAGCGCTCGCAATATCTCCGCGCACTACGATCTCGGCAACGCGCTCTACGAGTTAATGCTCGATCCGACGATGGCGTACTCCTGCGGTATTTTCGAGCATGAAAACGCCACGCTCGAACAAGCCTCGATTGCCAAGTTCGAGGCGATCTGCCGGAAGCTCCGACTCCAGCCCACGGACCGCGTGGTCGAAATTGGCACGGGGTGGGGTGGACTTGCGATCCATGTTGCATCGAAATACGGTTGTCACGTCACGACCACGACGATTTCGCGCGAGCAGCACGACTACGCCAAAGAAAAAATCGAGTGTGCCGGACTCTCGGATCGTGTCACGCTGCTACTCGAGGACTATCGCGAACTCAAAGGTCGGTACGACAAGGCGATTTCGATCGAAATGATCGAGGCGGTCGGCGCCAATTATCTCGACACCTACCTCGCCAAGTGCTCATCGCTCCTCGCCCCGCACGGCGCCATGCTGCTGCAGGCCATCACGATTCAGGATCAGTTTTACGAGCAAGCGCGAAAGTCCGTCGATTACATCCAGCGCTTCATTTTTCCGGGAAGCTTCATCCCGAGTGTCGAGGCCATCAGTCGATCGTTGACGCGCGCCACGGATCTCAAGATCTTCAACCTCGAAGATATCGGCCCGCACTATGCGCGCACGCTGCGCGAGTGGCGCCGAAATTTCTTCGATCATCTGCCCAAAGTTCGCGCACTCGGCTACCCGGACTCTTTCGTAAGACTCTGGGAGTTCTATCTTTGCTATTGCGAGGGCGGATACGCCGAGCGGCAACTCGGCGATGTGCAGCTTTTGCTCACCAAACCCGACTGTCGGCTGCCGCCGGTCGCCTACGCCCGATGATGCCGAGCGGAGCAGGCTCGCCCCTGCAGCAACTCATCGCGCAGTTTGGTACGACGGTCATCGTCACCGACCCCGGTCGGCTTGCGGCCGTCAACGTCGATCATCGTAAACTCTACGAAGGTCGAGCCTTGGCGCTCGCGCTGCCGCGCGATACCGCGGAGGTGTCGCGACTGCTCGCCTTCTGCAACGCGCTGCGTATCGGCGTCGTTCCGCAAGGCGGCAACACGAGCTATTGCGGCGGGACAGCGCCCGATGCCTCGGGCACTCAGCTCGTCATCTCTCTACGTCGAATGAATGCGATCCGCGAGATGCGCCCCATCAACGATTCGATGATCGTGGAAGCCGGCTGCATCTTGGCGGATGTCCAAAAGGCCGCTTCGAATGTGGGACGATTTTTTCCACTCAGCCTCGGTGCCGAAGGCAGCTGTCAGATCGGAGGTAATCTCTCGACCAACGCGGGCGGCGTGAACGTAGTCCGTTACGGGATGGCGCGTGATCTCGTGCTCGGACTCGAGGTCGTACTCGCCGATGGTCGTGTGCTCTCGACGCTCAACATGCTGCGCAAGGACAACACGGGATACGATCTGCGCCACCTCTTCATCGGTGCCGAAGGCACACTCGGGATCATCACCGCAGCAAGCCTCAAACTTTTTCCGGCGCCGCAGAGTGTCGCGACGGCGTTCGTCGCAGTACCCGATGCAGCGTCGGCCGTATCGCTCCTTGGCGCACTGCGCGAACGCTGCGGCGATCTCGTCTCCTCCTTCGAGCTCATCCCCAAGGTGGCCATCGATCTCGTCGTTCGCCATCTGCCAGGCAGTCGCACGCCACTCGAAAGCAACTCACCGTGGTATGTCCTTTGTGAAATCACGAGCGCGATGGTGAACGAGCCACTGACGGAGCGACTCGAAGCGGCGCTGTCGGCAGCGCTCGAATCCGCACTCGTGACGGATGCCGTCATCGCACAGAGCGAACGAGAGCGACAAGATTTCTGGTTCATTCGCGAGCATATCCCCGAAGCGCAGCGTCGCGATGGCGCGAGCCTCAAGCACGACGTGTCGTTACCCCTCGATCGACTCGCCGAATTCATCACTCGGGCCGGCGTGTGGCTGACGGAACACGTCCCGGAAGGGTTTCTCGTGTGCTACGGACACGTTGGCGACGGCAATCTTCATTTCAATATCAATCAATCGACCCCCGCGTCGGGCACGGGCGCTTTACTCGCACGTGAGCAGGAGATCCGCCGCGTAATCCACGATCAGGTTCGCGAGCTCGGCGGGAGTTTTAGCGCCGAGCACGGCATCGGGCGTCACAAGGTCGAGGAGCTCGAGCGTTATGCGCCGCCCCTCGAACTCGAACTCATGCGGACCATCAAGCGAGCGCTCGATCCGAACGGCATCATGAACCCTGGCAAGGTCCTGCGTCGCCCATGACCCGAGCTGGGCGTTGCATCGGCGGGCTTCACGAAGTGTGTGTCGGCGTGCCCGATCTCGATGTGGCCATCGCCGATTTCGCTGCGTACGGCTGTCATCCAGCGGACTCCGGCACGCTCGAGTCCGCGGAGTCCCTTGCGCTCTACGGCGTCGACTCTGCGGTGCGCTCCGTGCGTCTCTCGCATCAACAATCGGACCATGGCCTCGTCCGACTGATGCAGTGGGATCGTCCGCTCAATGACGGACTCGGCATGGGCGAAAACCTGCGCTGTGTCGGTTCGCGTTGGGGCGTTCGGGTCACGGCAAGCGCCTACAACCTCCTCAACCACGCGGAGAGGGCGCGCCAGGCGGGCCAGCCGCTTACCCTCATCGAGCCGTTGCTCGCGGTCATCGGCGAAGTCAGCGGTCAGCGCGCGGCACAACCGTTCCGTGACCCGGTGGTCGGGGTGCGCGAGATGGTGTTGCTACAACCTCACTACCGCCAGGTATTTTTTGAACGCTTCGGTTACGAAAGCCCCCTCTACGGTCATGTCGATCCTTCGAGCTTGCTGCGCACCAGCCAGCACACGCATTTCGGGCTCATGATCGCGAGCGATGACGCTCGCATCTTCGATTTCTATGACGGAGTGCTCGGCCTCAAGCGCATGCTCGATGAGAGGACACCTTACGAAAATGCCACAGGATCACGACGGATTTTCGGACTCGAGCCCGGTGAGGGCTTCCACATGGTCGACTTCGATGACCCCGCCTCAGGCCCTGCCCTCCACGAGCGTCGCTCCGGAAAGCTCAAATGCGTGAGGTTTTCGGCATCAGCCAAGATCGATCACAAACTGGATCGCTCGCGAGCGGGCTGTCTCGGCTACAGTGTGTACTGCTGGCGCGTTGATGACATTGACGCCATGCGGGAAAAAGTGGCCTCGAGTGCCGCCACCGCAGTCACCCCCGTCCTGCAGGACGAATTCGGTCGGCGAAGCTTCACTTGCTTTGCGCCAGACGGCTATCACTGGATGCTACTGCAGGCCTAGGCTCGCTCAGCGCTTCGCGCTCTCGACTTTGATATATGTGATGAGGGCAGCGCGATCGGCAGCGCCCGCGATCCCCGCGAACGCCATGGTGTTCCCGAGAACGACCGCGCTTGGATTTTCGAGCCAACGATCGAGGGTGGCCTCATCCCAGACCAACTTGGAAGCCGACAGCGCGGTCGAGTATCCGAAGCCCGGCACGCGCCCGGCAGGCTGATTCATGATGCCCGAGAGGTTCGGACCTATTTTTGTGACGGCCGAGGGCTGCAGGTCGTGACAGGCGCGGCACTGGATGAAGAGCAGTCGCCCTCGCTTGTATTCGGGACTTTGCGTGACCTCCGCTCGAGCGAAAACGGGCGTCATCACCAACACCATCGCGAGCAACAGTCTGATCATCGTGAACCTCGTCTACCGAGGGTCGGATTTTTACGGTCTCCGAACGCGCATCAAACCCTCTTGCGCCACACTCGCCACCAGCCGGCCGTCGCGGCTGTAAATGCTGCCGCGCGCAAAGCCCCGACCACCGGACGCGCTCGGACTGTCGACATCGTAGAGCAACCATTCGTCGGCACGGAACGACCGATGAAACCACAGGGCATGATCGATACTCGCCATGACCATTTCGCCGAGAGCGAATTTTCCGTGATGAGGTCGAGTCGCCGCCGTCAACAAATTGAAATCGGACATGTAGGCGAGCAAACATCGGTGCAATC
>JBEAXT010000091.1:0-4026 GCA_041159695.1 Pseudomonadota bacterium
CCTTTAATGAAATGTTGGACCAAAACGAGTCGCTCGTGACCGGCATGCGTACGGTCACTGAGAGTTTGGCGCACGACTTGCGCTCGCCGTTGATGCGTGTCGGTCGTTCGATCGCCGCCGCTCGCGAAACAGCAAGCAGCACAGATCGTGAGAAATTTTTGAGAGACGCTGAGACCGATGTTACGCGTGCCCTGCAAACGTTCAATGCACTGGTCGATCTCGCTCGAGCGGAGGCGGGA
This sequence comes from Pseudomonadota bacterium, assembly GCA_041159695.1. Lineage (GTDB taxonomy): Bacteria > Pseudomonadota > Gammaproteobacteria > Steroidobacterales > Steroidobacteraceae > UBA964. The sequence continues at coordinate 240 of JBEAXT010000091.1, forward strand.
TTATCGGGAGATTCCATGGCGAAGCTCGATCTCGGATCGCTTGCGTTAGATGTCGCGGAGTTTTTTGAGCCTCTGGCAGATGAGCGAGGGCAGCGGATCGAGCGCCATATTTCGTCGGTCGTCGTCATTGGTCACCCGCAGATTCTCAAGCAGGCTGTCGGGAACTTGCTCGAGAATGCGATCAAGTATTCACCGACGGGTTCAACACTGCGTCTGGTGGTGAGGCCGTCCGATATCGCCGGATCTGCCGAAATTGTCGTCGAAGACAGTGGGCCCGGTATTCCGGAAAACGCCCACGAACAAGCGGTAAGACCTTTCGTTCGTCTTGAGAGTGCAGGTCGCCAACCGGGGTCTGGCCTTGGTCTTGCCATCGCTGCCGCTGTCGCGCGGCTGCATCGCGGCAATCTCATTCTCGAAAATGCAGATCCCGGACTCCGAGTTCGCCTGCAGTTCGGTCATCAGTAACCGTCGTCACCGCGAGCGGCCATCGAAGAGACACTTCGAATCCAAGGTCGGAGCTGTCCGTGCGCGCGAGATTTCGTGCGTCGATTATCCCTCCATGTCCGCGCATGACTTGAGCGGCGATCGCGAGTCCGAGTCCGATGCTGGAATCGGTACGCTCAGAGCGCACCGAGGAACTTCGATAGAAGGGCTCGAAGATTCGGGTGAGCTCCGGCTCGGGGAGTCCCGAACCAGAATCACGGATACGAAGTCTTGCAAATCCATCGATCTGATCAAGCACCGCTTCGACGGCGGCACCGCTCGGTGTGTGCTTCAGCGCGTTGCGAAGCACATTCTCGATCGCAGACTGAGCCCAATAGCGATCGGCTAGCACGCGGAGGGGATGCGTGCCGAGTTCGAATGAAAGCGTTTTCCCAAGCTGCGTGGCTTCGAATGCGCCGTCGGCCAGAACCCGTTCGATAATACCTCGGAGATCGATGGATTCGAGCTTCAAGGAGACGGTACCCGACTCGAGGCGAGAGACATCTAAAATCTTTTCGATGAGTTCGTCGAGGCGCGTGATCTCCAGATCGATGCGAGTTGTGGCCTCCACAGCGGCGGGGTCGCGCTGGTTCAGCAACGCGGAGGCGAGCCGTATCCGAGTCAGAGGGGATCGAACCTCGTGCGAAACGTCGCGTAGTAGCTGCTGCTGTCCCTTGATGAGCGCGCTGAGTTGATCCGCCATCATATTAAGAGAGCGAGCCAGCTTCCCGAGCTCATCGCGTCGGGACGACGCTTTGTGTGAGGCACGTACATCGAGTTTTCCTGACGATAGACCCTCGGTCGTTCGCTGCAATTCGATGATGGGGCGGGTGATTGACCTCGATAACCAGAAGCTCATCAAGCTGGTAATGAGGAGCGCCAATACCGTGATCGGCAGCGGTATATCGCGTAACACCGCGAGACCTGTTCGCTTCTGTATGGCCTGAAGACGAAAGATTTCGCCGTCCTCACCAACGAGTTCCGGCATCAGCGACGGAAGATTGAGAAGCACGGATGGGAAATCGTATAAGAGCTCCTCATCGCTCTCGGGCGCCGAAAACATCGCCCCGGAGGGATCGAGACGTCCGAGAAGTTCGTGGCCGGTCTCGTCGATGACCAGGATTTCGAGGCTCATAGACGGATCGAGCGCGCGCGTTTTCGCCCAGTCGGTAAGCGAGGAGGTACCACCATCGGCGAGCGCATTGGCGGCTTGCTCAGCTGCGGCGAGAAGTTCTGCCTCCGCAGATTTTTTTCGTTCGGAGATCGCCCAGGAGGTCACCGCAACGATCCCGAGCGCCGTGACGACTAACGCAGTGAAGAACGAAGCAAAAATCCGTAGAGCGAGTTTACTCATGCGTATCAGCGGCGTTTTCGATCATTCGGGATCGATCACGAGAAGCTCATAACCGGTGCCGCGTACCGAACGTATCTCGATTCCGCAATGCCCAATCCGTTCGATCTTTCTGCGTAAATTGCTGACGTGTGTATCGATGCTTCGATCGTAGAGCGTCAGTTTGCGCCCCAAGGCGCGCTCGGTCAGTACGCGTCGCTCGACCGGTTGTCCGAGCTCTGTTGCGAGTACTTGGAGTATCCGGAACTCGGCGTTCGTCAAGTCGAGAGGCTCTGAGCCGACCGTGGTTCGGCGTCGCTTAAGGTCCAGTGTGATGCGACCGACATTTACGAGGGTTTCCGGAGTGGGCGTCTCTGCAGTCAAGCTCGTACGCCTGAGGATTGCCCGTATTCGAGCAGCTAGCTCGCGCGGATCGAAAGGCTTTGAAAGATAGTCATCGGCACCGAGCTCGAGTCCGAGAATGCGATCGATGGCCTCTCCTCGTGCCGTTAGCATCATGACGGGGAGACGCGCCTTGAGTTGACGAATATCTTTGAGGATTTCGAAACCACTGCGACCCGGGAGCATCACATCGAGAATAACGAGATCGAATACCCCGTCAGACAGGTGTTGGTGTGCGGACTGATCATCGGCGGCAAGGTAGACTTCGAAGCCCTCGTGCTTCATGAAGTCTGCAAGCATCGCAGAGAGGTCTCGATCGTCGTCTACCAGAAGAATTCGAGGGTTCATTCAGGGGAATGCTGCGACGGAGTCAGTCATTTGTCAGCCTATTCATGTTCGCTTCACAGAACTTTGCAGACTGTTTTCAGATCTTTTTGTTCCACGGGGGTCCAAATGGGCGAATATCAGCGTACATCAGCGAAATTATCGGAGTTCATATTATGAAGTGGATGTTATCCGTCATAGCTGCCGGCGTTCTGCTCGGTTCAATGAGCTCGCACGCTCAGATGCCTCCGCCTCCGCCTGAGGCGCCCGGAGCGCGGGCTGACGGGTCCCAAGTCGAGCAGCGGCGCGAAATGCGACGAGTCATCATTCGAGCCGCTCAAGACGGGCCTCGTTCCCTGAATCTGTCTCGCGGCGGCGCGGGTAGCGATCTGCTGGGCGCGTATGGGCTCGACCCCCGAATGATCCTACGGATGGCCGATGCGCTAGAGCTCACGCCGCAACAGCGAGGCAAGGTGGTCGAGCTCGTGGAAACCGTGAGACCCGAGATGACCAAGATCACTCGAGAGATCAGAGCCGAATCGCGTCGTCTTCGAGAGCTCGATGCAGGCGATGCAAAATATGCCAGCGAGAGCACGGCGATCGCGCGGAAGACGGGAGAGCTCACGACCAACTTGATTCAGCAAGGCGCCGGTCTTCGAGGCAAGGTTTGGCAGGTGCTCACGCCCGAGCAGCGCAAGCGGGCCGACATGATGCGTGATCGGATGCGCGAGCGCATGAAAGATCGCATCGAAATGCGCCGCGGTAAGCCGCGAGCGCTTGTCCTCGAAGAGGCCGAAGACATCGGCTGATGGCCAAAAACTAAAAGGCCCGGAACGCAGAACGTTCCGGGCCTTTTTTTATGCTCTTTTACGAGAGGGTGATCAGTTGACCATCGCCTTCAGGTTCTTGAGCGGCATCGCACGAACCTTCTTCGAGGCCGGCTTTGCCTTGAACATCATCTTCTCGCCGGTGAAGGGGTTGATGCCCTCACGCGCCTTCGTGGCAGGCTTCTTGACGACCTTGAGCTTGGCAAGGCCCGGCAGCGTGAAGAGGCCATGTGCACGCAGGCTCTTCTTGATCTGACCGTTCAGAGAATCGAACACCGCCGCCACGTTCTTGCGGGACAGCGAGGTTTCTTTTGCGATCTGGTTGAGGATTTCCGACTTGGTCGGAGGACCACCCTTTTTCGCCATCTTGGAATACTCCTGGTTTTTTAGGTTTGCGCGTTGTTTTGCGCGTTGCGAACGG
>JBEAXT010000158.1:0-3841 GCA_041159695.1 Pseudomonadota bacterium
AGACTCGAGTCGATCGACTAGCCATCTCGGATGAGCGACACGCACAGCGAAATCCTGATCTGCAAGTTCGAGCAAGTTGTCGCGCTCTCTGACGAAACGCCGCAACACGGCATTCACAAAGCCGGTGGCACGACCAAGCCCGAGTACTCGCGCTGCATCGACGGCAAGGTGAACACTCACCTCCGGCGCGGAGCGCGAGTACGCGATCTGATGGGCAGCCGTCACGAGCAAAGAACGCAGTAGTGGCGGGATATCTTCAGCGGGACGGTCGACGATGGCGGACAGCGCCGGCGCGAGCCTCAGATACCATCGGAGCGTTCCCAGCGCGATGGCGCGCACGGCGGCGCGATCACCCCGCTCGTCCGCCACTTGCAATGCAAAATCTGCTGAACGACCTGCATGGGCGACGGCACTCACGGCCTCAACGGCAACCGCAAGCGTCGCAGCACCGGGAGCGAGTCGGACGCCCCCTCTCGAATTTCGCGACCCAGAGGACCCCTCGACGACAATATCCGCATCGGCGTTCACTCAAAGAATTCCTCGTTCGATCGTAACCCGTTTGCAAAATCGCGTGCAGACATGCTGCGTCGCCCGGCACGCTGCAGCTCGGCGACCGCGAGCACGCCCTCGCCGCACACCACGAGCAGCAGATCGTCCTGAAGTCCGAGAATCGCCCCAGGCTTGCGGGTCGTTTGCGATGTCGTGCCTAGGACGCGAGCGCGATGAATTCGAATCTGTTCCCCTCGATGCGTCGTCTCCGCGACCGGCCAGGGCCGGAACGCTCTGATACGACGGCCGATCTCTGCCGCAGAGTGACTCCAATCGATGTGCGCCTCCGCTTTCTCGATCTTCTTTGCGTAAGTCACCCCTTCGGAAGGCTGCGCGCGCTTTACGATGGACCCCCTCTCGATACCGGCGAGCACCTCGAGCAGCGCAGGCGCACCGAGCGCCGCAAGTTTCTCAAGCACCGATGTTGAGTCATCGGTATCGGAGAGTGTCATCTCGCGCTGAAGCAGGATCGGTCCGGTATCGAGCCCCGCATCCATTTGCATGATGGTGACTCCGGTCTCGAGGTCGCCCGCGAGAATGGAGCGCTGAACCGGCGCGGCACCCCGCCAACGCGGTAGTAACGATGCATGGATATTGAGGCATCCGTATCGAGGGATGGCGAGCGCCTCGGGAGGAAGGATCAATCCGTAGGCGACGACCACGAGAACATCCGGCCGCCATGCCTCGAGTGCGGCACGACCCTCCGGCGTTCGGAGCGTCTGCGGCTGAGCGAGTGGCAGCGCGTTGGCCAATGCGAATTCTTTGACGGCACTCCTCGACAGTTGACGCCCACGACCGGACGGACGATCCGGCTGCGTCAGGACGCCGACGACTTCGTGACTCGATTGCACGAGTGCGGCAAGCGGGGGCACCGCGAAGTCCGGCGTGCCGGCGAAGGCGACTTTCATCGGAATGCGGCGACTGACGTCAGCGGCCGGCGACGGCGCCCGCTGGAACTTTGCCGGAGTCTTGTTTCGCCGGACGATCGCGGCGCTCTTTCTCGAGCTTCTTGCGAATTCGATCGCGCTTCAGCATCGATAGATAGTCGACGAACAACTTGCCGTCGAGATGATCCATTTCATGCTGCAGACATACCGCCCGAATTCCGTCGAGCTCGCATTCGAATACTTTGCCATCACGATCATGCGCCCGGACGCGAACGCGTTGCGCGCGCTCGACCTCGTCAAAGATTCCCGGAACGGACAGACAGCCCTCCTCCATCACCCCGACATTCTCTCGCGAAAGAATCTCCGGATTGATGAACACAAGGGGATCGCTTCGATCGTTGCTGCAATCCATCACGATGAGCTGACGGTGCACATCGACCTGCGATGCCGCCAAACCGATACCCGGCGCGGCATACATGGTCTCGAACATGTCGTCGATCAATTGTGAGAGCGAGGCGTCGAAAACAGTGACCGGTACGGCACGGGTTCGGAGACGGGGATCGGGAAATTCGAGGATCTCGAGCAAAGCCATGGGAAAGGACCCCTGCCAGAAAGGTAATTCGTTGGACACCAGTATATCAGTGAGGTTTCGCGTCTTTTCCGACTCGCCCAAACGGAAGCGCTCCGTACCCTTGGGCGCACATGGCCACCCCCGAACACTATCGTTTCGCCTGTCTCCCACGACTCGACGCAGCGTCCTGGTGTCGGCTGGTCGAACAAATTCCTTCGCCGGTCGAACTGATCGGACTGCCCCTCGAGCGTCTGCTCACGCTTCCGCTTTCCAAGGCCGCCGCACTCGCGCTGTCGCAAATCGATCCCGCTCGGCACCAATACACCCTCGAGGCACTCGCGCGTCATCACATCGAGGTCATCGCCGCTCACGAGCCCGACTATCCGCCGCAGTTACTTCAACTGCGCGGCGCACCCGCTGTGCTCTTCGTCCGCGGCCACCGCGAAGCACTTAAAAATCAGCAGTTGGCGATGGTCGGCAGTCGACATCCAACCGCAAACGGCGCGCTCACGGCCCGGGATCTCGCGTTCCACTTTGCCCAATGCGGACTCACGATCACGAGCGGATTAGCGATCGGCATCGATGCCGCGAGCCATATCGGTGCGCTCGCCGCTGAGGGGATCACTCTCGCCGTCTGCGGCACCGGCCTCGATCGCATCTATCCCGACGCCCACACCGAACTCGCCGGAAGCATCCTCGAGCGCGGCGCCCTGATCAGCGAATTCCCCCCTGGAACGCCCCCGCTACCGCACCATTTCGTGCAACGAAATCGCCTTATCAGCGGGTTGTCGGTCGGCGTTCTGGTGGTAGAAGCCGCCTCGCGCAGCGGATCCCTCTCCACCGCCCGCCACGCGGGCGAGCAGGGACGTGAGGTCTTCGCGGTGCCCGGATCCATCCACAGTCCGCTGTCGCGCGGCTGCCACGAACTCCTCCGGGACGGAGCAACACTTGTGGAAAACGCTGAAGACGTTTTCAAAGAACTCGAAAATAGTCATATTAATCATGAAGTTAAAAGATCGCATAGAACCGTCGGAATACGGCCTTCCGGGAGGCCGGTGTTGGACAACCCCTCGGAAATCCTGTTAGATGCCATCGGCTTCGAGCCTACGGGCGTCGATGCGCTCGTCGCGAGCACCGGCCTCTCCAGCACATCTGTAGCGTCCTTGCTCCTCTCCCTCGAGCTCGAGGGGCGTGTCGCATCGGACGCCTCAGGCCGGTTTTTTAGAGTGCTGCAGTTAACCCATACCGAATGACTCAAACGACTGACAACGGCAGCGTCCTCGACATCCTCATATATGTGTTCGACCGGTACATGCTGGCGGACGCCCCCGAGGTGCCTGAGCGTGACGCCCTCGCCGAAGACCTCGAGCGAGCTGGCTTTCCCGGCGACAACGTCGAGCGCGCGCTCGATTGGCTTGCCGATCTGGCGTACGAGCGTCATCGCCCGTCACTCGCCGAGTCCGGTCCGCGAGCCATGCGCGTGTTCACCGACGCCGAGCGGAATCATCTGCCGGCAGATTGCCGCGGCTACCTGCTCGAGCTCGAGCGAACCGGCATCCTCTCGCCTCAACAACGCGAAATCGTCATCGAGCGCCTGCTGGCGCTCGATTCCTCCGAACTCGATGTCGACCAGCTGAAGTGGGTTGCCCTCATGGTGCTCTCCAGCCAGCCGGGCGAAGAACTCGCCTGCTCGCGCATGGAAAATCTCGTGTTCGATCTGCCGGTCGAACGGCCCCACTGACCCAGCGCCGGAGACGGCCCCATGGCTGAAAACCTCGTCATCGTCGAATCACCGGCGAAGGCCAAGACCATCAAGAAGTACCTCGGTCCGAAG
>JBEAXT010000169.1:0-2570 GCA_041159695.1 Pseudomonadota bacterium
TACCGCGCAAGTCGAGCACACTGGCATACCCTGCCACACCGAGCGCCACGTTGACCGTGCCCTCGCGCCACGGTCGCCCGAAACTGTCGCTGATGATCACCGCGGGGTGCTCCGGGGCCAAGGCCTCGCGCAAACGCCTCGCTGAGGCGTCACAGTCCTCCGGCAGCAACAAGACATGGTCGTCGGCGTTCGGAATGTTGGATCGATCGATGCCCGCATTTGCCATGACCCAGCCACATCGATGTCGCGTGATGAGAATGTTGGGCACCGCCCGCACGACCTCGCTCGACTCGCGTAGCACGAGCTCGACAAATCGCGGATCTTTTTGAACTTTGAGCGCGAGTGCCTCCGCTTCGACCGACGGAGTGACCTCGGTGAGACGGACGAGTCGGCCTTCGGCCTTCGACACTATTTTTTGAGCGATGACGAGCAGGTCGTGCGACTCGAGCGCGAACCCGTTTTCGTGAATCGCCTGGCGAATGAGCGCGGCGAGATCATCGCCTACCCGAATTTCCGGCAGCCCCGTAAGCGCAAAGAAATTGACCGACTTGGGCATCGGACTTAGGTCTTGATCCCCGTGATTCGGATCCCGGCGCCATCCACCGCGTACTGTTTATTGACGAAGATCAAGATCGAGGTCAACGCTTCGGCGGCAGCGGAATTGACGAGCGCCCCGCCATGCAAGCCCCGCAGACCGCACGCCTCGACGAGACGCACAATGGCATCACGTGCGACTTTCTCGTCACCGAAGACGAGCACATCGCAGTCGACGGCGGCGTCCGCTGCGAGCTTGTGCGCGGCGACATTGTGAAAGGCCGACACCACTCGAACACCCTCACCTAGAATTTTTTGAGCGCGAATCGCTGCGCTCCCTTCGACAGGCAGCTGTACCCGCATCACTTTGGGCGGAACGAGCGGTACGGTCGTATCGACGACGATCTTGCCGGCAACGGACGGGGCGATATCCCGGAGCGTAGCGTCCTGAGAGGCGAACGGCACGGTGAGAATCACGATGTCCGCTTGCGCGGCCGCCTCGGCGTTGCTTCCGGAGCGGACGGGATGACCGGTCTGCGCAGCGATTTGTTCGGCTGCCGCGGCTGCCTTGGCGGCCTCCCTTGAACCGATGACCACGTGCTCACCCGCCTTGGCGAGCCGGCGCGCGATCGCCGAGCCGAGCTCACCCGTCCCACCGACGACGGCGATGACCGGGGCAGAATTACTCATGACGGTCTCCAATCCGAAATTCGAGATGCCATTAGGCCAAATTCCGCGGGCCGGGGATCACCACCATGAGGACATCGGCCACGTTCGTACCGGTGGGCCCGGTGACCCGGAGATCACCGAGCGCCTCGAGAGCCGATCCGGAGTCGTTGGTCTCAAGCAGGCGATCAAGGTCGAGATGGCGCGCATCTGCTCGCGCGACCACCGTACCGTCGAAGAAGGCGCCTGCCGCATCCGTGGGTCCATCAGATCCGTCCGTACCGGCGACAAGGCCCGTGATCGGACCAGAGACGCCACAGATCGCACTCGCCGACAACGCGCGTCCCAATCGCAAGGCGAGCTCCTGGGCGCGTCCACCTCGGCCTGGCCCTTTGACACGCACGAGCGGTTCGCCACCCGCAATCAGCACGCACGGTCGATCGTGCGAACGATCGTTCAGCCGCTGCTCGAGCGCTGTGATGATTCGGGTCGTTTCCTGCTCTACCGAGCCATTCAAACTCCGACCGAGCGATACCACATCAAATCCATCGGCCCTCGCGACGAGCGCGGCAGCCTCGAGCGCATCGTCTAGGGTGGCGATCACGCCGTATGACGCACCCCGATTCGCGAGCGTCTCGGACCACGTCGGCGCCGATCCGATCACGAGCGGATCATCGTCTGGCACATCGGAGATCGCGAAGGTCACGAAGTCCGCTGGCGCGAAATGCGCCGCGAGTCGACCACCCTTGATCGCTGAGAGCTGCTGGCGCAGCCCATTGATCTCGGCAATTGAAGCGCCCGAGTTCATGAGCGCCTGCGTCGCACGCCGTTTGTCCTCGAGCGTCACGCCCGGCGCCGGCAAGGCGCACAGCGCCGAGGCACCCCCGGAGAGCAATACAACGAACCGATCCTCCGCTCGAGGCTCGCCGATAAATTCGAGCAAACGCCTCGCTGCGCGTTCGCTGTCTTCGCCCGGATAGGGATGATTACCGATCACAATCTCCCAGGGCTCACGCTCGTTGATCGCGAGTGGACGATCACGAACGATCAGCAATCCATCGTCGACCTCCCGCTTAGCCGCCTGCAATACCGCGCGGACGCCTCGCGCCATGCCAAGAGCGGCCTTGCCGAGCCCGACGATGCGCAATCGACCGCCCCTCTGGGGCAACGAAAAACGGATGCGTCGATCGCCCCGCTCAAAGATCAATACGTCGCCCTCGACGCGCGCGAAATCTTTGAAGACTCGCGTACCCTGTACGGCCGCGATCGCGGCGGCATGCCAACGCGAAAGTGACGCCCTGAAGTCTGGGGTCATACGCGCGCGGGCGCGCCCTGCAGACAGCGGGCCCAGAGCCGATCCCAAGCTTCTC
>JBEAXT010000207.1:0-3294 GCA_041159695.1 Pseudomonadota bacterium
CGGCGGATGGTCTCGGAAAGCAGATGGTCGATGTAGAGCAATTCGTTGTCGTAGGCATTGACGATGTCGGAGACAGTACACTTGGAAAAGTCGGTCTCGCGACATACCGGTGTGAACTGCTCGAACTCTTTCGGATAGCGCAGGTGATATCCCGGGCCATGATTGCCGAGCATGTGTAATACGACGAACCGACGACCCGACGTCTTGTCCAGCGTCTTGCCAAACATGTCGAAAATGCCGCCGTCCATGCAGGGGCTCTCGCCCACGCAATACTGCGGATAGTCTTCCCGACGTACTCGAATCTCGGTGACATCACGACATACACCCTGACAACTCGTGTTATTCCCGAACCACTGCACCTCGAAGCCAACGCGCTGCACGATGTTGATCAGGTTATCTCGTGCCTTGGCCTCCTCCGGATCGAATCGCTCGCGCCCGAGATCGGAGAACATACAAGGCACCGAGATCGCGGTCGAAGTGCCGCATGACGATACTTTAGGGAAGTTCACGAGGTCCGGGACTACCGACAGCTTTGGGGTGGTTTGCCGCGCATACCCGTTGAGTCCGAAATTCGCGGCGCGCGCTGTTTCGCCAACGACCAAGACCACGATGAGCGGCTTTTCCCCGCTCTGCCCCTTCCATATATCCCCGAGCCGCGCATCGCGCCCGATCGGTTGATATGGCAGTGCGGGACGTGTGATCTCTCCGACGTAGCTCCCGAGTCCCGCAAGATAGTTCACCGGCACCAGCATGTGGCGTAATTCACGATTGTTGCGCAGCGTCGAGGCATGATCCTGGTAATACGCCGCCGCTATGAGTCCGATACCCATGACCGTGAGACCGAGCGCAATACCGCGGTGGGCAAGTTCTCGACGAAAACCCACTGCGATGACCCCGGCTCGCATCACCAGAAAGGCGGGTAACACGCCGAGCAAGCCCACATAAAGGATCAGGTTGAGGTTGATGAGTTCGCCGGCCTCTGCACCGTTCGTTTCGAACACATTACGGATCATCACCTTATCTATAAGGATGCCGTAGGAGGACACGAAGTAAGACGCAAACCCAGCGAGTAGTACGACCAGCGCAAGCAACGGCTTCGCGATCGGCCGCACCAAGGTGAGCGGCATCAGAAACAAATTGATGGCGAGAAATGCCAGCAACGCAAACGACCCGAGGTATAGACCGTCTTCGATTGACGCAAGCGGTCGCACCTGAAGCACTTTTGACCAAAAAGGAACGTTGAGTGCGAGCAGACACCATAACGCCACCCATGCGGTCAGCGCTGTGGCATTTAAATTCAATGATGGAAAACGGAATTTCATGTTCTTTCAGACAAGTGTCAGGTCAGAAACTTCGCTTGGTATCGATGATGAGCTGCATGTTCTTGATGGACTTATCACCGTTGATCGGAAAGGCAAGGTCGATATGCAGAACATTTCCGAGCGCGGACCGACTGTTACCCAGCCGAAGTCCGATCCCGACATTCGCCAAAATACCTTGGGTCTTGCTGGCATAGGGGTCACGCCCCCAAGTGTCGCCTACGTCGACGAATGCAGCAGCGCCAACATGCACGAGTCTGAACGGATACCAGTCGGTGAAGGCGCGCTGCTCCATCGTGAAAAGCCAGCGACCTTGCCCCCCCTTGTAGCGCAAAGGGAAACCCCGCAATCCCGTATCCCCACCGAGCATCAACTCACGGTCGATATCGAGTTTCTCGCCGCTATCGACGTTGAGCGATGCAAAAAACAATCGGCGATCGGACTGGCGATGGTAGTAGCGGGCTGAGGTGCTCAGGAGTGTGTCTGTGAAACTACCCTCCTCGTATCGACCTCCAAGGGATGCCGCTATAAGCAGGCTACGTTTTTTGCTGAATTCGAAACCCTTGCTCAACTTTGAGTTGAAAATGAATGCATCACGGTCGGCTCCAATCCCAGACATGGAGTAACCAATCCGACCGCCAAAGGACCAGCCATATTGAAAATCTTCTGTTCGCTCGATCTGGTCACGATTTCGCACAGCCCGAAAATCGTTTTCGACCCAATCGATACCGACCCACGGATAAACCAGTTTTCGATCGGGCGGGATCACGTTTGAAAACGGACTTGCCGAAACTGATGCGAAGTCGTGAGCGTCACTCGTGATACCAAAAGTCCAGCGGGTCACCCAGTCGCCCTGAAGTCCGCTGGAATAACCGAGGTACGCACTGCGAAATCGCTCATCGACACCATACTCGCCGATACGCTCACCGAGGTCGTACCGTGAATCCGTGCGGTCCGTATCGTAGAGCGAGATACCGCCTGCCCAACGTGTGTCGAGCGAATAAAACGGATGATCGAGTACCAGCCTTTGAGCACCCCCATCGCTGAAATCCGAATGCTCGATCTCCAAACCCCACCATGAGTTACCGAGCTGACGATCGACGAATCGAACCGAGGTGATATCCCGATCAACGGCGTTCACCTGCTGGATATTGATCTGTGCTCCGAGCCCGAGCAGGTTGAGCTCTTCGAGCTCGAAGCCCGACGTATTTTTGCCGCCCTTGCGACCGAACGACACGCCGGGGTTCAGGGTCCAAACATCGCGCGTGACGACCTCGATATCGACGATGCCATCTCGATAGCGGATCGGGGTGACCGATGCGTCGAACAGATATCGAGCGTCGCGCAGCAGACGTTCGCTCTCTTGCAACAGCCGCCCTCGATAAAGCGCTCCCTGTTCGAATAACAGGCTATTTCTAACGGTCGAATCGCGTGTATTCGGGTGAAGCCGATTCGCGGTGCGAAAGGCCCAGATGTTCTCATCAGGACGGCTGGTATCGAATACGTCGAGTACTCGGATCGTGACCGTACCGATCTTTGCTCCCGCAGCCTCGAGCGTCGCGTCGTCAGGAACATCGCTCGGACGGCGCGAAGTTAAAGGATCCGTACGGGCTGAAAACAGCTTTCGCCCTTCGGGCTCTTGAGTGTCTTCCGCAGCGTAGGCGCCAACGCTTGCGAGTACCGTGAGGATGACGGCGCTCAACACCGCGTTGAGATTTTTAGTCATGCCGCAACAACTTCCAATACAGCGCAAAGCAGATCAACCACGCAATGAGCGCCGATACCAGATCGTGAGAGACGAAGTGCGCGCCGCGTGACTGCTGTGCGACGGAGAATGCGGTGCCGAGTACGAGCACCGCTCCCAACGCCAATCGCGCACGATGCGGATGATTGGCGAGCAGCACGAAATAAAATGCAAATAGCGCGAACGCCGAAGAGGAATGTGCGCCTGGAAAGCACGCGGCTCGCGGCAGAC
>JBEAXT010000156.1:0-6643 GCA_041159695.1 Pseudomonadota bacterium
AGATCATTCGGCTCGGTCGGGATCGACCGTGCTGTCCCCTCGGCTTTATATCGCCGAGGCCGGCTGTGATTAACGAGTCCGTTCCGATCGAGGGCGGCATGGACGGTGCTGATGGCCGGTAAGGGCGCATCGTCGCCAATCCGCCGGCGCAGCTTCTCGCGGATTTTGGGAGCACCCCAGCTGGGGTACTCCCGCTTGATCGAGAGGATCTCGTTCTCGATCTGAAAGGGTAATTGTCGAGCCTGCCGGAAGGGCTTGCGGCTGCGATCGGTCAGTCCCTCAAGCCCCGTATCTTTGTACCGATTAAAGATTTTGTAGCCTGTTTTACGAGAGATCTCGAACTCCCGACACGGCTCAGCCATCTTCTCGCCGTCAAGCAAGCGAGCTTCGAAACGAAGACGCTCATCCATCTTGCGACACTCCCGCCATGGCATCTGCGTGTCTCCCGCAAATGCCGGAAAGTGTTACCCATGTGATCGGAACGAGATGTAACCTATGTGCCTAACTGGCACTACAAAAAAAATAAGTTCAGTCTCGTCCAAGGCAATCGCTTGTTAAGTGTTCTCGCGTTAAGTGCAGGCTAAGTGCGGAAACCAGCAAATCTTTATCGGATGTAGGTGGGGTCGAGTTCAAATCTTGGCGTCCCGACCGATACTGACGTAACTGTCGGACGTGCGGCATTACGCGTTTCACGATTGAGCGCAGCACACACTGCGCAAGAGGATGAGAGTAGAGCGCGTCAAGAGGTAGCGCCAGCGTTCCACTGGTTGGAGGTCCACGGGAGTCCCGGTTCGGACATGCGTGGGATGCTCTCAGACGACCGAGTTTCCCCCGTCAACTGGCAGCGCCGCACCCGTGATGTAGCTCGCTTCGTCGCTGCACAGCCAAACGGCGACGCGCGCAACCTCTATGGCTTGGGCGCTGCGGAGCATCGGTGTCCTGTCGACGCGTGCGGTCGATAGTCTTCCGGGCGACGCATCGATCGATGCGGACATCGGAGTGTCGACGATCCCCGGGCATATCGCGTTCACCCGGATCCCGTTTTTGGCGTAGAAACTTGCTGCGGCCCGGGTGAGACCGACTACGCCATGCTTCGCGGCGCCATAGGCCGGATTGAAGGTGGCCGCACGGAGGCCCACGATGGACGAGTTGTTCACGATGCTGCCGCTCCCGCGCGCGAGCATGGCGGGGATCTGCTGCTTCATGCAAAGCCATACGCTCGTGAGATCGACGTCGATGACTCGTCGCCACTGCTCCTCCGTGAGTTCATGCAACGGCGTTCCGATCGGTCCGATCACCCCCGCGTTGTTGAAGGCGAAATCGAGGCCGCCCAGGTCCCCGACGATGGCTTTCATCATGGCGCTGACGTCAGATTCGGAACTGACATCCACGCGGTACGCGTTCGCGCGCCCACCGGATCGAACGATCTGCCGGGCGACACGCTCAGCGGCGACACCGTCGATGTCGCAGATCGCGACCGTCGCGCCCCGGGCGCCGAATTCGAGAGCAGCTTGCTCGCCGATTCCGCTTCCTGCTCCCGTGATCAACGCGATCTTGTCTTTCATCTCAGTAGAAGTTATCAAGGCGGTCCCTGCGCCACTTCGAGAGGTAGGGTGCGCGGAGGGCGTTCCGCCGGAATTCCGAAAACAATGAACCCCTTTCTGACGACCATTGCATGGGGGCCGGGGACAGTCCTGTTCCTATGGCACCGAGCGTCGAAGGGGACTTGAAACGATGACTTCAAAGACAGCGATGGCCAGGATGGATGATGCGCCGTCGTCCGTGCCTGTGAGGTTGCTTGTGGCTGTTTTCGTCTCGGGCGCGGCCGGGCTGATGTACCAGCTCGTGTGGATGAGAAGTTTCTCTTTGGTAATCGGGAGCGCGCATACGGCCGTCGCTGCCGTGCTCGCGGCGTACATGGGGGGATTGGCGATCGGCGGCCTGCTGGGCGCGAGATGGGCTTCGCAACTCGCATCACCGTTGCGAGCCTTTGCCGGTCTGGAGGGCGCTGTGGCGCTCTTTGCGTTGGTTTTTCCGTTCGCGCTCCAGGCTACGGCCGGCATCGTTTCGACCTGGCTCGGTTCCGATGCCGAGCTGGCGACCGACACCGGGTGGCTGCAGGCGACGGTCTATGGTGCATCAAGCGTCTTGGCAATCGCTGCACCGACGATCTGCATGGGGGCGACGCTACCGGTATTGGTCCAGGGCTCGCTGGGTCGCGTCGGCAGTCCGCCGGCCTGGCTGGCCCAGCTGTATGGGGTGAACACGCTGGGCGCTGCAGTCGGCGCGGGAGTGGGAGGGTTCCTCCTGCTGCCTAATCTCGGTCTGTCTGCATCGACCTTGTCGGCTGCGCTGCTTAACCTGGTGGCGGCTGCACTCGTGCTGGTAGGGCCTTCCCGAATGCCGGTCCAGCCGGAAAGCCTCCCAGCCAAGCGCCATCCAGCCAAGGGCGATAGTGAGGTCTCGGCGCCGCCAGACTGCAACGCATGGCCGTTCGTGCTGGCGGCATTCCTGATCTCCGCGGCATCATTTTCGCTGGAAGTCTTCTGGGCCCGCCTGCTCTCGCACCTCTTGGGCGGCACGATGCAGGGCTTCGCGTCGATGCTGTGCGTCACCTTGCTCGGGATCGGTGCGGGCGGGATCCTCGCCCAGCGCTCGACCCGACTCGCAGCGGACGGTCGCCGGTGGCTCATCCTCAGCCTCGTCGTCGCAGCGGTCGCAGTCATCGGCGCGTACGGCTTGCTCTCGATGGTGGCAGGAGACGACCTGCATGCAGTACCCACGCTTGTTGTGGTCCTGCTGGCGATACTGCCGTCATCCATCGCATTCGGCTTGAGCTTCCCTTTGTTGGTCCGCTGCGGCGCCCGGTATGGTGAGGACTATCCGCGTGTCACAGGGTGGATCTTCGCCGCAAGCACCACCGGGGCCATGGTGGGCGCCCTCGTCACCGCAAACGTGCTGCTTCCGGCGATCCGGTTCGAAGGCGTTCTGAGCGCAGCGGTGGGCACGTTGCTGCTGGTGATCGCAGGGCTCGCATGGCCCGTCGCGTCCCGGACGCAAGGGATCGCCGTCCTGTCTGGCGCGCTCATCGCGGTCGTCGGGATGTCATGGTATCTGCCGGCGCCGCGGGAGATTCTTGGATCCAGCGCTGTCGACAGCGCGCAGCCCACGGAGGAACGCTTCCTTGCGGTGGGGCGGGCTGCGACGATCCAGATCCAGGAGCGTGGCTTCGGCCTGGTGCTCCGGGGAGATGGCCTTCCCGAGGCATTGGTATCCCGTGTCGGATCGCCGCCCGGTCTCGACGATCAGGTCTGGTTGGGCACGTTGGGTGCGATGTCGCGTCCGGACGCGCGCTCGATGCTCGTCGTCGGTCTCGGTGGGGGAGTCACTCTCGAAGGGATCCCGCCGACGATCGACAAGATCGATGTGGTCGAGATCGAGCCGCGAGTGCTCGAGGCCAATCGGTTCATCGCCGACGAGCGTCGCCACGATCCCTTGAGGGATGGTCGAGTCCGGGTGGTGTTGAACGATGCCCGGAACGCGCTGCAACGGACGTCCTATCAGTACGACATCATCGTCTCGCAGCCGTCGCACCCGTGGACACCGGCTTCGGCGAACCTGTACAGCCGGGAGTTCCTGGCGTTGTCCAAGCGTCGGCTGACGGCTGATGGTGTCTTTGTGCAGTGGATGAATGCGGGCTTCGTGAGCGAGGAACTCTTTCGGAGCTTGGTGGCCACGCTGGCGGCGGAGTATCGCCACCTACTCGTGTACGAGCCCGTGCCGATGTCCCTCGTATTTCTGGCCTCTGACACTGAAGTCGACCCACGGCGTTGGTTCACCTCCGAAAGATCACGCACCGACGAGGCGGCCCGGGCACTGGCGCGTGCTGGGATCATGCTACCCGAGGACCTCGACTGGTCGTTGCTGCTTGGCGACCGGGACTTGCGGGCATTGAGCGCCACCGCAAAGCCGATCACCGATGATCTGAACAGGCTCGCCATGCGCAGTAGACCGGGTGCGGGCATGTCGGAGTCGGAGTTCTCGGCCCTCGTAGGACCGTATGACCGCGTCCGAAGCCTCGCTGCAAACGGCGCGGCGGCGGACTACGTCCTGCAACGCTTGGCTGAGGGACGCCCGGATCGATCGGCACGTGCGGCGCCGATGATCGAGCGTGCGTCTTCCGAGGCCAGGGACTTCAACATCGCGATCCGCGATGCAGTCACTCTGGCGAGCGGTCGCGCGTCCGACGAAGTCATGTCTGTGGCGCGCCGTCTACCGGACTCGGCGGCGGCGGTGGTGCAGGGGTGGGCGGCTGCGCGCGCCGGTGCCGTGAGCACCATCCGCGATCTTGATCCCGTGTTGGCGAAGACGTCGCGTATGGACTCTTGGTTCGCCGCCTCATCGAGGCTCCGTGCGGAATGGCGAATGGACGCCGCCGCGCGAGCCGACGCCGACTCGATGGAAAGAAAGACTTATGTCGCAGAGGCTATCGCGATCATCGATTCTGCTCTGGTCTCCAGTGTGACCACCGATCTGTTGTTCCAGCGTGCGGCGGCGGCGGAGCTAGCCGTCGACCATGACATCCTCGTCGAGAGTTCGGCGGCGCTGGCCGATCTAGTACACAAAAAATTCCTCGCGCCGTCGGCGAACAGAGGTCCGTCAGGTGATACGGCGCTTCAATCGAAGCGGCTGCAGGCGCTCAGAAGCCTGCTGGTGTCATTACCGGAAACTCCGCGCGCGCGTCAGGTGATCGAGTGGTTGGACGGTACGCTCAACGGCGTGGCGCAGCTCACTGTCGCAGAGCCGCGTCGATGACGGAGAGGGCAGGTCCTAGCGGACGCGCCGTTTGCTTTATCGGTCCCTTTCTTGGCGAAATCGGTCTAAATCTCTCGCGGACGCTTCGGTGCCCGGGTGGCGTGCGTTAAAAATGAAACAAGGGCGTGTTAACGCTCATCAGGCAAGGGGAATTTCCAAAGTGACTCACGCAAGAAACCCACTCGTACCGGCGTTCGCAGCGAAAATCTCCGCGGCGATCCTCGCAGGAGTTTTGATGGCCGTTTCCTCGCTGGCATCCGCCCAAGGCGGTGCGAGTCCGGATGCTGAGGTCGCGCTCGACGAAATCGTGGTCACAGCGCAGAAGCGCGCGGAACGGCTCCAGGACGTTCCGATCTCCGTCCAAGCGGTCACGGGTGAGATGTTGCAGAAAATGGGCGTGCAGAACTTCGAGAACTTCGAAGTTCCGGGTGTACGCGTGTCGCGTGGCGGCATGTCCGACACCATCACGGTTCGGGGCATCGGATCCGGTCAAAACCTCGGCTTCGAGCAGTCGGCTCCGATGTACCTCGACGGCATCTACTATGGGCGCGCCAGGACGCAGCGCCTTGGCTTCCTCGATATCGAGCAGATCGAGCTTCTGAAGGGACCACAACCCACCTTCCTCGGTAAGAACGCCACTGCCGGCGCGATCAACATCAGGACCCGGCGTCCGGGCAGAGACCTCGAGCGCGAAGTCGAAGTGAGCTATGAGCCTGAAACAGAAGAGGTCACTGCATTCGTCGCGGCGTCCGTCCCTCTGAACGATCGATGGGCGATCCGTGGTGCCGCCCGTTACCGCGATTCCGAGGGGTACCTGACCAACACGATCACGGGGCGCAAGGAGCCGGCAATCAACGACAAGCTTGCGAGACTGTCGCTCGTCGGAGACGTGACAGAGTCGACCCGCGTCACTGCGATCGGCTATTACGCGGCGAATCTCGACAAAGGGCGAAACAACCAGAGCACGATCTGCGAGCCCAATTTCCGACGTGACACCTCCAGCGCGGCTCAGGATCCATGCATATTCGACGACAAGAAAGCGTCGTTCTCGCAGACGCCCGCCGCTATCGAAGCCGAACGCCCGGATCTCTGGCGCGACGCCGATGGGGGCCCGTTCCTCAACGACATGGACGCCTACGGCGCGACCCTGCAGATCGACTGGGAACTTGCCAACGGTCTGTCGTTGACCTCGGTCACCGGCTACTACCAGTACGATAACTACCAGTACATCGACGTGGATCAGGGCGTCGCGAACTACGGTGTATCGACCTTCACTGAAAAATACGACCAGATGAGCCAGGAACTCCGGCTTCTCGGACCGAAAGACGCAAAGCTCCAATGGTCGGTGGGAGCCTATTTCGACTCCAACGACAACGATGTCGTGAGCACGCAATCGTTCGACGCGCGGAACTTGTTGCCGTTCACGCCGCCGGCGGTGCCGCCCCAGACAAACCGGGCGCCTGCGTTCGTCGTCACCAACACGAACGGTTTCGTGCAAGACGTCCGCGAGTCCGCCAAGTCGATGGCAGCGTTCGTCGACGCGAAGTACGAGATCACCGAAAGCTTTGCGATCCGCGGTGGGTTGCGGTACGAAGAGGTCGAGAAGGACATCGACTACAGGCGGTGCGGGACGTTGCCTTACCCGACCTGCACACCTGTGAATACGCTCCCGGCCACGGCGATGAAATCGCGCAAGGACGACAAGATGGCGCCTTCCGCTACCATCGAATATCGGCCGATCGATGACGTCCTGCTCTACCTGAGCTACAAGAAGGGCTTCAAGTCCGGTGGCTTCTCGAACAATGACGCCGGGCCTTTCAACTCCGAG
>JBEAXT010000018.1:0-4448 GCA_041159695.1 Pseudomonadota bacterium
ACCATCACCTTGTCGCCCTCCTCGATCATCGAATAATCCTCAATGGCCTTGCCGACAAGCCCGCGGATGTGGGCTTGTAGCTTCCGTGAGGTATTCGAGGATTGACGTACCGGCATGTCCATCAGGAAGCAGTCTCCAAATATTTTCTTTCGAGATAACGCAAGGCAGCCGTCGCCCCGAGTGGTTTTCCGGTAGCGTTTTTCAATAGCTCCTGCAGAGAGAGTCGCGCGCCCTCAGCATGGATGGCCTCCCGCAACCAGCCGCGCAATGCCGAAAAGTCTCCGGCGGCCACTTGCTCGTCGAATTGCGGCAGATCGACTCTCATCTGTTCAGCCAGTTGTGCCGCGATCGCACCGCCGACTGCATAGAGCGGGAAGTAACCGAAGGACCCGCTCGCCCAGTGCGCATCCTGCAGTACCCCTTCGGCATCGTTCGATGGCACGAGGTCAAGACGCTGACGCATGCCCTCGTTCCAAGCTTCGCGTAGGTCGCGTACGGCGATCGTTCCACTCAGCATGCGACGCTCGAGATCGAACCTCAACATCACATGCAACGGATAAGTGAGCTCGTCGGCATCGACTCGAATCGCACTACGCTTCACGCGTGTCAGCAAGCGATACAGATTATCTTCGGACCACTCGGGCCCCGTTACGCCAAGGTGCTTCTCGAGCAGCGGACGAAGATATCGGACAAACGCCCGTGAACGTCCGAGGATCATCTCGAGCAATAAGGACTGACTTTCCTCGAGGGCCATTCCGCGTGCCTGCCCCACGGGCTGATCGAGCCAATCCCGCGGGAGACCGAGGTCGTACAAGGCGTGTCCCGCCTCGTGTAACGCACCGAGCAACGCGATGAACGGGTCCTGCCGCGACAAACAATACGTAATGCGGATATCGCCTGGAATTCCTTCTGTGAACGCGTGTGACGCCTCATCGATCCGGCCGCGATCGAATGGAAAGCCGACGGCACGCAGCACGTCGCTGATCAAGGCGCGCTGCTGACGAGCGCGGAATACCCCCGTCAACGGCAACACCGTCGTCGATGCTTGTTTTTCGATTACCTCGCGAACGAGCCCCGGGAGCCTACGCGCATAGCCCTTCAGCAAGACCTCGATGATCTCTGAGCTGACGCCCGCACTAAATTCATCGACAAGCGCATCGTAAGGGTCGAGCGATCTCGCCTGTCCGAGCAGTGCCGCCTTGTCACGGACGAGACGAACAACCTCCTCAAGGTGGGGCACAAACAATTCGAAATTGTTTTTTTGTCGGGCCTCAGCCCACGCCCCTTCCGCAGTCGACGTCGCACGAACAAGCTTGTTAAGCAAAGAAACCGGCATCGCGATCGCGTGGTCACGTTGCCGACGCATCTCACGAAGGTTGGCGATCTCCCACTCTTCGAGCGCAGACTGCCCGGCCACGGCACGCTCGATGAGCCGACTGACTTTGGGAGAAGTCAGTACGGCGTGGCACTCGGTCTCGAGAGCCGCAAGTTGTTCGCCGCGACCTGCCGCGCTCGCCCGCGGCATCATGACCGCGGCGTCCCAACGCAACAGGGAAACAGCTCCGCGCAGCGCGTGTAACCGTTTCCATTCGAGCTCGAGCTGCTTGTACGGTGATAACGCCATCAAACCACGCGCTGAGCACCCATCACCACGAGGCAGACGCAACTACCAAAGCCGATCAGCCAGGTGAGTGATCGCAACGTCGCAAGATTAGCGAGGTAGCACGCCACGTAGGCGATTCGAGAAACCAAAAAAATCGAAGCGATCAGGCCGATGGAGGCTGGATCGACACCGCCGATGAACGCCGCTGCGAGCCCCGCGATATAGGTTGCAAGCGCCTCCCACGAGTTCGCTTGCGCAGCGTTCGCGCGCGCCTGATAGCCCGTGCGTCGTGCGAGCCACTCGCGAGGATTGGCGTTGTCGTATCGATCGTTACCGCCGCTAAACTTCGAGATACCCCCGCAAATGATTGGCATGAGCATCGCGGCCAGCAAAATCCAGAGCGCTGTTGCCATGAGTGAATCCTCCGTTATTGTTTACGTTGTCTTCGGATCAAAAAGTGACGTCTCAGCGTAAGGGCCAAGTCGCCGCGTACCAGCCGATTACGATGGACAGCGCCATCAGCATCAGCACCGTAAAGACCAGCATGACACGCGCGAAGGTCATTCGGCGCAGTCCTACCGCAACGGTAGCCGGCCCTTCTCGTTGAAGGGCACGGTTCGAACGAATCCGCTATCGAGCTTCACCTCGCCGCGTAACACGTACTCGATGTCGTTAGGGGTTCGGCCTTTTTCGCCCGCGCGCTCGAGCAGTCTGAGCAGAGTGCCGGCAAGATTGGCGGTCACGAGCATGTCGAACTCTGCTTCGCCTCGCGCGGGTATCACGAAACTGCTTCCCGAAAGACCTCGACCCAGCTCTTCGCCGCCGAGCTCGATGGTGTACGTGACCCCACGGACCCGAAGCTCGCGATCATTCGGATTTTGGACGCGCATACGGGCACGCAGGCGCTGCTCGAAGAGATCTCCCTTGATGAGCTCCACCTTCGCCACCGAGAGCGTCGGCGCTTCGAGTCGCGGCCCGAGGACACTGCATCCGGGCAGCAGGAGCGCGAGAAGGAGTATGAGCAGTCTCTTGCGAATCACGGACAGGATTCCCGCAACGTGGACCACGACACTCACAAGTCTACTCGTTAGCCGGACGCGGCAGTAGGCTCGTGTGGAATCCTCTCCCTCGTTTCGGAGTTACTCATGTTCGCTCACGCACATCACGCTAAAACTCGCTCGTCGAACGCACGACTGCGGCTCATCCTCGTTTTCGGCGCCCTGCTCGCGACTCCGCTCGTTGCGCAACAAACGCCGAGCCCCAACGACACCGAGGGGCACTGCCGTTTCAACCTTCAGAACCAGTGGGCGGGCCCGTATCGCGCCTGCATCGATCCGTCGACGCCTACGCAATGCACGGACACCGGAAAGCGCGACCAGAATAGCGACGCCACCTTCGCGCCGGGCGCCTGCCCGGCCCCCGGACGGGTGGGTACCTGCGCGAAGCCGGGCGCGTCGGTCCATTACTACGACGGCGATGCAGCGAGCATCGAGGTGGGCTGCGGATTCCAAGGAGGGTCTTGGAAGGTCGGTAGTTAACTAATGCTTGATTATTTCTATTAATAATTAAACAATACTGCTTAGTGAGCACTAGCGGGCACAAATTTCAAAAAGACCTGAACGCGGGGACGCTGGCGCTGGTGCTGCTCGCCACCGTGGCCGGTAGCGATGAAGACCTCTATGGGTACGACATCTCCCGTCGTCTTCGCGGAGACGCGCCGGGCGGCGAAAGCCCCTTCGCGGAGGGTAGCCTCTACCCGGTCCTCCGAAGCCTCTCCGCCGCGGGATTGCTGACGAGCCGGATCGTCCCGTCCTACGCCGGACCGCCACGTCGGTACTACCGCATCACCGAGCTCGGACGGGAGACGCTTGCCGAATGGAGAACGCGCTGGAATACGACCCGCGCCTTCGTCGACGCCTGCCTTGGCGATCCCGCCGCGCGTATGCTGGAGACCGAATGAAATATGTTCTCGCCGCCCTGCTGTTCGTGTTCGCAGGAGCGCCCCTTGGCGCTGCCGAGCCTGTGCTTCAAGACTTGTCGACCTATCCGAAAGGCGAAGTCACGGTGCAGAGCGCTACGGGCGCGCAGCGCTTCGACGTATGGATTGCCGATACGGCCGACCGTCAGCGACAAGGCTTGATGTTCGTTCGTGATTTGCCCGCCTCGCAGGGCATGCTGTTCGTCAACGAGTCTCCAAGGCGCGCCTCGTTCTGGATGAAGAACACCTTCATTCCACTCGACCTCTTATTCTTTGACGCTCGCGGCCGATTGATTGCCGTGTTCGAGAACGCGACGCCGCTCTCGTTGGACCCCATGGGCCCCGATATGCCCGTCAAATGGATCTTGGAACTTCGAGGGGGAGAGAGCCGACGACGGGGCCTAAAACCCGGCGATGTCCTTCAGCTCGCGACACCTCGCAAACAAGCGAGTGCCGACTGAGCCAAATAATCGAGCGCGCCACTACTCGAGCGCGCGCATCACCCGCTCAAGATATTCCGATTGCAGGCGTCCGCGCGTGACGGCCTCAAAGTTATCCGGCACGAACGCATCCACCTCGCCTCGATCGACGAGCTCGCGGCGGGCGAGTACACGCTCCAAGGCATCGAGGCGCGAACGGGTCACTGCAAGTTCCGTGACGAGCGCAAGCGTCACGCCGTACAGGCGATCGAGCATCGGATCGTCGGTGAACTGAGGGGCTTCCGGACGGCGCCCCGTTTCTGAGGCGGGAGCGTGCTGGATGGGGTCAGCGATCTGCGGGAGGGAGTGATCCATATCCGTGCTATCCAATTGCGGCGATTCCTTTCGCCGCCTGCCACGCACCCACGACATACCACGAGGGCGCTCG
>JBEAXT010000042.1:0-13149 GCA_041159695.1 Pseudomonadota bacterium
GTCGTGATCTCACACGATCGCTGGTTCTTGGACCGTATCGCGACCCACATCCTCGCCTTCGAGGGCAACTCGGAGGTCGTGTGGTTCGAGGGGAACTACCAGGAATACGTCGAGGACTATCGCAAGCGCCGCGGCGAGGATGCCAACCAGCCGCACCGCATTCGGTACAAGCCGTTGGTAAGGTGAGCTTGCTTCAAGGCTTTTGAGCCCGTAGCCACCCGGTGATCGAATATCGCGAGCCGCCCGCGAATGGTGCAACCACGCTCACTGCGTGCGGCTGGGGCACCTTGAAAAGGTTGATCGCGTTCCATCGCGGGGCATAGGCCTCTGCGACATGGCCATCTGCGGACAAAAACATCAGTAGCCCACCCCAATCTACGCGCCAAACCGGGGTCAAGTTGATGACATACGCGTAGAGACGTTGTTTCTCGGGATGATGATCATCGTGTTCGGTCAAGAAATGACCCGGCCGATAGCGTGTGAGCTGGGCATCGGCGTACTGAATGCGCGAGTCGCCGGTCATGGTGCGAAAGACGTCCAACGTCTCCTCAGAATTCAGCATCGCAAAAAAATCGGCGAGTACGCCGGGCGCCAACGCGCACGTCTCGGCGAGATCGCTGAGTCGATAGGCATCGTAGAGGTACTGAAAATCTTTCGATGCTTGACCATGGATGAGCTTCAAAAGTCCGATCTTCTGCCCGAGGTCGAGAACGCCCACGTCTCGCTCAGCAAGGTCGTAGTTCGTGTGCTGCCCCTTGAAACTCAGTTTGTATTCCGTGTCCTGACACGCCTTGAAAATCTCTTCTGCGACCTCGGGACGAAAGAAGCCGGGGACGTGCGCTCGACCTGAGCTTTTCAGCACAGCGTGGATCTGAGAGAGGAAGCGCGGATCGCTGATCGACGGCGCCAAATAGTGCCCGCCGCGGCTTGAGTCGTATTGAGTCATGTCAGGATTCTCTTCGCCTACGCCATCCCAACAAAAAGGCGGGAACCGTCGCCGGTTCCCGCCTTCGTCAGTTAGACCAAAGATTTCTCTATGGTCGCGTGTCGGACTCCGATCAGAACTTCATTCGGGCGCCGACATAGAAGTACCGACCGATCACGTCATAGGTCGAAGGATCGGTGTTGTACTGGAAGCCACGAGTGTAAATCGGCGGCTGCTTGTCGGTCAGGTTGTCAACACCACCGAACACCGAGACGGCCTCCGTCACCTGCCAATTCCCGTTGAGGAAGAAGTAGTGATACGCAGGAACACCCGGGATGAAGCCGTTGGTGGCGGTCGCCGCACTGTCGGTGCCGTCGTCGATGAACTGCCAGCGCAGCGAAGCACTGAAGTCACCGTAATTCCACGCCAGACGCGTGGCGATTTTCCACTTCGGCAAGGTGCCGTTACCCGGAGTACCGTCGCCGATAAAGCCCACCGCATTCGAGCCAATGGCGTTACCCGGCAGCGTACGGAACTGCTGGTTCTCGTACCACGTAGCCTGCGAGGACAACTGGAAGTTACCGAACGAGGTCGGCTCGAAGCGATAGGTCATAGCCACGTCGACACCCGAGGCGAGGAAGTCGGCCAGGTTGGCGTTCGTTTGCGAGATGAACCCCGCCAAGCCAACGCTGGTCAGCTGACCGGTCGCCGGATCGCGGTTGATGTTCTGGCAGAACACGTTCGACGCCTCGAAGTTCGGGTTGAACGTCGAGCTGTAGCAACGCGCCTGCGTGGTCGAGAAACCGACCGAGCTCACGACGTTGGAGATGTCGATATCCCAGTAGTCGACCGAAGCAGAGAAGTTCTGCATCCACGTCGGCCAATCGGACGTCGGCGTCAGGACGAAGCCCACCGTCAACGAGTCGGCAATTTCCGGGGTCAGCGACGGGTTACCGCCCGAGAAGGTTCGATACTGCGAACCGACTTGGTCGAACGCCGCGTTGATTCCCGAGTTCTGGGCCTGGCAGAGCGCCAGCACCTTGGCACCGTCAGCCCCCGTACGCGCCGGGTTGTCCTTATCGCAAGGATCGCTGTTGACCGGCGCGGAGGGGAAGCCTTCCGAACGGGTCGAGAACAGCTCACCCAGCGACGGCGCACGAATCGCACGCTGCTGCAGGGCACGGAAACGCAGACCCTCGATCGGCTGATACTCACCGCCGAACTTGTAGGTTTCCGTCGTGAACTTCGAGACGCCGGTGTTGTAGTCCGACGTACGGTAACCGCCCTCGAGGCCCAGGTAGTCGATGAACGTGATGTCCGCCAAGATGGGGACACGCACTTCACCGAACAATTCTTTGACGTCGAAGCCGCCGCCGACCGGACCACCCGAGTTGGCACCGAGCAGCGAACCGGTCTGGATCGCCTCAGGCGGTACGTAGCGGTAGGACAAGTCGCGGTATTCCGCGCCGAGCGCGAATCCGACACCGCCCGCAGGCAGCTGCATCAGCTCGCCCGCGACACTCGCGACGATGTTGATCTGCTCGATGTCCGTTTCGTCAGTCTGGCCCTTCGCTTCAATGTAATCGCGCTGGGCCTTCGTGATCGAGCCGGCGCCGAACGGATTGAACGACGCGCAGGGTGCCAACACACCACGGTCGTTGAACGGCCCGGGAGGTGACCCCGCCGCGCAGCCCGCCAACGCCGCCGCAATGCGCTGCGCCTGAGGGAAACCGCCGTAGGTGAAGCTGTTCTCATACTTGCCGTAGGACGCGTAGGTGTCCCACTTCCAAGACGAGCCATTGATTTCCGGGAGGTCGCCACGCGCACCCGTCAAGACCTGGTACGCATCGGTCTGGCTCGTGTAAAGACGAGGTCCAAGCTCTACGGTGCGGCGCGACAACGCGAACGTACCGAAGCCGGCGTTAGCCAGAACCGTGCGGGCTTCCGTCGGCATGGTGACGGTAGTCGCCGTACTCACGTTAAAACCCGCCGGGGCTTCAGCCAACGAGTTCTGCGAATCGTACGTCGAGAACAACGCGTTGCCGTAAAGCTCCACATTGTCCGTGAGGTCGTACTTGAAGTTGGTGTAGAAGTTAGTGCGCTCGAACGGCGACTGGATGAGGTTCACCGGGTTGAAGTTGTACCCAAAGTAATCGGTGAGATCCGAGCCGCTCTCGTTCGGGCCCTTGTAGTTCCACACGCCGTCTTTCTGCGTGACGCCACGACCCGCGATAAAGAGTGAACCGTCCGGGTTAAAGCCGAGACGCTGGCCACCGACCACGATCGAGTTGACCTTATCGGCCGGGACGCCCTTGCCAATGAAATACGTGCGAAGCACCTGAAGATTGGCCGCGGTAATCGCTGCCGGGATCGAGAAGGTGCCGTCGCCCGTCGTCGGGCTGCCATTCAGGTAGCAACCCGTGACGTCGCAGTACTGAGCAAACTTGGAGAATTCGCGAGCGGACTGATAAATCTCCTCGCGATTGGTGTAGCTCGCCGCAAAGGTGACATTGCCGCGACCATTTTGGATTTCGGCTCCAGCCAGCACGTTGATGTTGTATTCGATTCCATCGCTTTCGCCGGACTTGCCGTACTGCCCGGAGAACTGCAGGCCCTCGAACTCGTCGCGCAACAGGAAGTTGACGACGCCCGAGACGGCATCCGCGCCGTACACGGCCGACGCACCGCCCGTGATGAGTTCCACGCGCTCGACAATAGCCGAGGGCAGGATCGAGACGTCCACCGCACCACCCGAGGAGCCGGGCACCATACGACGTCCGTCGACCAGCGTCAGACCGCGAGCCGCGCCGAGGTCGCGCAGGTTGAGGAACGCGGCGCCACCGCCGGTGGGGTTGTTGTTGGTCTTCGTCAGACCCGGCTGCAACTGAGGCAACGCGTTGAGGTAGGTTTCGATCGTCGCAGTTCCGATTTCGGCGATCGTGTCGCCGGACACGGTGACGATCGGGCTCGAGCTCGTCGCATCACGAACCGGAATACGCGATCCGGTGACGACGACGGTTTTCAGATCGTCATCATTGACCTGATCGTTCGAGCTCTGAGCACCCGATGTCTGCTGCGCGTGGCCCAAGGCGGCACCAAAAGTGATGCCGGCGAGCAACACGGAGCGAACGGCTGCGTCAAGAATCTTTCTGTGGCGCATCGAATTCCCCCTACTGCGGAAAAGATAGAAAAAAGTGGCAAAAACGAACAGCGGGACGGCCCCGCGTCGAGTCACCAAAGAATAATAAGTACGCCAAAAAGGCGCAACAGTTTGGTGAAACTAATCGCGTTGTTTCAATAAAACAACACTGACAGAGCCGATGGCGGCCCGAGGATTATCAACCGCCCGGCAGATTGACGGAGGCGGCCATACCCCCCTTCGCCTGCTGCTCGCGCGCCCAGTCGCTCGCCCCTTGCTCGGTGGAGGGGGTCGAGCACACGGTACGCTTTTGCAAGCGGGATCCGGTCACCGATGACGCACGGCACGTCACTTTCTCGCCACCCGCCGTCGATGGCTTGGTCGCTGCGCTAGCCTGAGAGGCCGCCGGGGCTGGGGACGATGGCGTGGCCGCGGCGGCGGAACTTGCCGAAGCGTCGACGGCTCCCGTCGTCTGAGCCTGGACCGACCCCGCAGACACCAGCCATGCGCCCACCACGGCCGCGCCGAACGAGAACTTCGAAAAGGAGTAACGAGTGGACATGGCGTGTACCTAACGGAGTTAGCGTGGCCGACAAGTATCTTCGATCGACCAAGTTCACCGCAACCGCCCGCCGTCCGCACCGGTTATAGTTCGACGGTGAAAGACCATCCGAGCCAAAGGCTCGCAGACGCTCACCGGGCGATGACTGGGGGCGACCTCGATCTCGCATCGACTCTGACCGACCAACTGTGCCGCGCTCACCCACAGTGGGCGGCGCCCGTGCATCTCTCCGGTCTCATCGCACGTCGTCGAGGCGACCTGTCACTGGCCGAAGACCTTATGAAGCGCTCGCTCGACATGCCAGGTGTGGCGGGCCGCGAGTACGCCGAGTACGCGAACAATCTCGGTAATTTGCTCTACGCCGCCGGGTTCCTGCCCGCGGCAGAGTCTGCGTACCGAATGGCGATTGCGAGCCACGAGCTGACGGAGGCGCGACTCGGGCTCGCGCGGACTCTGCTCGAAACCGAGCGCGCAGACGATGCGCTCTCATTACTCGATGGCGTCGCGGAGAAAGATCGCAATCGCGCGACCGCGCTGCTCATGCACGCAGAAGCTCTCGCGGTCGTGGGGGAACCGAAACGCGCCCTCGAGCTGTTGACCGCCGCTCCTGAGGCGGTGCGTGAGCGTGACGCTTTTTGGTTGTCGATGGGCACCCGACTGGTCGAAATGGGTCGGCTCGGCGAGGCGGAGATGGCTATCAAACCTCTCCTGCGGGGTGGCACCGAACCCGGTGCGCGCGTGGTGATGTCTCGGCTGCACGAATCGCGCGGGGACTGGGACAACGCCGTTCGCGTACTCGCAGAAGGTCTCGTACGTCACCCGCACGACGTCGAACTGCTGGCGCGCGGCACCGCCCTCGCCTGGATGCTCGGAGATTCGACGACATTCGCCGATCGCCTGACATCTTCGGTAAACGAAAATCCCGACCATCGCTTGCTGCGGCTGGCGCTGTTTAACGCGCTCTCAAATGCCGGTCGTGTCGAAGATGCCGAGCGCGTATTACG
Source organism: Pseudomonadota bacterium (assembly GCA_041159695.1). Classification (GTDB taxonomy): domain Bacteria; phylum Pseudomonadota; class Gammaproteobacteria; order Steroidobacterales; family Steroidobacteraceae; genus UBA964. The sequence continues at coordinate 5,631 of JBEAXT010000042.1, forward strand.
CGAAGGCCTACAACGCGAGCCGCAGGACGAATATCTGCTCTCGCTTCTGGCACTGCGTTGCGCACTGAGTGATCGCAGCGCCGAGGCTGCACAACTCATTCGACTCGCGCTCGAACGCTCGCCTGAACTTGAGCTCGTGCGTGAAAACGCGGCCATCATTGCGTTGCTCGGCTTGCAAAGCACCGCCGCTCTCGACCACACCCGCTGGATGATCAGTCGGCGCCCCTCCGGACAAACCGCGTGGGCATTGCATGTGCTCGCGCTGCGTTTGGCGGGTGACCCCTCTTGGATGGCGATCGCTGATCCCTCGCGGGTCTGCAGCGTCGCAACCCCTGTTGCGCCGTCAGGCTTTGCCAGCGTAGCGGAGTTCAACAAAGAATTAGCGATCCGTCTTCGTCAGCGACATACGCTGTCGGCCCATCCTCTCGTCAATTCGGTGCGCGGTGGAACGCAAATCGAAATTCATCTCGCCTCGGAAAGCGATCCCATCATTCGGGCGTTTTTTGATTTCATCCACCCCGCAATCGAAGCGTACGTTGCTGCGATGCCTAACCAACCCACTCACCCGATGTTTGGCCGCAAGACGAAGGGTTACCGACTGACGGGGTGCTGGACAGTGCGGTTGACGGGTAGCGGCGGCAGTCACGTCAACCACATTCATCCAAAAGGCTGGATCAGCTCCGCGTACTACGTCAGCGTCCCTGCTGAGGTCACGAACGATCCGAATCGCGGCGGGTGGCTCGCGTTTGGGCAACCGCCTTATCCGATTCCGGGAATGGGTCCGCTCGGTTGGGTTACGCCCGAAGCGGGTCGACTCGCGCTCTTTCCGTCATATCAATGGCACGGCGTGCAGCCGTTCGGCGGTGACAGCGAGCGACTCACGATTGCCTTTGATGTGGTTCCGACGCGATCAGCAGGCAGCTGAACACAGCTCTCCTTAGCTGCGTCGAAACTCTTGCTCGACCTGCGCGAGACGCTGCACGAGCGCGCGCTCTTCAACGCTGAGGAACGGATTCCAGATGTCGAAGATCATCACGACGCGAATTTGATCGCTGTCATTGGCGGCCTCATGCTCGATGGTGTCATCGAATATGAGTGTTTCGCCTTCCTTCCACTCGCGATAGTCGTAGCCGACGCGGAACCAGCATCCCGGCGGTACGACGAGGGGAAGATGCGCGACGAGTCGCGCATTCGTTTCGCCATGGTGGGGTGGAATTCGGGTCTTCGGCGCGAGTACCGAGAACATGACGTTCGGACAAAGTCCGGCGATCTGTACTGCATCGATCTGAGCGAGCGCCGCAGCCGTTGCAGGGCAGCGCGCCAGATTTTTCTCGACCGGTTGACCGCTACGGATCAGATGAAACCCTGTCCACTTCGACGAATGGTTGAGCTCTTGCCACTGATTGACCGGATCGCCGGGTTGATACTGGATGTAGGGCTCGAAGTCCGCCCCCTGATCCTTGAACGCCGCGAGCATCTCCGCACGGATCGCGTCGGTCTTCGATTCGAGCGCGGGCACCCACGGGAACGCCTCTCGTCGGAAGAAGGGCTGCGCCGGCAATCGTGGAACAGCGAGCTGATTCGCCTGCGATAAATAGGGACGCGAGCGACCTGAGAATACGGAGATCGCCTCGCGCCATTTGTCTGAGACGCCCGGGAGACTTGCCACCGCTTGACTCAGCGACAACTCGAGCGCCTGAGCGTAGCCGTCCACCATGCGCTCGGCGTGCTCGAGCGCCTCACGATGGCTCTCGGGACGATAGGCTGCGGGCGGCGAGATCTTGAGCGTGTCTCGATAAATTCGAGCGGCTTCTTTGAGCTGACCTGAGCGCTCGTGCATTTGACCGAGCATCAGCCGCGCCGGCCAGCAATACGGATCCAGAACGAGTGCCTCGTCGATCGCGACACGCTGCTCGGCCTCGAGACCCAGCTCCGCAGCCACTTCGGCTCGCAGCATCAACGCGTCGATCAGCAGCGTAGGTGAGAGTTGAGAGACATCGAGATCTCGAAGCGTGGCGACGGCTTCGTGAGCTCGCCCCATTTCACGATTCAGGCGCGCGATGGCGAGTACGACCCGCGCCTCGGACGGTTCCACGTTCAATACCTCGCGAAGCACGCGCAAGGCGCCCTCGCGATCGCCGCTGCGTTCGGCCCGCGCTGCCTCGATGAGGCGAGTCTCGATAGATTCACTCATATCCGAACTTTACAAAAAAATGGGGTGCCGTTCGCACGGCACCCCATTGTTTCCGACAGATGTCGTATCGATCAGAACTGCACGGAAACACCAAGTCCGAGACGACGACCGAGCGGGTCGTAGATATCGGCGTAGGTGTTCGACGAGGTGTTCGCACCCGGGATGTTCGCCACGATCGGCGGATCCTTGTCGGTGATGTTCTGGGCCGAGAGATTCACGCGCACCATGTCGTTCCACTTCCACTGGACCGTGAGGTCGAGGTAGTTGAAGGCATCGATGCTCTGGATCTCGTAGTAGTCATTAAGCGGTTGTGCGGCGACCTTATCGAGGTGACGAATCGTGAGGCCGACCTTCCAATCGCCGAAGTTCAGGCCCGCCGAGAGGTTGGCCTTGATCTTGGCAGTCGGGTTGCCGCAGGTGTCACCGTAGTAGCCCTTGCACTCCGTGAACGGCGTCGACGGGCTCGACTGGTAGCTGCTACCCATCACGTAGGTGCCCGCGAGACCGAGGTCCAGCGAAGTACCACCCATCAGCAGGTCGCCCAGATCGAACCGGTAGCCCACCGAGTAGTCGACGCCTTCGGCGTTGAACGAAGCGAGGTTACGGGTATCAACCGTGATTCCGAAGCCATCGCCCTCGAGCTCACCGAGCGGGTTACGCTTGATGAGGCCGCAGAAGCTGCCGATGTCGCGGAGGAAGCAGTTGTCCAAGATTTCTTGGGCCGGGTACGAACCGATCGCGCCCGACACTTCGATCTTGTAGTAGTCGATCGAGGCTGAGAACGCCGGCAGGGACTCCGGGTTGAACTGGATGCCGGCCGTGAAGGTATCGGCCTCTTCCGGATCGAGCTGCACGCCGTTCGGGATGGCGCCACCGCCAATCGAGGCGGCCTGCTGCGCGGCCGGGCTGTTGATCGAACCGATACGAGCCGCCGGCGCACCCTGAGCAATACACTTGGCGCGTACCGCTGCGTTGGTGACCGGGTTGTTGCCCGCACACGGGTCAGACGTCACTTCGACGAGACCGTAGGCGAGCGGCGAGAACTGTTCGCTCAAGTTGGCTGCACGGATGGCCTTCTGCAACATCGCACGGACGCGGTAGCCCGCGACCGGCGAGTACTCGAGGCCCGCCTTCCAGGTCGTGAAGCGACCCGAGAGGTTGTTGTCGGCCGAGCGGACACCGCCCTCGAAAGCGAGGTTGTTGATGCCGGCCTGACCGCTCGCGATCGGCAGATAAAACTCTGCGTACACTTCCTTGGAGTTAATGGAGCCCGAGACCGGCGGCGACGTACCGCCCTGACCCATGGCGCCACCGAACTTGGCAAGATCGTCCGGGCTGTAATCACCGTCGTTCTGGTAGTAATCGATACCGACGGCGACGCCGAGCGGCGTATCGGCCGACGGCATCTTGATGCTGTCGACACTACCCGACACAACACCCTGCACCACGCGCTGCTCGACCACCGTATTGGTGTAGTAGTTCGCGCGGATATAGTCGAGGGCCGCAGGCGAAATCGCGCCAGTCATCGGCAGGCCGGTCGTCACGTCGACGAAACCCGAACCCGAGAAGATGTTCGCGGGCACGCAGCTGCCACCCGAGAGGCACGCGGTCGTTGACGTGGCGAGCAACGCGTTGCGGGCGCGCTCGATGCTGACATCGTTCTCGAGACCGCTGAAGTTGCTGGTGCGGCCGTACTGAGCCGACACGTCCCAAGACCAACCGCTCGAGCCGATGTCACCGCGCATACCCGCCGTGAGCTGGGTCGTGGTGCTCTCAGAGATACCGATACGGTTGCCGAGTTCGCTCAACCGGCGACGGATACCCGACACCGTGACGCGCTGGCTACCGGCCGGAGCCGTCGCGCTGTACGGCACCGTGTTGACGGCGTTGTAGGCCGCAATAAGCGCCGTACGCTGGTTAGCGGTGAGGAACGGATTGTCGAGGTTCACCTGGAAGTCGAGCGTCGAGCCGCCGAAGTAGGCCGACGGCGCAAGCTCCGTGGGTACGCTCGAGGAGACCGCGAATACGCGACCATACACTTCCACCGAGTCGTTCAGCTGATAGTTAAGCTGGCCGAGGGCCTGCCAACGATCGAGCGGAACCTGGAAGAAGTTGAACGGGTTGTAGTTGTAGATGCTGTTACGAACGCCACCGTTACCCACCGGCAGCGCCGTGCTCGTCACCAGGTTGCCGTCGGTCGAGAACCAGCGTGTGCCGAGACCCGGGATGAACGCGCGAGTGGCACCTGCGTTCGAGGAACCACCACGACGCGAGGCGCTCTGAATGTCGCCGAGACCCGCATCCGGGAAGAGGTTGTAGAACGAGAAGTCACGAGAGCCCTGATAAACCTCATCGCGCTTCGTGTAGCCGACCGAAATCAACGCGTGACCACGGTCGTCACCAAACTTCGATCCGAATGTCACTGTGCCCGAAGACGTTTTGCCGTCACCCTCACCGAACTCGGTGTGGTTGGCGTCGAAGCGCAAGCCTTCGAAATCGGTCTTCGTGATGAAGTTGACGACGCCCGAGATGGCGTCAGAGCCGTATACCGCCGAGGCGCCGCCCGTCACAACATCGATTCGCTCGAGGATGGCCGTCGGCACGAGGTTGACGTCAACTGAGCTGCCAAATCCGTACGGAGGCAGGCGCTTGCCGTCCATCAGTACCAGCGTACGGCCGGAACCGAGACCACGCAGGTTGATCGTGGCTGCACCCGGGTTGCCGTTGTTGACGAACTCAGTGGCGCCCGGCAGGAACTGCGGCAGTGAGCGCAGCTGCGTTTCGAGCGCAATCGTGTTGAGTTCGGAAAGCGATTCACTGGTGACCGTAGCGATTGGGCTGTTCGAGGTGAGGTCGGGGCGCGCGATACGCGTACCCGTTACGACGACTTCCTCGAGGCCCGAGGCCCCAGTCTGACCCTGTTGGGCCATGGTGGCTTGAGCCGCGGCGAGCGCGATCGAGCCAGAGATGATGCGAGCAACGGTGCTGCGAATGGACGGATTGATATTCAAGTGGGTTCCTCCTCGAAATGCCTAATGGCTTCCCCGAAAAACAACGAGACCTAAAGGGACTTTTGCCCTCATAACTTTTAGTTCTAGTCGGAGAATATGAACTGGCGCCCAGAATGTCAAAAGAAGTTGGCACCTAATGTGTTGTTTTTTTACAACGTTTTTGTACTTTTGTTCCCAAAAATACACTCAAAAATCGACCCGTAGTCGGACGCCGTTCGAGACGGTCGCCGGTGGAAAAAGCACGACGGTGTCTCCCACGTTCAACCCCGATTCGACCACCCGATACGCCTGATCCTGGATACCGAGCGTCACCAACACTTTTTCTGCTCGGCCGGAACGCACGCGATAGACCACCCAGCCGATCCCCTCGCGGGCTACAGCGCCAAGAGGAACCCGTACGACGTCGGCCCTCTCGCCAAGGACGACGCGTGCGTCCACTCGAAAATCATGGGCGCGTAGCGCCGCAGGGATGTCGCTAGAAAAATTGAGGATGACGCGGGTGCGCTGCTCCTCGATGCCGAGCGCGGAGACTTTCGTCCGCGCAACCGGCTCGACGCGCTCGACGACTGCGGCGATCGCGCCTTCGCCAGACACGCCGCGCTCGCCCCAGTTTTCGATGAACGCGCGGTCCCCCGGTTTCATTCGAACGGCATCCTGCGAGAGGAAGTCGGCGACGACGTCGACGCGCGACGGATCGCCGAGGATCACCACGGGTGTTCCGGCTGCGATGACGGTCTCACTCTCTTGTGGGACCGAAAGCACCGTTCCTGATGCAGGCGCCTGAAGCGACACAGTACCTTGGCTGCCATCTTGTCCCGCTGCGAGCAGCGCGCTTCGTGCCCGTCGCAACTCCGCCGCGGCGGCTGCCTCAGCGGCTCGCGCTGCGCGAAGCCGAACGCGAGCGGTATCTCGATCGGCCTCGGCAATCAACCGCGCCTCGGCAAGTTTCTGAGCCCGCGCTTCCTCGATCTCGGCGAGTTCGCGCTCGGCCACAGCCCCGCGCTCGCGTGCTTCGGCCACGGTGACTATTGCCCGCGCCTCAGCGTCGCTACGCGGATCGAGAAAGCTTGACGCACCGCGCGTCATCCGGGCGAGGGGCTCATTTTTTTGAACGCGATCGCCCGGCTCGACGGCCACGCGCAGAAGTCGACCCGATACGGGCGCACTGACAACATACACCTCGCGCATGCGCGTTCGACCCTCATCGAGAAGACTTGCGCGGACCGTGCCGCGATCGATGGTCGCGACTTCGACGGGGACGGGTTGCGGCACCAGCGCGAACACCGCGAGCAAAACCAGAGCGGCGATCCCGAGGGCATAAACCCAGCGATGGCGGATCATGTCGATGAACTGTTTCATACCTACTCTCGTGATTTGAGCACGGCGACGAGATCGAGTCGATCGACATCCCGACGCACCCAGAGCGCCGCGACGACCACTGCGGCGATGACGATGAGCGCCGAGCGCGCATAGGTCGGCAGATCGAATACGAACGGGAAAGAAAAAAGATCCGTCTCGAACTGCGCCATCATCCAGCGCGACAAGGCAGCGCCAAGCATCAAGCCGAGGGGTAGCGCGACGGCCAGCAGCACCGCGAGCTCCCCGAGCAACACCCACGAGGCCTCGCCGCGCCGAAAGCCGAGGACGCGGAGCGTCGCCAGATCACGCTCCTGCTCGCCGAGCGTGACCCGGGCTGCAGAAAACGCGACGCCTGCGGCCATGGCCAGCGAGAACATCAGAAACATAAACGAGAAAAATCCGGCGCCCTGCTCGAAGAGCTGACGTAAAGACCGCTCGGCATTATCGGCAAAGGTGACACCAACGATCGCGGGGATTTCTTTGAGGCGCGCACTCAGGCGATCACGAAAGGCAGCGTCGATCAGCACATAGGCCGAATCGACGCGATCCGGCTCGCGCAGTAGGCGGCCGAGCGCCTCGCGTTCCATGTAGGCCGCCGAACCTAAAAATGGCTGGACGATCCGGACAACCGGCACTTCCACGCTGACGCGACGCCCATCAGTCGCCTCGAGTCGCAGACGATCGCCGACCGAGACGTCGAGCTTTCGCGCAAGGCCCTCAGAGAGCGTCAGCCCCTCCGAGGTGGGCTCGATCACTTCGAGATCTGTGCTCACGATGCGATTGAGCATCGCTCCGCTCGATATCCCGAGCACCGCCTCGCGTTCGCGACGCGCACCCGTGGACAAAAAGACATCGGCCGTACGCAGCGGCTCGACATACAACACGCCCGGAAGCCTCGCGACCTCGTGCAGCACACGATCATGCTCGCGTTCGGCAAACGTCAGGGTGACGTCCA
>JBEAXT010000045.1:0-6698 GCA_041159695.1 Pseudomonadota bacterium
AAGACGTCGCTTGCGTCTCCGAGGCCACAACCTCCATCACGCGTTTCGAAGTCACAGCGAGCGGCGATCTCTACGCGTCCGTGACACTCCCGAATCTAATCGTCGGCACTGTGGGCGGCGGTACGTTTCTGCCGACCGCACGCGAGTGTCTCGCCATGCTGGGCTGTACGGGCACAGGGACAGCGGCCAAGTTCGCCGAGATCTGTGCCGTCGTCGCTCTGGCCGGCGAGCTCTCCCTCATTGGTGCGATGGCGAGCGGCGCTTTCGCTAATGCCCATGCCACAGGCGGTCGTAAAGGTCGTGGAACCGGCGACTCCTGAGCATCTTGACCGAGCCCAATTCAAAATCTTTGAGTACTACGCCGGCTGCTCCCAAGCACCGCAAGCCGCTGCGGCGTTTTTTTCTGCATAAAGTGCTGCCTCCGTTCGGGTGGCGCATGTATCGCGCGCTCGGTCGATCTTGGACGTACGACGAACAGGACGTGTCGATCCTTCGCGATCTCGTCGCGGCCAAGCAGCCGGTGGTCGGGGCGTTCTATCACTCTCGTACTTTTGCGCTGCTGCATTACTTCAGCTTGCCTCCGCAGGGACGCTGGATCTTGATGTGCTCACAAAGTCGTGACGGCGAAGCGATGGCTCGCATCGAAGAGGGCCTTGGCTTTCGCGTGGCGCGCGGATCCTCAGGAAAAGGCGGTGCAAGAGCGCTCGTCGAAATGATCAAAGCTCAGCGCGATGATCGGGGGCTCAATTCTTGCCTCGCCATCGACGGCTCTCGCGGGCCGCGAGGTATCGCCCAACTTGGTACCATCACGCTCGCTCAAAAAACCGGTAGTCTTTTGTTGCCCGTCGCAGCATCGGCGTCGCCGTGCTGGCGCTGGAGCGCTGCTTGGGATCGAACGATCATTCCCAAACCCGGCGCTACCGTGAGCGTTCGCATCGGTCAGCCGATCGAGGTCCCCTCCAAACTCGACGAAGACGGATATGAATCCCTGCGTCGACTCCTCGAGGAGCGGATGTTCTCGCTACACTCCGCCCTCGACCTGCGCACGGGTTATCACGATCCGGAACCGCTGCGTGTTCCGGCAGTCTGAACGCTTTAGTCCACCATGATCAGGCCTTATCTATGCGCAAACTGCTTCCTCTCGTTATGAGCACCGTACTCGTCTCGGCCGCCGCTGCCGCCCCCAACGCTTTGCTCGCACCGTGGTCCGGACCGTATGGCGGCGTGCCGCCCTTCGACCAAGCTTCACCCACGCTGCTGGCACCCGCTCTCGAGGCAGGCATGGCCGAGCATCTCGCCGAGCTCGACCGCATCGCCAACGATCCGGCCCCGGCGACTTTTGCCAATACGATCGCCGCGATGGAGCGCTCGGGCCGCGCCCTCGATCGTGCCGCGACCGTGTACTACATCTTCGGTTCCACGTTGAGCGACGAGGCCGTACAACAAGTCGAGCGGGTCATCGAACCGAAGATGGCCGCCTTCCGCGACTCCATCACCCAGAACGAGAAGCTCTTCCGTCGTATCGCGGCGGTCTATGAAAAACGCGAGACGTCAGGTCTCACCGCCGAAGAGCAGCGCCTGACTTGGCTCACGTATACCAACTTCGTTCGCTCGGGCGCAAAGCTCGACGCCACATCTAAGAAACGTCTCGCCGAGATCAACCAGTCGCTCGCGGGTCTTTTCACTCAGTTCAGTCAAAACCTGCTCGCCGACGAGAGCGAGCGTTACACCGTTTTAGAGAACGAGGCGGATCTGGCCGGACTCCCTGCGTCCTTACGTGCGGGTTTTGCAGCCGATGCTGAGCGTCGCGGAAAAAGCGGAAAATGGATCGTCGCCAACACGCGATCCTCCGTTGAGCCGTTCCTCACGTATTCCACGCGACGCGACTTGCGTGAAAAAGTTTGGAGAGTCTTCGTCAATCGAGGCGATAACGGCGATGCGCGTGATAACAACGCGATCATCAGTCAAATTCTTCAGCTGCGTGCTGAGCGTGCCAAGTTATTGGGCTTCGAAACCCACGCGCACTGGCGCCTCGAGAATTCCATGGCGCGTACGCCGGAACGCGCGATGCAACTCATGGAAGCCGTATGGACTCCGGCAGTCGCCCGCGTTCGCGAAGAAGTAGCCGACATGCAGCGCGTGGCGGATGCTGAAGGCGCGCGGATCAAGATCGAGCCTTGGGACTATCGACACTACGCCGAAAAAGTGCGCAAAGAGAAATACGATCTCGACACCAACGAACTCAAACCCTACCTGCAGCTCGAGAAGCTACGTGAGGGTATGTTCTATGTGGCGGGCGAACTCTTTGGCATGACCTTCACTGCGTTGCCTGAGGGGAGCGTTCCGGTTTATCACCCAGACGTTCGCGTCTGGCGCGTTGACGACAAGGCCGGCAAGTTCGTTGGGCTTTGGTACTTCGATCCGTACGCTCGTGTTGGCAAGCAGTCCGGGGCATGGATGAATGCCTACCGGAACCAGGAACGTTTCGATGGTGACGTCAAAACCATCGTCTCGAACAACTCCAACTTTGTGAAGGGCACGCCCGGCGAGCCGGTGCTCATCAGCTGGGACGATGCTGTGACGCTCTTCCACGAGTTCGGTCATGCCTTGCACGGGCTGTCGAGCAACGTGAACTACCCGAGTGTGTCGGGCACGAATGTGGCGCGCGACTATGTCGAGTTCCCGTCGCAGCTGCTCGAGCATTGGCTCCCCGTCAAAGAGGTGCTCGATCGATTTGCGGTGCATTATCAGACCGGCAAGCCGATCCCAGCGGAACTGGTTGCCAAGGTCGAGCGAGCAAAAACCTTCAATCAAGGATTCGCGACCGTCGAGTATCTGTCGGCGGCGCTCATCGACATGAAGCTGCACCTCGCCGCGCGTCCGGATTCGCGAATTGATCCCGACGCCTTCGAACGTGACACGCTGACCAAGCTCGGCATGCCAGCGGAGATCGTCATGCGTCACCGCACCCCCCAGTTTGGTCACATATTTTCAGGAGACGGTTACTCGGCCGGGTACTACAGTTACCTTTGGTCCGATACGCTCACCGCTGACGCTTGGGAGGCCTTTACCGAGGGCAAGGGCGCATGGGATCGCGAGATCGCCAAACGTCTTCGAGACCATATTTTCTCAGTCGGTAATACGATTGACCCGGCGGATGGCTATCGAGCGTTCCGTGGTCGGGATCCTCAAATCGAAGCGCTGATGCGAAAGCGCGGCTTTGTGAAAGCGTCGGCTCCCGGGGCATCTGCTCAATGAAATCTTCGTAATGTGCCCTCTTTTGGGGCGGCATCGCACCGAAATTCTGTAGGCAGACGGCGAGCTTGGCCTTAGAATGCGCGTCTTCTTTGATCACTTGTAGATTATTTTTATGGCCAAAAAAACCGCTCGTCCCGCTAAAAAGAAAGCCCGTCGCAACGTCGCCCCCTGGACTGCTGCAGACGAGGCGAAGCTGCGCAAGTTCGCCGGTAAGATGCCAACATCAAAGCTTGCCAAGATGCTGGGCCGCTCCGTTGCCGCAATCACCTTTAAGGCGTTCGCGATGCGACTGTCGCTGCGTCTGCCGAGCAGCAACCGCGGGCGTCGTCTCAAGGTTTCGAAGCGCCGCGGCTAATCGCCCGTCGCAAGTCGCTTGAACATCAAGAGGGCCCTCACGACTGTGAGGGCCCTCTTGCTTTACGGGCTTCGGCTTTACGGGCTTCGGTTAGGGTCTTCACCAGACCTTCGCTCGCCGGATAGCGAATCGCGGTTTCGACGCAGGTAGTCGATCACCTGCGAATAGACTCGCGGCTTTCGCGTAAACATTCGCCATCCCTTGAAAGCCGCAAAGGCTGCGAGCGTCAAAAATCCGCACGTCACCCAAAGACTGACTACGAGACGCTCGTGCTCCCAGAGGGCAATCACAAGCGTCAACGCTGCCATCAAAAATCCTAATGCGGCGAAAAGTAACGCGAAGAGAGCCCAAAGAAATGCTCGCAAAATACGCCGAAACTCTGCCGAGAGTTCCGCCGAGAACACGTCGAGCCGACTCTCAGCGAGCGCGAGTAGGAGAGGTAGAAGTCGTCGAAGAAAACCGAACATATCCCTGCCCCCTTCGTCGATAACCTCAGCGTCGACTGATCAGCACACCGACGATGAGCCCAACACCAGCCGCAAGGCCTATCGATTGCCAAGGATGTTTTCGCACAAAATATTCTGTCGCGCGAGTGGCATCTTGAGCTTTGTCTCTTACCTGTTCCTCGAGTTCGTCGAGCCTTTGCCGCGCCATACGAACCGCCTCCGCGACATATTCACTACCTGCATCGATCATTTCAGCCTCCAACGAGTGTGTCTTGTACCGCTCGCCATGCTCGCTCGTCGGCACTCGCCAACGCCTCGAGATCACCCGCCTGCGCACTCGGATCGTCAACCCATTCGCGCAGCTGCGGACCGCCGTTGATCACGTCGATCGCCAAGCGTTCGTATTCGTACTCGTACGGAAACTCGCGCCACAACGGATACTCCGGCCAAAGCGTTCGAATCGCCTTGAATGCGAGGGCTTGCAGGTGCCACGGACGAAATGCGTGATGGTCGTACGCGAGATCATCCACATGGACCTGCAACCCACTGCATAACTTGCCCGCATGCTTGTGGAAAGTCGGTTCGAACCAGCACGGTCGTACGCGACAACCCGTCAGCCAACGCGGTGCAATCCGATGCATCGTTTTGAGCAAGGTCGAGGCCTCGATATCGGGCGCGCCGAAGAGCTCGAGCGGCCGGGTCGTGCCCCGCCCCTCGGAGAGGGTCGTGCCCTCGACCATGACCGTGCCGGCATACGCCCGCGCCATCGATAGATTGGGTGCGTTTGGGCTCGGGTTAACCCAGCTACGCTCGCCAACCGGCCAGCCCCAACCCGGCGCGCGCTCCGGCTGCCAGCCTTGCATCGCGATCACGTTCAAGTCGACATCGAGTCGGTAACGCTGGACGAACCAACGCGCCAACTCGCCGAGCGTGAGGCCGTGACGCATCGGCATCTCGCCCGCGCCCACGAAACTTTCCCAACCGGGCCGCAACGACAGACCCTCGACGGGCCGCCCCGCAGGGTTGGGACGATCGAGCACCCAAACCGCTTTGTGGAGTCGTCCGGCGGCCTCGAGTACGTACCGCAGGGTCGTGATGAACGTGTAGATGCGACAGCCAAGATCCTGAAGGTCGACCAAGATGACATCACAATGATCGAGCATGGCGTCAGTCGGTCGACGCACCTCGCCATAGAGACTGAATACGGGAATCCCGAGAGCGGGGTCTATGAAATCCGCCGACTCGATCATGTTGTCCTGTTTATCGCCCCGCAGGCCGTGCTGCGGCCCGAAGGCAGCCGTGATCGTGAGCTTTGGCAGCGCTGCGAGTGCATCGAGGCTATGGCGGAAATCCGCCGTCATGGAGGCCGGATGCGCGAGCAATCCGAGGCGCCGTCCTTCGAGCGGAACCCGCAACGCCGGCTCGTCGAGCAGTCGATCGATTCCAAAGCGGATCATGGGACCTCTACGGCTCTCAAAAAATTATCGGGATGATGAAAGTGCGGTCGATCGATGGGATGCCAAATCGCCCAGAGTGAAGTGCCGGCATAGGTTTCCAAAACGACGGTCGGAAAGAGTTGCGAGCCCGATCCGAGCATCACGCGCGGAATCGCCACATCGACCACAAGGCGATGCGGAAAATGATCTCCCGATCTCTGATCTATTCGGGACCTTACCTCGGGCGAGCGGATCGACTGCGGCCAAGGCGGCGAGCGCATCCCTCTCAACGTGCCATCGAACGCGTAGAACGCCCAATCGCCCGCCGGGGAAAAATTGAACTCGAGATACGGTTCGGGTCGCTTCGGATCGCGAACGAATAACTCGCAGCAGGTTCGCAGCCAAAGTTCATTGAACCGCCCTGCGTGCGTGCCGCATAACCCGGGGACTTTTATTCGGATACGCGATTTCAGCTCATACGATACCCGTAACTCGGCGTCACTCGACGAGACGCTCACGGTCACGCCCGCTGCAGCACCCAACGCGCCGCACATCGGATGCGAGACCAGCTCGAACGTCGTCTGTGTCGTCGTCATGCGCGGCGTCCGGCGACGATCGGCACCTGCCAGACTCCGTACGCGTCAGGATCACGTACGGTTTCGATGATCGCATCGAACATCGCACGCACCTCCTCGCCTGAGGTGCCGGAATACTCAGCGAGTGGCGCTACATAACCGTCGCGCCACGAGATGAAGATCCCCGCCAGCACATCGCGGGGGACGCGCTCCGTATCCAGTGTCAAATATTGAATCCCGAGATGGGTGAATCCCAACGCACGCATCAAAGGCAGGGTACGTCGTCCGATCCGCGCGTCCGTTCCGGTCGCACTCGTGTAGGGAACGACTGCGCGATACCACAGGGCATCGGGATCAACGCCGCTGCGCTCCGGAAAGTGCAGCATTCCGTAATCTTCGCTGAGCACGTGCGCCCACGCACCCCGACGTAACACCCGATGGATCTCCGCCAGCATGCGCTCGGGCTCCGGCACCATTTGCGTCACGTGACGGCAAACGACGAGATCGAAGGACTCGTCGGGGAAGCGTAAGCCAAACCCATCACCCTGTTCGAAACTCACCGCACCTCCGCCCTCTTCGACCCGCTGCTGCGCCACCTCGAGCAACTCGGGCATCAGGTCGACCCCGA
>JBEAXT010000137.1:0-2514 GCA_041159695.1 Pseudomonadota bacterium
TCACCGAGTCGACTCTCGCGGCTATTCCGAGCTTGCGAAACTTCGGTTTGCGAAACTTCAATCCGGAGTATCTCCGCGAGCATGACGATGTCATCGACACGCTCTTGGAACGACATCGAGAGCCGCATTGGGACCCGCTCATTCGCGAGCTCGACGCTCGTGACAAGCTCATCAAAGATCTGCGCCTCGAGCTCAACGGGGCTCGTAACAACGTCGAAATGGCGGCGCTTGTACTCGAGAGCGTCATCGAGAGCGCAAAAGATGGTCGGCTCGATGACGCACATCTCGATATCTGCCGCTCCACGTTGCAGTCCCTACGCTGAGATCCATCATTGCCGTCGATGAAAGAGTCGACCAAAGAAATACTGATCTTCCTGATCACCGGAATAACCGCCGTACTCGTTTTCTCGGGATATAAATTTCTGGAGCTGCTCGGTTTGAGCCGCTGACGGACTTCATGCTAGATCCCGTCTCCGAAAACCAGTCCATCCGTCGCCTGCTCATCATCGAAGACGATCGCCTGTTGCGCGATCATCTCGTCCGCGCCACGTCGGCCTCTCCCGAGTGGTCCGTCATTGCGGCGGGTAATCTCGCGGCCGCACGCGCTCAGCTCGCCAAGCACGCAATCGATGCGGTCTTTTTAGATCTCGGTTTACCCGACGGCGACGGTCTCAATCTCATCAGCGAGTTCCGTCAGGCGAATCCGGCCTGCGAGATCTTGGTCATCACGGTCTTCGCCGAAGAGAGGCGGGTCATCCGCAGCCTCGAGGCGGGGGCTTCGGGATACATACTCAAGTCCGATCTCGCGGATTACGCCGGGCGACTGGTCTCGATCATCGAATCGGGTGGATCGCCAATCAGCCCCTCGATCGCGCGATCGCTCATCAACCGCCTGCGCCCACCGCCCGAGTCTGCAGAAAATCAGGGTTTACTGTCGCAGCGTGAAGCTGAGGTCCTCCAGCTGTGCTCTAAAGGACTACGCTACGCTGAGATCGCCGAGGTCCTCGGTGTCTCGAGCCACACCGTCAACACACACCTCAAAAGCGTTTATCGGAAACTGATGGTGCATTCGCGGGCGGAGGCAGTCTTCGAAGCAAGGCGCCACGGCCTTCTCAATGATTAGATCGATCGGCGGGCTGCTGGTTGTCAGCCTGATAGTTGCACTGGCGCCGCCCGCTCACTCCGCAGGCTCGCCACCCGAGAACGTCTCAGCCGGCACTTTCTGTGAAATCTCGAGTGCGGAATACCGTGCCGAAGAACCGGTGAACTGTACGTTCAGTTCGATCACGCTTCCTCACAACTGGACTCCTTCAACCTCAGGACTCTCGCTCGGACTCTATCGCTTTGAGATCCCGCGACCACGACCGGGTAACTACGGTGTCCTACTAAACCGACTTCCGCTCGATGGCGCCGTGCGCGTCAACGGACAAGCGGTCATCGACCGTCTCGATATTGATCAAACAAGTCGGTGGCGATATTGGCCGGTAATGGGCCACTTCACCGTGGATGAAACACCGGGAGATCGACTTGTCATTGAAATCACCGCGCGAGCTCACTCCGAAATCAAAAACGGACTAGGTGGCATTCGTATAGGTCCCCTGCCGCTCATCGAAGCGGAGCACCGAAACCGATTGGTCTCAGACGTTTTGCTGCTTGCCGGTCTTGCGGTGGCCGCAATCTTTGCTGGAGTCATCGGCCTCACCATCGGCGATCAGCGTAATGCCAACAACCGAATTCTTGTTGTAGTGTCGTGGCTCTCAATCGTGGGCGGACTGCGGTGCCTCCACAATTTGGTAATCGACGCCCCACTACCGATCGTCGTCTGGCAAAGAATCGGTTTATGGCTACTCGCGCTCGCGGGGCTCTTAACCTTGCAGGTGGTATCGACCTATCTCGCTACAGACCGACCCAGTCGAAAGCCGCTCCTCGGAGGAGTCGCGGCGATCACACTGTTGTTCACCATACCGCCCTCCTTGATCGACTCCAAAATCGTCATCAACATCATCTTCGCGGCTATCCCACTCATCGCGCTTGTCTTACTCGCCAAACTTTTATGGCGCCTAAAAACTCGATCGGACGCGATCGGAATCACCATTCTCGTGATATTCGCCGTCACTCTTGCCGCGGGAATCCACGATTATGTAATGCACCTAAGCAGTGCGACGCTCTCAGGGCAGTACCTGCAAACTTGGACGCTTCCGGCGACCTTGGCGATTTCAGTCGTTGCCCTGGTTAAGCGAGCATCGGATCAGCGGGAAATCGAAAGGCAACTTCAGCAGGCCACGATCCGTCGCGAAGAATTGCTTCGTGATCTTCATGACCGCATCGGCAGTCGCCTCGTCGCCCTCTCCTTTCATGCCCGACAGGTGAGCGAGGATCCAGCGCTAGTCACTGAGATTCAATCACTGATACATGAGGTCAGATTGATACACGGCGCAGTCGCCGCCGAGGCCACCTCGATCGACTCGCTCCTCGCAGATCTGCGACACCTGTACTCCCGAATTGGCGGCGGGC
>JBEAXT010000153.1:0-4318 GCA_041159695.1 Pseudomonadota bacterium
CGCAAGGAATCGGCGATTCCCGTGCCAAGTTGCATCGTCTGCACTAGCAAGGTTACGAGACCACGAATCTCCGGTAGACCCGTTCGTCGGTTTAGCCCTTGCAGTGCAGTAGCGCGATCGATACCGGAGCGGATTTCAGCGTTGACCGACGCGAACTCTTGCGCAAGCTCCGGATGAAGGATGCGGATCTCGGTCGTCACGCGCTCGAGCGCTGCGGTCAAGCCGAGCCCGGCCTCGACGCAAATGACGAGCAAATCAAGCGCATCGGGGAACCCGTTACGCAGCTTGGCTTGACGACGCTTGACCCGCGACGCCAACCACCAGTTTGGCCCGATGAGGGCCAAAGTGATTCCCGCGATCGGCAGAACAATCAGCAGTGGCGTCACCGACTCAGACGAAGTTGGCCAGAGCAACCAGGTAGCTACGATGACGGCGAGTAGAGAAACGAGCTTGATCAATACGAAGGTTCCGGCCGCGTTGGGACGTCGAAGCCCTGCGATGAACAGCTGTTCCTCGATCCGCAGTCGTTCGTCACCCATCACGGGAAGTAGCCGTCGCCCGAAGGGCTCGAGTTTCGAAAATACGCGCGTCCACATCGCTGGCCGCCCGTCACGTATGTCTACAAGCCTCTCGAATCCGCGTACCGAGGGATCGCGTAGCGTCATTGCCCAGGCGGCAACTCCATAGGCCAGAAAGAATCCCGCGAATGCAACAGCCGCAGGAAAAAGAATGTTCGTGTAAAGCGTGACGTTAGTGATGTTCATGGAATGACTCCTGAAAACGCGTTTACACCTTGACGCGCGCGATCCGCTGCATCCAAAGAACGCCCACCGCCATGAGGACCGCGCATCCGCCAAGCAGTAGCGGTCCCTGCGGACTCTCGGTGAGAGGTTTCAAATAACTCGGCGATCGAAAATGCAGGGCTGCAGCAAGCACGAAGGGCACAGCGATCAATATCCAGGCAGACAGACGACCTTCCGCCGTCAGCGTCCGTAATTTGCGTTCAAATCGAAAACGCTCTCGAATCACGTTCGAAAGGTGATCCAGTGTCTCGGCGAGATTACCGCCCGTCTCGCGCTGCACGAGAATGGCCGTAACAAAGCCTCGTAAAGGAACGGATGGCACCCGATCGAGCATCGCGAGGAGCGCGCTTCGCGGATCACTACCGTAGCTGAGGTCTGCCGCGGCAATGGCGAACTCCGTCGCGATCGGCGCCTCCATGCTCTCGGCCACCAGTCGGAAGGTCGATACGAAGGGGTTTCCGGATCTGAGGCTACGTTTAACTGTGTCGATGGCATCCGCGAGTTGCGCTTCGATTTTCGCAATACGCCGGTGACGCAACCATGCCAAGCGCGCGATCGGCAGCGCCGCACCCAATATGCCTCCGCCGAGCACCGCCCACCATTGACTTAAAAACCAGAACACGGCCAGTACACCGAGGATGGCGCCGAGCGCCATCTCGAGTAGCACGCGATACGCTGGCACGGAGAGCCCAGCACCTTCGATCAGCCTAAGTAGCGGTTTGAGTTCGGCTCTCAACTCAATTCGACGCTCAAATGGGGATAGCCTCGTAAGATAGGGTCGGCGCAATAACTCCGGCTCGCGTCGCCCGCCAGAACTCTCTGCGCCAAAGGCCTTCGCGAACTCGCGACGCTGTCGCTGCGATTCGCCGAAGACGCTCACGCCTACTGCGCTCAACAGAAAGAGCACCGCAAGCATCACCGCGATAAAAAACAGAATCGGTACCGCGTTCATGACTTCGACACCTCAACCCGAGTCCGAGAAAATCGACACCGGAAGCTCCAGCCCCCGCTTCCGGATCCGATCGAAAAACTCCGGAACAATGCCGGTGGGATGAAATCGCCCGATCACGCTGCCTTTTGCATCGACGCCCGATCGGGTAAACGTGAAGATCTCTGACATGACGATGGTGTCCGACTCCATCCCATTGATCTCCTGTACGCTCGTGACACGTCGTCGCCCATCCTCATGGCGCTCCATGTGGATGATCACATCGATCGCCGAAGAGATTTGCGAACGAAGGGCCGCGATCGGAAACTGCACTCCGCTCATGGCCACCATGGTCTCGATTCGGCTGAGCGCGTCTCGGCTCGAGTTAGCATGTACGGTCGTCAAAGATCCATCATGACCCGTGTTCATCGCCTGCAGCATGTCGAGGGCCTCGGCGCCACGAACCTCACCCACTACAATTCGGTCTGGGCGCATACGCAGACTGTTGCGAACGAGATCGCGTTGCGTGATCTGTCCTCTTCCCTCAACATTAATCTGGCGAGTCTCGAGTCGAACGACATGCGGCTGTCGCAGCTGAAGCTCGGCAGAATCCTCGATCGTAATAATTCGCTCGCGCTCGGGGATATACGACGAGAGCACATTGAGCAGCGTCGTTTTTCCCGAGCCGGTTCCTCCGGAAATCATGACGTTCAAGCGCGCCAGAACTACGGCCTTGAGTACGTCGGCAACCGCGGGGCTGATGGAACCCAGACGAATCAGATCCTCCATCGTCAGCGTGTCACGGCCGAAGCGGCGGATCGACAGCACGGGTCCGTCGATGGCGAGCGGCGGGATGATCGCGTTGACGCGAGAGCCATCCTGCAGACGCGCATCGACCATCGGCATCGACTCATCGATACGCCGACCCACCTTGGAGACGATGCGATCGATAATATTGAGTAGATGCGAATCGTCATTGAAACGCACGCCAGTCGACTCGAGCTTGCCTGCCCTTTCGATGTAAACCTGATGCGCGCCGTTAACGAGAATATCCGACACCGATGGATCTGCCAGTAGCGGCTCGAGGGGTCCGAGACCCATCACTTCATCTTCGATCTGTCGCACAACATGACGTCGCTGCAAGAGACTGAGGGGCGCCGACGCTTCGTTGATCAATCGATTAGCGACCTCGCGAATCTGCATGCGAACTCGCCGCTCATCGACATTCCCGATCATTGAGAGATCGAGGGTCGATAACACACGAGGCAGAATTAGTTGTTTCCACTCGGCCTCAAGAGGGCCGGGAGTCGACTCGATCGACGCGAGCTCGCGGGAACTCTCGAGCGGAGTCACTGCGCGCCTCGCGCGAGGTTCGCAAACATCCGTCGAACAGCACCGACCGCAGGGACCTCGGGGAGCCCCGTGAGTCGAGTTTCGAGGGCAACGAGCGCCTCCGTCACCTCGGAGTGTCGATCAAGTGCCGCTAGAGGCGTACTCGAATCGAGACTACGACGGACCAACGGGCCGTCCTCTGGAATTTTGCCGACTGTTATTGCACCGACTGCTTTGCTGATCATGTCGTCCTTCACAGGTGAACGGGTGGAATATCGATTGAGAATGAGGCGCACGCTCGATTCGGGTACGCCTATGCTCTGGGTGAGTAGTTGACGGAGACGGGTCGCGAGACGCACGTCCGTCAAATTTTGTTCGAGCACGAGCAACACGTCGTTCGAGACACTCGCGGCCTCCATCGACAGCGGATCGAGCCAACGATTGGCCGAAATGAAAATGAACTCGTATCGTCGCTGGCAGAGCGCGAGAAATCGAGCGAATGACGCACCATCCGACATGTTCGGGTTTGCGCCCGCCGGAAGGTTAGATACCAGATCCAGTCCGCTCTCGTGTCGGCTGAGGTAGCCATCGAGCGCCGTCATATCGAGCGTATCGACCTGCTGGATCGCCTCCACAATTCCGCGAACGGGCTTGAGTCCGAACATCGCGGCCAACGGCGCGTAAATTAGATCAAGATCGATCAGTAGCGTTTTCTTAGACGTTAGCGCGACGAGATGCGAGAGTGTCCCGGCGATTAGCGAGGCGCCGACGCCACCGGACACGCCGAAAACGCTGATGATGCGCGCCTTGGCCACGGTTTTTGCGGAGATCGCATTCCCCTGAAGAGCTCGCCGGATGGCCGAGTGAAGTTCGGATGTCGTGGGAGTCGACGGCAGCAGATCGACGACACCAATTCGTACAAGCAGCCGCGTGGCCTCCGGGGAACTGAGATCTCCGCACACGAGGATCTGCGGACGGGAGATCTCAGGTAAGGCGTCGATCCCCTCCAGTAAGGACACTTGTCCGCTTCGGCAGCACACGACTGCGAGGTCGATATCCGACAGGGCGCGTCTGAGATTCCCATTCAAGGCCTGCCCTACTCTCAACAGCGTCAGCTGCCACCCACTCTCGTCTCGAAGCTGGTCTTCGATTCGATGCAAATCGTCTTCGGCGGACGCCAGAATCAAAATTTTTTTCAGTTGCATGGAAGCGGTACCGAAGATCCCGTTGCAGGTAAGACCCCAAGGCTTTCGGC
>JBEAXT010000020.1:0-12444 GCA_041159695.1 Pseudomonadota bacterium
TGGAACTTCTGCACCTTGATGCGAACGCCCTCGGCGATCTCGAGCGTCACGAAACCGTCTTGCACCTCGGTCACCTTGCCGACGATGCCGCCGGCCGTCACCACCTCGTCACCCGAGGCGAGTTTGCCGAGCATGGCCGCGTGCTCCTTGGCCTTCTTTTGCTGGGGTCGGATCAGCAAAAAGTAAAAAATGACGATGAACAGCACCATCATCAGCAACGGTGCGAGTTGTCCGCCGGGGGCGGCACCGCCGGCCTGGGCATAGGCCTCGGGGATCAGTCCGTTCATGGGATCGGGTCCTCGGGTAGTGGGTCGGGCAGAAAAAGGCCGCGAATTATGCCACAGCCCTTCGGCGGGCCAAGAAATCGTCCGCGAAAGCCTGCAGCCGGCCCGCTTCGATGGCCTCTCGGAGCTGCCTCATCAAATCGAGATAGAAATGCAGGTTGTGGATGGTGTTCAGCCTCGATCCGAGGATCTCGTTACAGCGGTCGAGGTGGCGCAGGTAGGCCCGGGTATAGTTTCGGCAGGTGTAGCAGCTGCAGGCCGGGTCGATTGGCTGCGGATCGCGCTGGTGCGCGGCGTTGCGGATATTGATGACTCCGGTCGACGTGAACAGGTGCCCGTTGCGGGCATGCCGAGTCGGCATCACGCAGTCGAACATGTCGATCCCTCGCAACACGGCGGCGATGATGTCCTCGGGTCGGCCGACGCCCATGAGGTATCGGGGTCGATCGACGGGCATACGAGGCACCACATGCTCGAGGACCCGCAGGCGCTCGGGTTCCGGCTCGCCGACCGCGAGCCCGCCGACGGCGAGCCCCGGGAGATCGAGTTCCACCAGTTGAGACAACGACTCGCTGCGAAGATCGTCGTACATCCCGCCTTGCACGATACCGAAGAGGTTGCCGGGCGCCGCGTCACGCGCACCTTCGCAGTAGTAATGCGTCGTGCACCGCTTCGCCCAGCGCATCGAGCGCTCCATGGAGGCGCGTGCTTGCTCGTGCGTTGCCGGCCACGCCGTACAGTCGTCGAACATCATGGCGATGTCCGAGCCGAGTGCTCGCTGCACGTCCATCGAATCTTCGGGCGTCAGGCGTACTTCGCTGCCGTCGATGGGCGAGCGGAACTTGACGCCCTCCTCGTTGATCTTGCGCAGCTTCGCAAGACTGAACACCTGGAAGCCGCCGGAGTCCGTGAGGATCGGCCGCGACCAATGCATGAAGCGATGCAGTCCGCCGAGCTCGGCGATGACGTCGTGACCCGGACGCAGCATCAGATGGAAGGTGTTGCCGAGAATGATTTCGGCACCGAGACCCTCGAGCTCCTCCGGCGTCATGGCCTTCACGGTTCCGTAAGTGCCGACAGGCATGAAGGCCGGCGTCTCGATCGTGCCGCGGCGCGTGTGTACCCGACCGCGCCGAGCCGCGCCGTCGGTCGCGATCAACTCGTAACGCAGGCTCATTCGCTGCGCCTCTGCGTGATGAACATGGCGTCACCGTAGCTGAAAAACCGGTATCGCTGCGCAACGGCGTGCGCGTAGGCCGATAACACCGTGTCGCGGCCTGCGAAGGCGCTCACGAGCATCAACAGCGTCGAACGCGGTAAATGAAAATTCGTGAGTAGCGCATCGACCGCCCGCCAATGAAAACCGGGCGTGATGAAAATTCGCGTCTCGCCGGTCCACGGCATCATCGAACCGCTGCTCGCAAGAGCCGCCGACTCGAGCGCGCGCACGACCGTCGTGCCGATCGCAATCACCCGGCGACCGGCAGCGCGAGCGGCGTTGATCGCTTCGCATGCGGCGACCGACACCTCCGCCCATTCGGCGTGCATGACATGGTCCTCGATGCGATCGCTACGCAGCGGCTGGAAGGTACCGGCACCGACGTGCAAGGTGATCGTCGTACGCCCCACGCCTTTTTCTTTGAGCGTCGCGAGCAGTGCCTCGTCGAAATGCAAGCTCGCCGTCGGCGCTGCGACGGCGCCTGGTACCCGAGCGAGCACGCTCTGGTATCGCTCGAGGTCATCCGCGTCCGGCGCTCTCTCGATGTATGGCGGCAACGGCACTTCGCCGTGCGCGACAAAGAATTCCACCGCAGGAGCGGGCAATCGCACGCGGAAAAGATCTTCTTCGCGCCCCTCGACCACGATCTCGCCGCCGGCCGTCAGCACCTCCTGACCGGGACGCAGCGGCTTGCTCGCGCGCATGTGCAGTAAGGCCTCGCAACCCTCGAGCGGCCGCTCGAGCAACATCTCGACGGCGCCGCCACTCGGCTTGCGGCCGTGGAGACGGGCCGGGATGACCCGTGTGTCATTGAAGACGAGCAAATCACCGGGCTGAACCCAGGCCGAAAAGTCGCGGATCGAGGCATCGATGAGACCTACCGAACCGGCTTCCCGGGACGCCGCGCCCGTATCGAGAACGAGCAGGCGCGAGGCGGTGCGCTCGGCGAGCGGCCGCTGGGCGATAAGCTCCGCTGGGAGCTGAAAGTCGAAATCTGAGGCGTGCACGCCGCGCATGTTAGGGAAGGCAGCGCGAGGTTTCACGTATACTTCGGTTTGGTCGAGACGCCGGGATGGCGGAACTGGTAGACGCGCCGGACTCAAAATCCGGTTCTGGCGACAGAGTGTGGGTTCGATTCCCTCTCCCGGCACCACCGCTTAACGATGAAATACTGCAGCAACTGTGGCACCGCCGTCGTGGTGCGAGTCCCCGAGGGCGAGCATCTGCCGCGGCACGTCTGTCCGGCCTGCCACGTCGTTCACTATCAAAACCCCAAGCTCGTGGTCGGCTGCGTCCCCGAGGATCCGTCGGGCAAGATTCTGCTCTGTCGACGGGCGATCGAACCGCGACTCGGCTTCTGGACCTTTCCCGCCGGTTTCATGGAAAACAACGAAACCCTGCAGCAGGCGGCCGCTCGCGAGTCCTACGAAGAGGCGCTGGCCGACGTCGAGATCGGCTCATTGCTTGCGATCGTCCACATCCTGCACGCCCAGCAAGTCCACGTCTTTTTCAGGGCGAGAATGCGTTCGCCGCAATTCGGGGCAGGTACTGAGAGTCTCGAGGCGCATCTCGTCGATGAACGCGATATCCCGTGGGCAGACATCGCTTTCCCGAGCACCGAGTACGCGTTACGACGGTATTTCGAGGATCGCGCCCGAGGCGTCGAGAATCATTATTTCACCCAGTTCGACCGCCGCACGGCGGAGCTCGGGCTGTCAACGGCCGGTTAACACGCCCTCTGACTCTGGCAGAGGTCGCTGTGCCGCGATAAAGTTCGCGGCAATCGTGTTTTTGGGGTAGCTCATGACCTTCGTCGTCACCGAAAACTGCATCAAGTGCAAATACATGGACTGTGTCGAGGTCTGCCCCGTCGATTGCTTTCACGAGGGCCCGAACTTCCTCGTGATCGATCCGGACGAATGCATCGACTGTACGCTCTGCGAACCGGAGTGCCCGGTCGAGGCGATTTATTCCGAGGACGAAGTGCCCGCTGATCAGCAGCAGTTCAAGGCACTCAACGCCGAGCTCTCGCGCAAGTGGCCGGTGATCACCGAGAAAGGCGAACCCCCTGCCGATGCCAAGCAGTGGGAAGGCAAGCCGGACAAATTCAAACTGCTCGAGCGCTGAGCGCGCTCAGCTTTTCGTTTCGAGTCGTTTGAGCAGCATGTCGGGCGGAACGTAGCCCGGCAGTAAATCGCCGTCAGGCATCACGATCGCCGGCGTCCCACGTAACCCGACGTCTCTTCCAAGCTCGTAATCTTTGGCGACCGGATTCGAAGCGCATTTGGGCGAACCGATTTTTTCGCCTTTTTTGGCGCGCGTCATGGCGTCGTTGCGATTGGGCGAGCACCACACCGCGACGGCTTTCTCCCAGGACTCAGAGTCCGGACCCTCGCGCGGATAAAACAGATAGCGCACGCGAATACCGAGCTGGTTGTAGCGAGAAATTTCAGCGTGCAGCTTGCGGCAGTACGCACAATCGATATCGGTGAAGACCGTGACCGTATGGCGTGCCGTGCGCGGCCCAAAGATGACCATTTGAGTTTCGGGAACCGTGTTGACGAGCGCGAGACGCAACTCGCGACGGCGTTTCTCGCTCAGGTTGTCTTCACTCGCGATATCGAAAAGATCACCGGCCAACGCGAACTTGCCGTCGGCACTGACGTACAGAATGTCGGCGCCGTTCACATACTCGAACAGCCCAGGTAAGGGTGACGGGCGGAAGTTATCGGGGCGACTGCCGGGAAAACGCTTGGAGAGCTCGACGCGCGGATCGGAAGACGCAGCGCGCTGCTGCGCAGAGCCTGAGAGCGGCAGCGCCAGCATGATCACGAGCAGAATGAACACGCCGTTCTTCATGGCTCGAGTTTAGCAGAGCCGACAGCGCACGCCGTATGGCAACACGCGTAACCACTTAGCCGCGCGGATCAGCCGCGAGGATGATGCTGGGCGTGCAGGCTCTTCATGCGCTCGCGGGCGACGTGGGTATAGATTTGAGTCGTCGACAGATCGGCGTGACCCAAGAGCATCTGCACCACGCGCAGATCAGCGCCGTGATTGAGCAGATGCGTGGCGAAGGCGTGACGCAGGGTATGCGGCGACAGCGGTTTGTCGATCCGAGCCGTTTGTGCGTGTCGCTTGATGAGATTCCAAAAGGCTTGGCGCGTCATCGGCTCACCGCGGCGAGTCGGAAACCAGTGGTCCGTGCGACGCCCGCCGAGAATTTCTTCTCTCGCGCCACGTTCGAAACGCCGCAGCCAGTCGATAGCCTCGGCACCGAGCGGAACGAGACGCTCGCGATTACCCTTACCCACCACTCGAACCACACCTTGATTGAGATTCACCTGAGCGATACGCAGACCCACGAGTTCGGAAACACGCAACCCCGTGGCGTAGAGCAGCTCGAGCATGGTTCGATCACGGAAGCCGAGCGGGTCGTCAAGGCGCGGGGCTTCGAGTAACGCCTCGACATCGCGTTCGCTCAAGGATTTCGGCAAAGATCTGCCCGTGCGCGGCATCGCGACCTCAGCGGTAGGGTCGTCACGTCGGGCGCCGTCCCGGACTTGCTGTCTGAAAAAACGTCGGAAGGCCGACAACTGCCTCGCCGTCGAGCGCGGTCGCGCGCCGGCGCTGACCCGAGCCGCCACGAAGTCGAGCAGCTCGGCGCGGGTCACGGTTTTGAGCGAGGACTCCCGCGCCTCGAGCCACTGCTGTAACGCGAGCAGATCGGCGCGATAGGCCGCAAGCGTGTTGGCCGCGAGACCCCGCTCCATCCAGATCACATCGAGAAAACGCAGGAGCGCGGGGTCGGGAACGACGATTGATTCTGCCTCGCTTCGTTGACTTTCTTTCACGATGAACACAAGGATACCGCGCCGACGGATTCGAAAAACCCATGCTCACCGATCACTCAGACACCCACGCCCTGGAGACCGAACGCCCGAAGGCCCTGCTCGGCCGTGTGCTCTACGGTTCCTATGCGTGGCTGGTGTTCCTCGTGATCACGCTCACCCTGCTACTGCTGCTCGTCATCGTGCCCGGGGTCGATCGACGCCGTCACCTGGCGGGCGTGGCTTCGCGCCTGATCCTGCGGCTCTGCGGCGTTCCGCTAATTCTCCGCGGCAGCGACCAACTTCCCGCCGGACAGTGTGTCGTCGCGGCCAATCACGCGAGCTACATCGATGCCATCGTCATCAAAGCCGTGCTGCCTGAGCACTACGCATACGTCGTTAAACGCGAAATGGCGACCGTTCCCCTCGCCGGATTTTTGCTGAACCGTCTGGGTACCGAGTTCGTCGAGCGGTTTAATCGGCACAAAGGCTCTCTCGATGCGCGACGCGTCCTGCGCACGGCGACGAGCGGACAATCTTTGCTGTTCTTTCCCGAGGGCACGTTCGTGGGCGAGCCCGGGCTGCTCAAATTTCATAGTGGCGCGTTCAAGAGTGCGGCCTATGCGGGTTGCCCCGTCGTACCCTGCGTGATTCGCGGAACGCGCACCATTCTTCCGAGCCCGAAATTCTTCCCGAAACCCGGCGCGATCGAGGTGGAGCTGCTACCGCCGATCACACCCCCGCAGGGCCTCGAACCCGAGGACGCTGCCCGCATGCTGCGCGAGCGAACTCGGGCGGCCATCCTCGAGCGACTCGGCGAACCCGACCGCGGCTGACCGAAGGGGATTGTTTTCCCCTACACTTGGGCGCTGTCTCCGATCTGAATATCGAAAGGGTTTGCCATGTCCGAGTCGATCGTCCTGCTCTCCGCCCGCCGTACCCCCATCGGCGCCTTCCAAGGGGTCTTTGCCCAAGCCACCGCGCCCACACTTGGTGCCGCCGCACTCGCGGGGGCCGTGCAGTCCTCAGGACTCACGGCGGCCGACATTCAGGAAGTGATCATGGGCTGCGTGCTGCCCGCCGGCGTCGGTCAGGCGCCTGCACGACAGGCCGCGATCGGAGCCGGCATTCCGAAGTCGGTCCCGAGCACGACCATCAACAAAATGTGCGGGTCGGGCATGAAAGCCGTGATGATGGCGATCGACCAACTGCGCGCCGGCGAAGCACAAGTCGTCGCTGCGGGCGGACTCGAGTCGATGACCAACGCGCCGTACCTGTTGCCGAAAGCCCGCTCGGGTTACCGCATGGGTCACGGCGAACTCCTCGACCACATGTTCACCGACGGCCTGCAGAGCCCTTGGGACGGACAAATGATGGGCGCGTTCGCCGAAAATACGGCGGCTCGCTATGGCTTTACGCGTGCCGAACAAGACGCGTTTGCGGCCACCTCGGTCACGCGCGCGCTGGCGGCCATCGAGAACGGTTCGTTCCTTGCGGAGATCACCCCGGTCACCGTCAAGACGCGCAAAGGTGAAACGATGATCGAGCGTGATGAGACACCCTTCACCTGTGATCTCTCAAAGATTCCGCAACTCAAACCGGCCTTCCGCAAGGACGGCACCGTCACCGCAGCGAGCTCCTCGTCGATCTCCGATGGCGCGGCAGCGGTCGTTCTAGCGACCGAATCGTTTGCAACATCGCGCGGCTTGAAGCCGTTGGCGCGTATCGTCGCGCAGGCGAGTCACGCACAGGAACCCGAGTGGTTCACGACGGCCCCCGTCGGCGCGATCCAAAAAGTGCTCGAACGCGCGGGCTGGAAAGCCGCGGATGTCGACCTCTACGAGGTGAACGAAGCCTTCGCGGCCGTTGCGATGGCCGCGGCGAAGGACATCGGCATTCCGTCGGACAAACTCAACGTGCACGGCGGAGCGTGCGCGCTCGGTCACCCGGTGGGAGCCACGGGCGCCCGTATCATCGCCACGCTCGCCCACGCACTCGTCCGTTACAACGGTCGCCGCGGTATCGCGGCGCTCTGCATCGGCGGCGGAGAAGCCACGGCCATCGCCATCGAAAGGATCTGAGCATGAGCGAGGCTGTCGAACGCGATGTGATGGAGTACGACGTACTGATCGTCGGCGGCGGACCAGCCGGCCTCGCCTGTGCCGTACGTCTGAAACAAGTTCGACCCGAGCTCACGGTGTGCGTGCTCGAAAAAGCCTCGACGATCGGCGCGCACTCGCTCTCGGGTGCCGTACTCGAACCGGGCCCGCTCGATGCGCTGCTGCCCGATTGGCGCAAGCAGCCCCCGGGCGTCTGCGTGCCCGCGAAGCGTGACGAATTCGCCCTACTCACGCGCACGGGTCGTATTCGCTTGCCGACCCCACCGCAGCAGCACAACGAAGGCAATTTCATCGTCTCTCTCGGTTTGCTCATGCCGCAGATCGCCGCAAGGGCCGAGCAGCTGGGCGTTGACGTCTTCCCCGGATTCGCCGCGGCGAAACCGCTCTTCAACGACGATGGCAGCGTCGCCGGCGTACAGATCGGCGACATGGGCATTGAGAAGTCGGGCGAGATCGGTCCGAACTACGCGCCGGGACCCGAGGTCCGTGCACGCGTCACGGTGCTCGCGGAAGGTTGTCGCGGCAGCATCAGCAAACAACTGATCCAGCGTTATGCGCTCGATTCGGAGTGTGATCCGCAGACTTACGGACTCGGCTTCAAAGAATTGTGGCAGCTGCCTGAAGGCCGCGTCGAGCCGGGGTTGATCCAGCATACCGTCGGCTGGCCGCTCGACGCCAAAACGTATGGCGGTAGCTTCCTCTATCACCTCGACAACAACCGCGTTTATGTCGGTTACGTCGTGGGTCTCGACTACCGCGATCCGCGCCTGAAGCCCTTCGAGGCCTTTCAGCAGTTCAAGCATCACCCGAGCGTGCGCGCCTTACTCGAGGGCGGTGAGATCATCGCGGCCGGCGCGCGTACCATCGCCGCGGGGGGCTGGCAGTCGCTGCCGAAGCTCGAGATGCCTGGAGCGCTGCTCGTCGGCGATGCGGCAGGCACGCTCAACGTCGCAAAGATCAAAGGTATCCATCAGGCCATTCGCTGCGGCATGCTCGCCGCCGAACACCTCGCGGAACACGATTGCGCGCCGGCGGGTTTCGATGCGCGCTTTCGCGCCTCGGAAGGCGGCCAAGAACTCAAGTCGGTCCGCAACATCAAACCCGGCTTCAAACGCGGCCTGTGGTTCGCGATGGCGAACGGAGCGCTCGAGACGATCACAGGCGGTCGCACGCCGTGGACGCTGCGCAATACGGCAGCCTATGCGGAGACTCAACGTCTCGACGAGTTCGACTCGCCCGATCGCGGCTGGGCCGAGCGCACGCTCGCGCCGCGGGACCGACTGGCTTCGGTATTCTTCGCGAACAACTCTCACGAGGAGAATCAACCGGTCCATCTCAAGGTTCGGGATCCGAACATCTGCGCGACGAAGTGTGCGCAGGAGTTCGGCAATCCTTGTCAGAACTTCTGCCCTGCCAACGTCTATGAAATGGTCGATGACGGCGCGGGCGGAAAGCGCTTGCAGATCAATGCTGCCAACTGCGTGCATTGCAAAGCCTGCGATATCAAGGACCCCTATCAAATCATCGACTGGACGACGCCCGAGGGCGGCTCGGGACCGATCTACCAGTCGCTTTGACGATGTCCGACGCGGCGTTGTGGACTCCGAGTGTGGCGCGCCGAGAGGACGCGAACCTCACGCGCTTCGTCGAGTGTCTCGCCGCGCGGAGGGGTCTGCAGTTCGGGGACTATGCGTCCTTGCACCGCTGGTCGATCGAACAGCCTGATGCGTTCTGGTTCGAACTCGCCCATTTCACGGATGTCCGTGCGGAATGGGCGGACCGCCCGGTGCTCATCGATGGCGACAAGATGCCCGGTGCGCAGTGGTTTCCAGGTGCCCGCCTCAACTTCGCCGAGAACCTGCTGCGCTTTCATGACGAGCATCCGGCATTGCTCGCCACGGACGAGCGGGGACAGCGTCGCACGCTGTCGTACAGACAGCTTCACGCTGAGGTGGGTCGAATCGCTGCAGGGTTACGCGACGCCGGCGTAAAACCCGGAGATCGCGTCGCCGCTTTTCTGCCGAATCTTCCCGAAGCGGTCATCGCCATGTTGGCTGCGACGAGTCTCGGCGCGACGTGGTCATCGTGCTCACCCGACTTCGGTATCGCCGGCGTACTCGACCGATTCGGGCAGATTGCACCAAAGGTATTGATCACGGCGGACGGATATTTTTATGCGGGCAAGACGATCGATTCTTTGACGCCGATCGCCAGCGTTCTCAGAGAACTACCCTCCGTCACCAGCGTCATCGTCGTCCCCTACGTGACGGCGGCGCCCGATTTGTCGAGTCTGCCCGCTGCGCACCTCTGGTCGCGCTTCGGCACGCCCGGCGCCAAGCCGAATTTCGTGCGCTTACCGTTCGAGCATCCGCTCTTCGTGATGTATTCCTCGGGCACCACCGGCAAACCCAAATGTATCGTGCACGGCGCCGGCGGAACATTGCTACAACATCTCAAAGAACACGAACTGCACGTCGACCTGCGTCGACAGGATCGACTGTTCTTCTTCACGACCTGCGGGTGGATGATGTGGAACTGGCTCGTGAGCGGCCTCGCAGTCGGCGCGACCTTGGTGCTCTACGACGGCTCACCGTTGCACCCCGACGAGGGGGTGCTGTGGCGCATGGCCGAAGAAGAGCACGTCAGTATTTTCGGCACGAGCCCCAAGTTTCTCGCTGCTCTCGACAAAGCGGGCTATCGTCCGCGCGAGCGCGTCTCGTTGCCAGCCCTGCGAACCTTGATCTCGACCGGGGCTCCGCTCGCACCCGAGCAATTCGACTTCGTTTACCGCGAGATCAAATCCGATCTTCACCTCGCCTCCATTTCGGGCGGAACGGACATCATCTCGAGTTTCTGCATCGGAAACCCGGCTGCTCCCGTCTATCGCGGTGAGCTGCAATGCGCCGGGCTCGGCATGGCGGTCGACATCGTCGACGATGCGGGACGCTCACTCCCCGCCGACGAGAAGGGTGAACTCGTCTGTCGCCGAAGTTTTCCATCGATGCCGGTCGGATTTTGGGGTGACGACGATGGCAGTCGTTATCGGAAGGCGTACTTCGAACGTTACGCAGGCCTTTGGCATCACGGCGATTACGCCCTGCGAACACGCCATGGCGGATTCATGATTCTCGGACGATCGGATGCCGTACTGAACCCGGGCGGCGTGCGTATCGGGACCGCGGAGATCTACCGGCAAGTCGAGACGCTGCCCGAGATTTTGGAGTCGCTCTGCATCGGGCAGGACTGGCAAGGCGATGTACGCGTCGTGCTCTTTGTACGTCTGCGTGAGGGCGTGGTACTCGATGAGCGACTGCGTCAGAGCATTCGCGAAGTGATCCGCCAAAACACCTCGCCGCGCCACGTCCCTGCCCGCATCATCGCTGTACCCGACATCCCCCGAACGATCAGCGGAAAAATCGTCGAGCTCGCCGTCCGCAATATTGTCCACGGCCTGCCGGTCACCAATACCGATGCGCTCGCAAATCCGAGCGCACTCGAGTACTTCAAGGATCTTCCGGAGCTGCGCTCATGACCGATGCCGCGCAGACGCTGGCGAGTCGCTATTTCAGAGCGCTCGAGGCCAGCGGATTTTCGGTCGATCCTGCGCAACACCAGGCCATTACGCATCTTGAGCGCTTGAGATCCGAGCTCGCAGCGAGCCACACCGAGCCGACGATCAAGAAAATGGTGCGTCGGCTCGTGGGGTCCGGCTCTTCAGCACCGCCGAAAGGCGTTTATCTTTGGGGCAGCGTCGGTCGCGGAAAAACCTGGATCATGGATCTTTTCTTCGAGTCGATCACGCTCGAGACCAAGCGCCGCAGCCACTTCCATCGGTTCATGCAAGGCGTGCACGAGGGGCTACGTCGGCACCGTGACGAGGTCGATCCGCTCGCTGCCGTCGCGACCGATATCGCTCTCGAGTCGCGCCTCGTGTGTCTCGATGAGCTCTTTGTCAGCGATATCGCCGACGCCATGCTGCTCGCAGGACTCTTCACGCACCTCGTGGATCGGGGCGTCAGCTTGGTGTTCACCTCGAACGTACCGCCCTCGGGACTTTACAAAGGCGGTCTGCAACGGCAGCGATTTCTGCCGGCCATCGACCTGATCGAGAGACACTGCGAAGTGGTGCGGGTCGATGGCGAAACGGACTATCGGTTGCGGCAGCTGACGCGCGCACCGATCTACCTGCGAACCGACGAACCGCACGTCAATGATTCTCTGACGGTGATTTTTGAAACGCTCGCGGACGGCGCGGGACACGTTGGAGGTCATCTCGACATCGAGGGTCGGCCGATCTCGGTGATCCGGCAGAGCGATAACGTCGTCTGGTTCGACTTTAACGCCGTATGCGAGGGGCCGCGCAGCCAGAACGACTATGTCCACCTCGCGCGCGAGTATCAGTCGGTATTGCTATCCGACGTGCCCGTCTTCACCCGCGAACGCGAAGACGCAGCCCGCCGGTTCATCGCGCTCGTCGACGAGTTTTACGATCGACGGGTCAAGCTCGTGATCTCCGCAGCCGCGGAGCCTCTGGCGCTTTACCGTGGAGAGCGTTTGCGCTTCGAATTTGAGCGTACGACGAGCCGCCTGATCGAGATGCAGAGCGAGTCGTATCTCGCGAGCGCGCATCGAGGCTGACGCCGCCGCTCACGCAGCGCTCAATTGACGGCGCTGGAGCCTGGCGGCTGATCCGCGGCAGGGCCAAAAAGACGGGAGACGTCCACCGCATCGAAACCCCAGGGCTTGTGACAGAACTCGCAGGTCACGGTCACCCGGCCGCGCTCAGCGATGATCGACTCGACCTCCGATGCGCCGAGCGATCGCAGCATGCCCTCGACACGTTCGGCACTGCATCGACACCGAAAGCCGACCGCGTGTGAACCGTGGATTCGAAGATCGAGTCCTGCGAAGGTTCGTCGCATGAGCTCGGCGGCCGGACGCGCGAGCAGCTCGTCGCTCTGTACACCGGTCATCGCATGGCAGGCGGCCGC
>JBEAXT010000172.1:0-3173 GCA_041159695.1 Pseudomonadota bacterium
CGATCACGGCCAGTGCCGCGAAACTGACGAGTCCTACGGTGAAGCCGGGCAAGGGCACGTCGGGGCTCGCAAACAGGTATCCGATCGTTCCGGGCACAGCGAGCAAGAGTCCGAAGAACGCTGCGGTGCCAACAGCCGAGTGGATCGCACCTCCCGTCATGGTCATCGCGGGCACGGATAAAGTTCCGCCGCCGATTCCCATGATCGAGGAGACGCCGCCAATCATCGCGGCCAGCAGGTTACCGGGGAATCCTTTCGGAACGCTTTCCGCGAGGCGCAGATGATCAAGCGGCAAGAACATCTTCGCAGCAACGAGCGCAGCGACCAGTCCGAAGACGCCGGTCAACACCTCGTCGCTGGCCTGGGCTGCGAGCAGACTGCCTGCGAGTCCGCCGAGAATCATTCCAGGCGCCCAATGTTTGACGATCACCCAATCGATACCGCCGCGCAGGTGGTGTGCCCTGGATGAGCTGATGGAGGTCGGGATGATCGTCGCAAGAGAGGTGGCGACGGCGACATGCATACACCATTCTTTGGGGAAGCCAGCATAGCGAAGCGCGTACTCGAGCACCGGAACCAGCACGATGCCGCCGCCGACGCCCAACAGCCCGGCAATCAGGCCGGCGACCAGTCCTGTGGCGGCCAGCAGGCCCGCCAGTAGGGCAATCGAGAGTGCGTCTGAGGGGATGTCCATGGGGCCGGCAGTGTAGGGGAAGCGTGAAGCCTCGGTTGGCCTCTAGAGAGTCTTGCTTCCTTGCGTTCGAAGGGTGGGCGCCGATACAGTTAACTGTTTCGTCAGCACGGATTGACACCCATGACGGGTTCCCCTTGGGCAGTACATAAATTTGGCGGTTCCAGCGTCGCCGACGCGGACTGCTTCCGCCGCGTCGCGTCGATCCTCGACGGACAGTCGACGAACCGATTGGGGGTCGTCCTGTCGGCCTGTAAAGGCGTCACCGATGCATTGCTCGCGCTCGTGGCGCAGGCAGAGCGCCAGGATCTCGGGTTTCAGTCCGGGCTCGAGGCGATTCGCGACCGCCACGCCCGAATCGCGGGTGAACTGCTGACTGAAGACGGCGCCAATCGATATCTCGAGGTCTTCGATCGGGATCGTCACGATATCGAGGGGATTTTACAGGCGGTCCGTCTGACGCGTTCGGCGGGGCGTCACATCACCGATCTCATCTCAGGTTTCGGCGAGATTTGGTCGACGCGCCTCTTCCGGGATTTCTATGAAAGTCGTCCGGAGACGAAAGCGAAGCGTCCGGGTCCCGTGCGCTGGCTGGATGCTCGCGAGGTCGTATGGGTCGAGTGGGGCCCGCTGGGTCCGCTCGTCAAATGGGACGAATCGAAGCGCCGCCTTGCGAGTCAGGTCCCGTCGGATTTCGTCGGCACCTTAATCATTACCGGATTCGTTGCAACCGACGTCAGCGGCGTTCAGACCACGCTCGGCCGTAACGGCAGTGATTTCTCGGCATCGATTTTCGGCTCTCTGCTCGATGCCTCCGAAATCCATATCTGGACCGATGTCGACGGGGTCCTATCCGCCGATCCGCGTCGGGTTCCCGACGCGCAGGTCATCGACTCGTTGTCCTACAACGAAGCGATGGAGCTCGCGTACTTCGGCGCAAAAGTCATTCACCCGCAAACGATGGCACCGGCCATTGGTCGCGAGATCCCCATTTGGATCCGCAATACCTTTGCGCCCGAGCATGCCGCGACACTGATTTGCGCGCGGCCCCAGTCGGCGCTCGCCGTCAAAGGCATCACGACCATCGAGAACATCGCGCTCCTCAATCTCGAGGGTGCCGGCATGATCGGCGTGCCGGGAACGGCCTCGCGGCTCTTTGGTGCTTTGCGCGAGGAGGGGATTTCGGTCGTCCTTATTTCTCAAGGGAGTTCCGAGCACTCGATCTGTTGTGCCGTACCGCGCGAGCAGGCGGATCGTGCCGTATCGACCGTACGTGCTGCATTTTCGAGAGAACTTTCGGATGGGCAGATCCAGTCTGTCGAAGTCGATCGCGAGCTCGCGATTCTCGCGGTGGTTGGCGACGGCATGGCGGGTATCCCAGGCATCTCGGCCAAAGTATTCGGCGCGCTCGGCGCGGCGGGCGTCAACGTACGTGCGATCGCTCAGGGCGCTTCAGAGCGCAATATCTCCGTCGTCGTGCCGGCCAAGGCGGCGACCCGTGCTCTCCGAACCGTGCACTCGAGCTTTTATCTCTCCGCTCACACTGTGTCTGTGGGTGTCATCGGCCCGGGAACTGTCGGGCGCGTACTGCTTGAACAATTGGCTTCGCAGAGCGAGCGGCTACGTCGCGATTTCAAACTCGATCTGCGTCTGCGGGGTTTGCTGTCCTCCAAGCGAATGCTGTTGTCGGACATGGGCGTCCCGCTCGCGCGCTGGCAACCCGAGTTCGCGGCGTCGAATGCCTCGCCCGATCTCGAGTCTTTTGCCGCACATGTGGGGGTCGACTATCTCCCGAATCGGGTGATCATCGATTGCACCGCGAGCAGTGAGGTCGCGCAGCATTATCCGACGTGGCTGGCGTCAGGAATTCATATCGTGACGCCGAACAAGAAAGCCAACAGTGCGCCGATGGCGTTTTACCGTGGATTACGTCAGGCGCGACAGTCAGGCGGCACGCATTATCTTTACGAAGCGACGGTCGGTGCCGGACTTCCCGTGATTCAGACGCTGCGAGATCTGCGCGAGACCGGTGATGACATCTCGAGTATCGAGGGTATTTTCTCGGGCACGCTCGCCTATCTCTTCAACGTCTACGACGGGTCGCGCCCATTCAGCGAGATCGTGGCGGATGCCAAGCAGCGCGGTTACACCGAGCCCGATCCTCGCGATGACCTCTCGGGTATGGATGTGGCGCGCAAGCTCATTATTTTGGGCCGCGAGATGGGTCTGGTACTCGAGCTTTCGGACGTCAAAGTCGAGAGTCTCGTCCCTGCGGGTTTGGAGAAAGGTTCGATCGAGGACTTCCTGACCCGTCTGCCTCAGCACGATGCGACCATGAAATCACGTTTCGATTCCGCACGAGCGCGGGGCAAAGTCCTGCGGTATGTCGGTCGACTGACTTCCGCAGGTGAGGCGACGGTAGGGGTCGTTGAGCTCGATGCGCGACACGCCTTCGCGAACATTGCCTTGACCGACAACGTTG
>JBEAXT010000028.1:0-6405 GCA_041159695.1 Pseudomonadota bacterium
TCCGTCGATACGGCCGGTAATCGCTCCGAATTCGAGCGTGGAGGTCAGTGTCTCGAGATCCAGATTGTCGATCGTCAGGTCGGCGGAGAGTCGTGGCCAGCGTCCGAGGGGGTCGCTCAGGCTGAAATTGCTTCCGCGCACGAGCCCATCAAATATTTCCGCTTCGAGATCGCCCCCGAAGATCAGCGTGTTGTCTTTGAATTCCACACGAGGAATACGGCCCGTCACGAAACCACCGAGTTCCGGCCAGCCGAAGGCTCGGCTGATCTCGCTCATACTGATCGGCTCGATTTCACCGGTGAACTGGACTTGCATATTCGGCAAACCCGCATCCCTTAGACGTAACTCCTGAACATTGATCGCACCATCAAAGACGGGAAGACGAACAGGCTCCAGCAACGCAGCGGATAAGCCTCGCAGAACAAGTCGTAGCGAAGATGCACCACCGCGTACGTCGTAAAGACCGGCGGCGTCCCATGCGAGGGCTGAGGGCTCGTTAGGCTCTTGATCGTCCGGGACCCAGTCAATTTGGCCTCTCAGTCTGTCTAGAAAAAACAGGCCTTTGGAATCCCGCAAAGAAAGATCGTTTAGTTTGAGTTCTCCGGAAACAGGCTTGTTATCGATGATCTTGAGAGTCCCTGAGACGTTGCCGGAAGACTGGAGCGCATCGAGCGCCGTGCCGGCGAGCGCCGTTTGCAGATAGGTCGTATAAATCGCGGGGAAGCGGAGCTCCTGCAGCGAAAATGTCGCCGAATTTAGCGTCAGTGCCTGAACATCGATTGGCGAATCAAAAAAATTTGTTTTCTGAGCGATCTCCGCAGTCGCCGTCGCGCTGAGCAGCCCTTCCTGTTTGATATCGAGCAAGCCGATGCGCAGACGATTCGCCTCGAGTTCGCCCTCGAATCCGATGCGTGTGGGATGCGAAGCAAGTTTTAAGTAGGCGTTGTTGAAGAGTGCCTCGCCGGTTTTGCTATCCAGATATCCCGCGATCAAGAATTTTTGGTTACCGTTTGACGATAGGCCGAGCCGCGCTTCCACGCCGATTCCCTCAGCGGCGATCGTGCCTTCAGCATTCGAAAAGCCGAGATTTGAACCACGGAAATCAACGTTCATCACTTCCGGTAGCAGCGCATCGGTTCTGCCCGCAAGCTGCAGGGACGTATCGAGTCGACCCTGGGTGGTAACGCCTTCCGGAACGTCAATGAAAGGACGGCTCAATTCGAGGAGTGATTCGCCGGAGATGGAGGTGGCGTCGATCGCAAAGGCCCAACGGCGACCGATCAGCGAGGCACTGAATCGGACGTCACCCTCGGCAAATCTGAATTCATCTCCGACGAAGACGAGCCCCTTGCTTCCGGTGTCTCGCAAGGCCAAGTTCATGGAGACGGGGCCCACCGGGGTCGAACCGAGACTTAAACGCCCGCGAGGGACAGCCGTATTCGGGTCCAAGGATATTTTGAGCCGTGTGTCTCTCATCACGGAACCCGCCACCTCGACTCGGTCGATCCGCAGCTCTAGGCGGTCGACGGCGGATGCGACCCGAGGCGCCAGCACAAAGATTGCTGCGAAACCCAACGCGGCGATCAGAGACAGGCCGGAATGGTGCGCCATGACGTGCCTACTATGTAATAGGAACCTGATCATGTCGACCGCCAACCCGCGGTTGGCCCATGGGTCACTTAATAGAGTGCTTTATCGCGCAATGACTCCAGATTAGATTGTCGGTATGCGGTCCTGGCTCCTCTTGCCGACTCTCGCTCTGTTCTCAGCCGTGTCTTTTGCTGAGGGTCAGCGAGCGTTTTTTACGGCGGATGACCTGCTTCGTGCTGAGCCGCTACCGACCTCGAGCACCACAGGCCGCGCGCAGGCTGGCGACCGGGTGACGGCCCACGAGAGAAGGGGCTTTTGGCGTCGAGTCGAGTTGCGAAATGGCAGTACAGGCTGGGTCCGAATGTCTTCGGTCAGGCTTTTCGCGCCGGGTCCTGCGGCCGGTCTTGCGGCGGTGGCGTCCGGACGCGATGCGACGAACAACGTGGTCTTAGTCAGCGGGACGCGCAGTATGCTCGGACGTCATGCGCTGCTGGATCGCGCGAACCTGCTTGCGGCGACGGCCGATCCTGCGGCGATACGCGGCTTGTCATCCGCCACTCTCGATGCGAGTGCCCGGGCGCGCTTTGTCGCAGAGGGCGGACTCGTACCGC
The DNA here is from genome assembly GCA_041159695.1 of Pseudomonadota bacterium. Lineage (GTDB taxonomy): Bacteria > Pseudomonadota > Gammaproteobacteria > Steroidobacterales > Steroidobacteraceae > UBA964. The sequence goes on from JBEAXT010000028.1 coordinate 2,202, forward strand.
GCAAGATCACGTTACCAGGACCCTCGCCTGTACCGCAGTCGACGGACGCGACCGCCGATCCGCGCATCGTTCAAGAGGACATCGCTGCCATCTTGCTCGGAGTTGCCAAGCCGATTCAGAACACGGTGATTCAGGGCTATGTCAATCAAGTGGGTCTGTGGGTGGTCAGTCGAATCGATGGTGGTTCGCAGTGGCGATTCGTCGTGGTCGATTCTCCTTCGATCATCTCTTTCGGATTGCCCGGCGGAATGGTCATTCTCAGTAGCGGACTCTATAGCCTGCTGTCCACCGAAGACGAACTTGCCGGAATACTCGCACGCGAGATCGCCCACGCCCGTCGGGGGCACCATCTAAAGTCGCTGCGTCAGCCTGCAATCGAGACCTATCTGAGACCTCTCGATCCGATTCTTGATTTCATTGCCGATGAAGAGGGGATGCGCCTTGCCGCGAGCGCGGGATACGACGCCTCCGCACTCGTGGGAGTTTTAGAGCGGATTACCGTAGCGGCAGCGCAAGGTACCGACGTCTCGTTGCTACGAACGACGACCCCGACGATCAATGATCGCATCGCCACCTTGGTTGGGGCGGTCACCCCGGATATCGACTCGGCTGTCGGGTTATCCAAAGCGTCAGCGCGTATCAACCAATACAAGGTGAGTCCCCCATGAATTCCGTGATCAGCCGGATACTGCCCTCGGTCGGTAGCCTCACGCGTCGTTGGGAGTCACGCTTTTATTTGATACTCGCCATCGCACTCGGTCTCTTCATCGTGACCGATTTTTCGCTGAAGGGACTGTATGGCGCCCGCGGCGCTGATGTCGACGACTCGTTGCTCAATTTGCGACTCTCGAGCCCGCCGGCATCGCCCGATATTCTCATCGTAGATATTGATGAGCGATCCCTAGAGCGTGTGGGACGTGAGCAGGGCCGCTGGCCCTGGAGTCGGGCAGTCCTCGCTGAAGCCTTAGCGAACATCGCGGAAGCTCAGCCCGCCGCTGTACTACTCAACGTTCATGTGTCCGAGCGTGATACGCGTGATCCGGCCGGCGACGAGGCGCTGGCTGAAGTCGCAGCCGCCTACGATCGCTTGGTGTTCCCCTTCATTCGCCTGCCGTCGGTCAACGACGGTGTCAGCCGACTGGAGGCCGCACAGATCCCCGGTGCTCGACCGACGGGCGAGCCCTCCGACGGGCCGACGACGGTTGCCGCAGTCCTGCCGATGTTCAGCAGCCTTCAGCGCAATATGGGAGCGTCGAACCTGCTGACCGATGACGACGGCATCGTCCGTCGATATCAGTACTGGCTTCCTGCAGGAGGTTCCTATCTACCCTCGAGCGTGGCCAGCGTGGTCAAGCTCGCAGGTGGAGACATCGAGCCTGGAACTGAGAAGTCCTCGAAGCTCAATTGGCGAAATAAACGAGGAGACTACACGCGTATCTCGTTCGCCGATTTATATGAGGGGATGCGCGGGACGTCGCCGTTCGACTTCGGTCGATTCTCAGGGAAGATCGTGATCATTGGCGCGTCGGCGCCGGGAATTTCCACCGTCAAGCCTACCGCGATATCTGCGACGGTTGATGACAACATCATTATCGCCACGGCAATCGATGATGCCATGTCAGGCACCGCACTAACGGTGACCTCGCCATTGCTCGGTCTGGCGCTGTCTATCGTGATACTGGCGCTTTTGTCGCGCGCTTTTTTGGTCGGGGCGGACCAATCGGTGATTACTCGCGTATTCACCGTAGGTCAGACGGCTCTCGTCGTGATCACGTTTTTCAGTCTCAGCTATTCCAATTTCGTGATCGACCTGACGCTGCCATTCAAAGTGGGGCTGGCTTACTTCGCGATCGCCAAGACTTATTACGGCGCGCAGCATGCCACGGAGCGAGGCTTCGATCGCTTCTGGGACGCCTCACGCGCGCGCGAAGCGGAGACCGTCATCATCATGTTGTTTGATATGGAGCGCGTCGGGTCACGCCAGTTGATCACTCGCGCTCGCCGTCAACTCGAACGCGAACTGTCTTGGGAAGCGGTGTTGCACGTCAATGACTTCGTCGATAGTCAAACATTTTTGGGGGCGGGGATGACCCAAGTAGAGTTACTGCTTGCGTTCCTGCCGCCTGAGTCATCCGTGCGTAGTCTCACCGCAGACCAGCTTGCAACGCGTGAAGGGGTTAAGGTTTTGCAAGTGAGCATCAAAGATCTCGACGAGCGACAGTGTCGGGCGGTCGTGTGGCGAAAGGTGGTCGACAACGTGCTGCCTTCGCCGGGGGAAGTGTTTTCCGCTTGATCAGGAAGAACAAGAAATGACGTCATTCACCGTATCGGTGCGCTTGTTAATAATCTTGTTGCTGAGCAGCAGCGTACGCGACGCCATCGCAGCACCGATGTGCGCCACAAGCGCCGAGAAGAGCCAAGTTCGTGCCGCCCTAGAAGGACGGGAGCCCGCGCCTCTCGGCATGGTTGCGGCATCGCTCAAGCTGCCTGAGGCACTCGTGGCCAGTGCGCTTCCCACCGCTCACGCCCACGGTGTCGGAGCCGAACACTTTCGGGTGATCTGGAGGAGTATCGAGCGCTGGAGCGATGCCACCACGTTCATCACCAAAGGGCCGAATTTATTCGAGATCCACGGCACGGTAGGTCGGGGAGAACCCTCGAAGCGCAGTAGTTTCTTTAACATCGATCGGGAAGGCTCAGGCCTCGCAGGTCATTTGCGGCCCGATCTCTACAGCTCGATTTACGTCCTACAAATCCCGGGGACCTCAAGCACGTTGCGCGGTGTGGTTTTTTTCGATCTTGCCGGAGACTCGGTGTTCTCGGTTTTCGTCCCGGGTGAGGGGAAACCGGCGCCGCCGAAAGTGATCCGAGAGTTCGAGGCAACGGAAGACCTGATCCGCAAGCTGTCTCCGATCTGCCCGTGACGCGGACGAACGACGGAACTTTCTCACTTTGTAGAGGTCCATGCCTATAGTTTTCATATGTACGGCGGCCTCACTCATCGCAGTTTTCTGATCTCGCATCTTGTCGTTCCTCTCCTGATCACCGTAGTGTTATTGGCAGTGCTGGCGGCCCTCAATGCCGATCACCGTATCGCGCAGGCGCTTTTTTTCGATGACGCGACCCAAGGCTGGATCGGTCGTGACAATTTCTGGGCTAATGAGTTTCTCCACCGGGGCGGACGCAACCTGATGCGTCTGATCGCTGTTCTTGCGATCGCCGGCTGGATCGCAAGTTTTTATTCGCAACGGCTCAAGTCCCGTCGACGCGCTCTGGGTTACCTCGCGTTGTGCTTGGCGATCGTTCCGCTGACGGTGGGCGCCCTCAAGGAGACGACGAACGTCGATTGTCCGTGGGATCTCCAGGGTTTCGGCGGTGAGCGGCCGGAAATCCACTGGTATCAAGATCGCCCCGATAATCTGCCGCGAGCCGCGTGTTTCCCGGGCGCACATTCGTCGTCCGCGTTCGCGCTCTTCGCCTTTTACTTTTTGCTGCTCGCCGATCATCCGCAACGGGCTCGGCTTGCACTGGGAGCGGTGCTGTTGATTGGTACGGCGTTCTCCGTAGCGCAGCAGTCACGCGGTGCGCATTTCGTTTCTCACGACCTCGTATCGGCGCTCATTGCGTGGTTGATCTGCTTTGCGCTGTCTTGGAGGGTGTTGCGGCATGACTAAAAATCTCCACGCTGTTCTGATCGCTGTCGTCCTGACGGTGCTCGCCGGCGGTGGTGCCCATGCTGCGGAAGACACTCAAGAGCCCGAAGGACGAAACTTGTTTTCGGCCCGTTCGGACCCGTTGTCTTCGCGCCGTCCGAGCGATGTTCCCGACGACGCGACGCTCGAGGCTGCGGGAGCAAAGATCGGCACGGTGACGGTACGAGTACTCGACGTATTCGACACCAGCCGTCCTGATGAAAACATTTGGGCCTTTCGCACCGCGAATCGGCTTCACCCGAACACGCGCGAGTCTACCGTTAGAAGTAGTCTGTTATTCGAACAGGGAGCGCTTTATCGCGGGCGGCTCTTGCAAGAGAGCGAACGCCTGCTTCGCGACGCTCGATATCTGTACGACGCATCGGTCACCCCGATCCGTTATCGAGACGGCATCGTCGATATCGAGGTCGTCACGCGCGATGTTTGGACCTTGAATCCCGGCGTGTCGTTCGGTCGGAAGGGCGGCAAGAATATATCGGGCTTCGAGCTCG
>JBEAXT010000034.1:0-28928 GCA_041159695.1 Pseudomonadota bacterium
CGAGCTCGAAGCCCGATATATTCTTGCCGCCCTTCCGACCGAACGACACGCCGGGATTCAAGGTCCAAACATCGCGCGTGACGACCTCGATATCGACGATGCCGTCTCGATAACGGATCGGAGTAACCGATGCGTCGTACAGATAGCGAGCGTCGCGCAGCAGGCGTTCGCTCTCTTGAAGTAGTCGCCCCTGATACAGCTCTCCCTCCGAAAACAGAAGACGGTCTCTGACCGTGGACTCGCGCGTGTTCAAGTGCAGCCGATTGGCCGTGCGAAAGGCCCAAATATTCTCGTCAGGACGGTGGGTATCGAATACGTCGAGTACTCGAACGGTCACCGTACCAATTTTCGCTCCTGCGAATTCGAGCGCGGCATCGTTGGGAACATCGCTCGGACGGAGCGACGACAGTCGATCTGCTCTCGCTGTAAACAATTTGCGCGCTTCCGACTCATGCACCGTTTCCGACGCCACCGCCCCGCCGACAGCAATTATGAGCATCAATGCGGCGCTTGTGGTCGACAGCGTAACCCTATTCATGTCGAAGCAACTTCCAATAAAGACCCAGACAGATCAACCACGCGATGAGCGCAGATACCAGATCGTGAGAAACGAAATGCGCACCGCGTGACTGCTGCGCCACCGAGAATGCGGTGCCGAGTACGAGCACCGCTCCCAACGCCAATCGCGCACGCTGCGAATGATTGGCGAGTAGCACGAAATAAAATGCGAACAACGCAAACGCCGAAGAGGAGTGCGCGCCTGGAAAGCATGCGGCTCGCGGCAGACCCTCGGGTCGATCCTCATACCAGCGAATCTCCGGCCGCTCTCCTCCAAAACCTTGGAGATCCCACGGACAATCGACATTGGTCGTCTCCTTGAGGGCGCCCACCGTCAGTGGAACGATGGCCAAGCACAGCGCGAGGTAACCCAGTGCGCGTCGACTGGGCTTGAGTCGCGTCGAGTAAAAGCTCGTGACCCAGCCGGCGATGGCAAGAACGGCGATGAGACGCATCAGATTACGTCCGCCTCGGTGAAGAAATTCGTTGGTCCAAAAATTGTCACGACCGATCCAGCGCTGCGTGGAGTCATCGAAAAAAAAGGTCTGCGCGATCCGGTGATCGGCATCTAGCGCTGCGATCGCAGCTAACAATATGACAGTGAGGACGAGAGGAACGAGAAGGTGAGAAACGAGAAGACCGCTATGGCGAAAACCGTCATTCATGGAGGAACTATAGCCATAGACCCTATCGGCACGAAAAAGTTCCTCGGGTCGCCCACGTCACGGGCAGATAGAGGGAAGCCTTCGGATCAGGTCTGACGTCGCCTCGAATTCTCGGATCACGATCGGTGGTGCTGGCACTCCCTCGCCCGGGACAAATACCGAGAACACCGAGTCTCCGGCGAGATCAAAAAAAACGATGCCGCGCAACGTACTTGAGATGCCCGGAATTTGCAGCACGTAAATCGAGCCGTAGAGATCAGGCCGTAGATGTCCTGCGAGACCCGGCCCTTCCCGATCGATATTGAAGAAGCTGCTGCGCTTCGATGGCTCTCCCCGACCTACCGTGCCGTGGATCTCGAATAAATTCGGACCTTTAGTGATGAACGTCGTGGCATCGCTCCAGCGCTCAATGCTCTTCCAGATAACGCGAAAGTGTTCGGCTCCGACACCGTGAGCCTGAGCGGGAGGAAGCGCACTAGCCACGAGTGCCTCCGGCAGCTTGAGCGACGCCGCAACTACGCCGAGAGGCGCGGGCTCCCGCCCTTCCAAGGCAGCACGAACTTGGCTCTTTTCGACGCTTGTGGCGCACATCGGTGCCGCGATGACGTCGCGCACAAGGCTGCTCAGCAGCAAGGCCACGAATAAGCGCGACGAAAGGATGAATAACGTCATTTCCTGGCTTACCTCATCATGCGGAAAACATTTCTCCCGGCGAGGGCCGAATATTATCGATAATTTTTCCCCAAAACATCTGGCGGAGTTCATCTTCAGGACCCCGAAGCACCGCTGATCTTTCCGGGAAAATTGCTGCAAGACCTACCACTGGATGGCCGCATCCGTTTCGGTCGGATCAACGCCCGCGGTACGAACTTGGTTGGGGTATCGCTGAGCCTGCAGTCGAGCCCGACGCGTGCGCGCAACCCCCGGTAGCGGCTATACTGCCGGCCGAATTTCCCTAGGGCTTTTTGGATAACGTCGTGAGCAAACAGGACTCCCAGTTCTTCAATATCTTCAGCCTCGTGCTCGGCATCCTCATCGTCATCGCGATCGTGCTGTTCGCGCTGGCCCGAGCCGTCGGTCGTGATACGCAGAGCGCCCATCTTTTGATGGATCCCAAGTACGTCGCCGACGTCGAAAAAAATCTCACTGCAGGTCGCGTTGCCGTCGCCGGCCGCGACAATACCGGCCTCGACATCGTCCCGGCTGCGGGCGCCGTGGTCGCGCAACTCGCCATTCCCACCGACGGTATCGGTGTCTACGAACAGGTGTGTGGCGCCTGCCACCTCAATGGTATCGGCGGTGCACCCCGCTCGGATGATCGCGCAGCTTGGGCACCCCGTCTCGCGCAAGGTAACGACATCCTCTACAAGCATGCCATCGAGGGTTACACCGGTAAAAACGGCGTCATGCCGGCCAAGGGTGGGCGTACCGATCTGCCGGACGATCTCGTCAAGGCTGCCGTCGATTACATGGTGACCAAGGCGAAATAACGCGGCCTGCGATTAAGAGAGCGCCGTTCTCATCGCGACCGCCTCTAGCGCATCCGCTTCGCCGATCGACTCGCTTTCGCGAAGATCAGCGATCGTGCGCGCGACACGCATCAAGCGATCTTGAGAACGAAGGCTTCCGCCCTGCGACACGCGGGACGCCAGCAATACACGATGAGCGCTTTGTTCGAGACGGCAGACCGTCGTCAGTGCTCGGCCCGCCAATGACGCGTTGAGACACCCTTGCCTCGCAAGCTGCCGAGATCTCGTCGAAACGATTTGCGCTCGGACGCGACGCTCGTCTGACAGCGATATCTCTTCCGAGTGCGGGTCTTGTCTCGCTCGACGATGAAGAGCGAGATCGGCATCGCTTACCGACTCGAGGGCTACACGAAGATCGAGGCGATCGAGCAAGGGACCAGACAAGCGTGCTCGATAGCGCTCGATCACCGCCGGCTTGCATCGACATCCCCCGAATCGCGATCCGGCATGTCCGCAAGGGCACGGGTTCATGGCGGCGATCAACTGAAAGCTCGCCGGATATTCCGCCTTCGCACCCACCCGCGACACCGCTACGCGCCCCGTCTCGAGCGGCTCGCGCAACGCCTCGAGCACTCGACGATCGAATTCGGGTAGCTCGTCGAGAAAGAGTACGCCTCGATGCGCCACCGTGATCTCGCCGGGCCCCGCCCCCGCTCCGCCACCGATGATGGCGCTGGCGGATGCCGTGTGATGCGGCGAGCGAAAAGGTCGGCGTATCACCTCTGGCAAAGCCTCTGCAGTGATCGAGGTGATCATGGCGACTTCCAACGCTTCGGCCTTCGTCAGCCCCGGCAGTAACCAAGGCAATCGCTCGGCAAGCATGGTCTTGCCACAACCGGGTGGCCCCACCATCAGCAGACTGTGCCCGCCTGCAGCGGCCACCGCCAACGCGCGCTTCCCGCGTGCTTGGCCGCACACGTCGGATAGCCGTGGCCCGTCGAGGGTCGTTTCGTCAGGCGGAGCGCTGCAGGACTCTGACGGCTTGAGTTCGGCAGGCCGAGGAATCTGGATTTCCGGGTTGATCAGTTTTTCGCAAACCGCACGCAGACTGTCGGCCGTCAGCGCCTCGAGATTCGGACACCAGTGGAGGTCGTGGCGATTTCCTTGAGGCAATACGACTGCCGCACCTACAAGGGCTGCAGCGGCTGCCGCAGGTAATGCACCCCGAATCGGACGAAGCTCGCCGGCAAGCCCGAGCTCGCCAAAGAATTCGAGCGAATCGAGAGAGCGCTTCGGGGTAACTTGCCCGCTGGCGATCAAGATGCCGATGGCAATACCGAGGTCGAACCGGCCGCCGTCCTTGGGCAGCTCTGCAGGCGCGAGATTGACCGTGATGCGCCCCGCGGGTAACTCGAAGCCCGAGTTCACGAGCGCTGCTCGAACCCGTTCTTTACTTTCTTTGACCTCAGTCGCAGGCAGTCCGACGATATTGAAACAAGGTAACCCCGCGCCGAGATGAACTTCGACGTCGACGCGTGGTGCGATTAAACCGAGCTGCGCGCGACAAAGAATGTGCGCGACTGACATGGCAGCAGGTCAGTCGCGAGCGGTGGCGGCGAGGCGAGCCTCGAGATGAGCGAGTCGCTGCTCGACGTCTTCGAGACGGGCTCGGGTTCTCTCGAGGACCTTGGTCTGGGCGGTGAACTCGTCGCGAGCGAGAAGATCGAGGCGAGCGAGGTTGGCGCGCAGGACGGCCCGAAAATTGTCCTCGAGATCGTGGCGCATGTTTTGCACGGTGGGTGGCATGCTCTCGAATAGTCTGCGAGCCAGATCGTCGACACGGAAATCCATGGTGATACCTCCTTTGCCCCCTATTGACGCAGAGGGTTTCTCCCAAAGCGCCAAAACGGTGCGCCAAAACCTCAAAAACTCTTTAAAGCCGCCCGTTTTGCCCGGTTTGGGGCAGTCACAGGATGGCATGGAATCTGCAAAACCTCTGACGCCGACCGAGCGTTGCGAAGGATAGCGCGATGTCGGGTCGTGCGCCGAGCGGCATTAGCCCTCGGTTCATGCGGTTTGACGTCCGATTGTGCAGGTGCGGCGATGAAGGCGTGGCGATGAAAATGATCACCGCGATCATCCGGCCTCACAAGTTGGACGATCTCGAGATGGCCGTGGCGCGGATCGGCGTGCAAGGCATGACCGTTATGGAAGTACACGGGTATGGCGCTCAGCACGGTCACGCAGAGGTTTATCGCGGCGCGCGGTACCAGATCGACTTCGTACCGCGTGTCCAAGTGTTGATCGCCGTCGACGAAGCTGTCGTGGAGCCGGTGATCGAGGCCATCGCGAATGTGACTCGAACCGGGAAAGTGGGCGACGGCAGGATTTTCGTGGCGAGTATCGAGCAGGCCATACGCATCCGAACCGGCGAAACCGGCGTGGCGGCAACCTGATTAAACGGCGAGCAGGGAGATTGAAATGAGCATCACATGTAAGTTGAAAAATCTGATTACGGGTGGGTCCCGTAGGCTGGCGAGCTTGATAGCAGCCACGCTCGGAACCTTGGCACCCATCATTGCGGTCGCTCAGGACGCGCCCACGCCAGACAAGGGCGATGTCTCCTGGATGATGGTTTCCACCCTTCTCGTGGTGCTGATGACCATTCCCGGACTCGCACTCTTCTACGGCGGACTGGTTCGGTCAAAGAATATCCTGTCGGTATTGATGCAGGTGATGGTGGGCTTCTCGCTCATCGTCGTTTTGTGGTGTATCTACGGTTACTCACTTGCATTCACGGAAGGAAGCGCGTTCCTCGGCGGAACCGCACGGCTCTTCCTGAATGGCGTATGGGATCCGGTCGCCGGAACATTTGCCTATGCAGCGACATTCAGCAAAGGCGTAGTCATTCCGGAAATCAGCTTCGTCGCCTTCCAGGCCACGTTTGCGGGTATCACCTGCGCACTCATCGTCGGTGCGTTTGCGGAGCGCATGAAGTTTTCCGCAGTGCTGATCTTCATGGTGATCTGGTTCACGATTTGTTATGTGCCGATCGCGCACATGGTTTGGTTCTGGATGGGCCCCGATGCGTATACAGATCCGAGCGTCGTCGACGAAATGAATTCGAAGGCGGGCTTGTTGTGGCAGTGGGGCGCTCTCGATTTCGCAGGCGGTACGGTTGTCCACATCAACGCCGGTGTCGCGGGCCTCGTGGGTGCATACATGGTGGGCAAACGCGTGGGCTACGGCCGTGAACCCATGCCGCCACACAACCTCGTTCACACGATGGTGGGAGCCTCGTTGCTGTGGGTGGGTTGGTTCGGATTCAACGCGGGCTCGGCGCTCGAGGCCGGAAACTTCGCCGCACTCGCCTTCCTCAATACCCTGCTCGCGACGGCCGGGGCGGTGGTCGCGTGGTCCTTCGCCGAGTGGGCGTTGAAGGGTCATGCCTCGATGCTTGGTGCGGCTTCGGGCGCCGTGGCGGGTCTCGTCGCGATCACGCCAGCCGCAGGTAACGTCGGAATGATGGGCGCGCTCATCATCGGCATCGTTGCCGGTCTGGTCTGCCTGTGGGGCGTGACGGGTCTGAAGAGACTACTCAAGGCCGACGATTCGCTCGACGTGTTCGGCGTTCACGGTCTCGGTGGCATTCTGGGTGCGCTGCTGACGGGTGTGTTCAATAGCCAGACGCTCGGTGGCCCCGGCCTCGTGACCGACTGGGTGACCGCCTCGGTCGGATCGAATCCGATCGCGACGCAAGTGCTCACTCAAGCGAAAGCCGTGGGTGTCACGATTGTTTGGTCCGCCGTCGCCGCGTTTATCGCGTTCAAAATCGCCGATCTGATCGTCGGTCTGCGAGTCCCCGAGGAGTCGGAGCGCGAAGGGCTCGACACCAACGAACACAACGAGCGGGCCTACTCGAACTGAACCTCGAATTACAGTTGTCCCCTGTAAAGCCTGGGGGCGGCAATCGAAAGATTGCCGCCCCGTTTTTTTGTGGTTCGGCACGTCGGTCGGCAGACAAGGTGGCCTGCTAAACTCCGCGCCATGCAGGTGGGATTCATCGGTTTGGGTGCCATGGGCCTTTCAATGGCACGCAATCTCCATAAAGCGGGATTACTCGCCGGGGTCTGGAACCGCTCCGTCGATAAATCCACGGCCCTCGCCCACGAACTCGGCTGCCGTCTGGCCAGCGACCCTGCTGAGCTCGCCCGTCACTGCGACGTCATCGTGCTGTGCGTCTCGGCGGACACGGACGTATTAGAGGTGATACGCGCTGCGTTGCCCGACATTCAACCTCACGCGCTCGTGATCGACTGCTCAACGGTAAGTGCCGACACCGCCCGTATAGCGGCAGCCCTACTCGCCGAGCGTCACGCCGACTTTCTCGACTGTCCCGTCAGCGGAGGAGTCGAAGGAGCCCAGAAGGCGACGCTCGCCATCATGTGCGGCGGACATTCCAAAGATTTCGAGCGAGCACGCCCGGTGCTCGAGGCCATGGGCAAGACCATTAGCCTTTTTGGTCCGCACGGTGCAGGCCAAGCGACGAAGGCGACGAATCAAATTCTTTGCGCAGGGATTATTCGGACTGTTGCAGAGGCTATGGCTTTTGCACGTGCGCAAAAATTACCCCTTGAGCTGCTCGTCGATACCTTAAGTCGTGGTGCGGGTAGCGCTTGGTATTTCGTCAATCGTGCGCCCAATATGATTCGCGGAACGTTCCCCGCGGGCTTTCGTGTCCGCTTGCACGAAAAAGATTTACGTATCTGTCGTGACATGGCCGCTGCGAGCGGCGTCTCCCTACCCGTGGTGGATGACATGCTTCGGGAGTACGCCGAGTTGATTCGGCGCGGCTACGGCGACGAAGACATCTCTGCGGTCTATCGACTCAAATGGGAGCTCTTCGAAAACGCGCCTTTTCGTAACCCACCTGACGACGAAATCGCGGCCCTGTTACATCGAACTCGAACGATCGCGATCGTCGGTCTGAGTGCCGATCGCGGACGACCGAGCCATGGCGTCGCACGATCCTTACAACAGTTCGGTTACCGAATCATTCCTGTGACGCCCTCAGCAACCGAAATTCTCGGTGAGCGCTGCGTGCCCTCGCTCGATCGGCTCGGCGATGTGCTCGCACCCGATGAAACTGTCGACCTCGTCGATGTGTTTCGTCGGCCGGAGCATGTCGCAAGCATCGTCGAAGACTGCATTCGATTGAAGCTGCCTGCGTTGTGGCTCCAAGACGGCGTCATCGACGAAGCAGCGGCTCGGCGTGCGCGGAACGCCGGTATCGTCACCGTGATGGATCGTTGCATCTTCCGCGATCGTGCGGCGATGGGCTGATCGCACGACACCCTAATGATGCGACGCTTCACCAAAATGCATGGTCTCGGTAATGACTTCGTCGTCATCGAGGCTCGGCAGGACGAACCCCTACCTACCTCGACGGCGTGGCGCGCCATGGCCGATCGCCATACCGGGATCGGATTCGATCAAGCGCTCGTCATTCTGCCGCCGCGTGAGTCTGGCGCTGTCGCGTCCTACCGAATCTTCAACGCGGACGGCGGCGAAGTCGAACAATGCGGCAACGGTGCGCGATGTGTCGCTGAATGGTTGAGACTTTCGGGACGCGTTTCGTCGTCTTCGGAGAGCGTCGTCCAAATCGATAGTCTCGGCGGGCGTGTGGAAGCACGATTCGGTCAGCCGGGGACCGTCTCGGTCAATATGGGTGCCCCACTGTTTCCGACGACTGCATCCACCACGCTCTTGCTCGGAGACCAAGAGGTGACATTCACCGAAGTGTCCATGGGTAACCCTCATATCGTTCTTCGAGTCGATAACGTGGAGAAGGCCCTCGTCGATATTCTCGGGCCGGCTCTCGAGTCCCATCCGAGATTTCCGAAGCGAACAAATGTCGGGTTTCTAGAGGTGGTCGATCGCGCCCACGCACGGCTGCGCGTCTTCGAGCGCGGCGTTGGCGAAACACTCGCGTGTGGCACGGGTGCGTGCGCTGCGGTAGCGGCGGGCATACGATCAGGCTGGTTTGCAGAGAACGTCGAGGTTCGTCTGCCGGGCGGATCACTGCAGATTAGCTGGGCGGGTGGGCACTCAGCCTGTTGGATGACCGGACCCGCGGTAGTCGCATTTCGAGGCGAAATCGATATTCTTTGAGGAGCATACGGATATGAGTAGTGCCGACGACGTTGCAGACTACCTGAAACACCATCCCGACTTTTTCGACTCACATCCGGAGTTACTCGAACACCTACATGTTCCGCATGGCGGCAATGGAACCGTGTCACTGGTCGAGCGACAACTCAAAGTTCTTCGCGAGCGACAAGCCGTAAGCCGCGAACGCCTTGCCGAACTCGTGCGCGTCGCCCGAAACAACGACCAACTGGCCGAGCGTATCCACAAGCTGACGCTACGCCTGCTCCACACAAAAACGACCTCGGAAGTTCGAGCGCAAGTGGAAGCCTCGATGCGGGAGGACTTCGACGTCACGCCTGCTCAGCTTGTTCTCGATAACGACAAACGCGCGCTGCTCGAGTCGCTGCTTTCGTCGGGCAAGCCCCGTTGCGGACACTTCTCCGAAAACCAACGCAAGAGTTTGTTGGGGGAGACTGGAGAGCGCATTGCCTCAATGGCACTGGTCCCCATCGGACCCGGCGCCACCCGTGGCGCACTGATACTGGGTAGCGCCGATGCCGATCGTTTCAATCCGGCCGTGAGTACGGATTTCTTGGTTCGTATCGGTGAGATGATCAGCGCAGCTCTCTCCCGCTGCGACGGTGGACTCAGCGTGTGAAGTCCGACGCGCGACAGTGGCGCGATCGGTTCGGCACTCATCTCGGTTCCGAGCGACGTCTCTCGCCACATACCGCCGCAAACTATCTTCGAGAAGTCGATGCACTGATCGATTGGTGCGAAGCCAATAGCGTCAAAACTTGGAAGTCGCTCGATACGCAGCACTTGCGCCTATTTGCGGCACGCTCACACGCCGGCGGCTTGTCGCCACGAAGTGTTCAGCGTCGATTATCGGCGGTGCGTACGTTCCTGCGATTTCTTCAGCGAGAGCGCGTCATCACGCAAAATCCGGCCGCGGACGTTCGGGCGCCGAAGGCGATGCGACGCCTACCCGAAACACTCGATGTCGATCAAATGAGTCGACTGCTCGATATTCGGGGTGATGACCCGCTCGCGCTCCGCGATCGAGCCATCATGGAACTCTTTTATTCGTCGGGTCTTCGACTCGCGGAACTCATCGCGCTCGATCTGGGGGCGATCGATTTTGCAGATCGCACCGTCCGTGTGACGGGCAAAGGCAACAAGTCGCGAATTCTTCCGGTGGGTCGAAAGGCCGTCGATGCGCTGCAAGCCTGGCTCAAAGTTCGGGGCGACCATGCGGGAGCCGGTGAGACAGCCCTCTTTACCGGTCGCGGTGGACGCCGTGTGGGGCATCGCACCATTCAGGCGAGAATTGCACGTTGGGCCCGGTTGCAGGGACTCCCTGTCCACGTCCACCCTCATCTCTTCAGACATTCTGTTGCCTCACACCTGCTCGAATCCAGTCAGGATCTGCGCGGGGTTCAGGAACTACTCGGCCACGCAGACATCGCCACCACTCAGGTGTATACCCATCTTGATTTCCAACATCTCGCCCGCATCTACGATAAGGCCCATCCGCGGGCAAGGAAGAAAACATGAGCGAAGGGTTCAATCCGCACGGCACCACGATCCTCGGTGTGCGTCGTAACGGCGTCGTAGCGATCGGCGGCGATGGACAAGTCACGCTGGGCAGTACCGTCATGAAGGGAAACGCCCGAAAGGTTCGCCCGCTCGGCCAAGGCAAGGTACTCGGAGGATTTGCTGGCGGCACGGCCGACGCCTTCACCCTCTTCGAGCGCTTCGAAGGAAAACTCGACAAGTTCGGTAATCTCACCCGGGCGGCGATTGAGCTTGCCAAGGACTGGCGATCGGACCGATACCTTCGCCGACTCGAAGCGTTATTGCTGGTTGGCGATCCTCACAAGTTATTCGTTATTTCTGGCAACGGCGATGTCATCGAGCCGGAGCACGATCTCGTGGCGATCGGCTCCGGAGGTCCCTTTGCGCAGGCTGCGGCACGCGCCCTGCTTGAGAACACCGATTTGTCGGCACGCGACATCGTCGAACGCGCGCTCAACATTGCAGCCGATATCTGTGTCTATACCAATCGCAACTTGGTTATCGAGGAATTGTCGTCGTGACCGACGTGACAACCGATCTACGCCCTCGACAAATCGTGGGTGAACTCGATAAACACATCGTCGGACAGGATGCGGCCAAGCGCGCGGTATCGATCGCGCTACGAAATCGCTGGAGACGGATGCAAGTCGACGAGCGTCTGCGCCCTGAGATCACACCAAAGAACATTTTGATGATCGGACCGACAGGCTGTGGCAAAACCGAAATCGCGCGCCGCTTGGCTCGTCTTGCCCATGCGCCGTTCGTCAAGGTCGAGGCTACCAAATTCACCGAGGTGGGTTACGTCGGTCGTGATGTCGACTCCATCGTGAAAGAACTCGCAGATGTCGCCGTCAAGATGACACGCGAGGCAGAAATGGCCCGGGTTCGTGACCGTGCAGCCGATGCAGCCGAGGAGAGAGTCCTCGACGCACTGCTCCCGAAACCCAAGCTCATGGGGTTTTCCACCGATGAGCCTGCTGCTCCGCGGGACGCCGAAACCCGTCAAAAGTTTCGCAAAATGTTACGAGAAGGTGCCCTCGACGAGCGCGAAATCGAAATCGAGTTGCGCGGCATGGGGCCCGGCATGGAGATTCTCGCGCCTCCGGGCATGGAAGAAATGCAGCAACAGCTTCAGGCCATGTTTCAGAACCTCGGCGCCGGGAAGAGCCGCGCAAAAAAAATGAAAGTGCGTGAGGCGACAAAAATTCTGGTCGAGGAAGAAGCCTCGAAGATGCTCAATGAGGAAGAGCTACGTGCCAAGGCGGTTCGCAACGCAGAGCAGAACGGGATCGTATTCATTGATGAAATCGACAAGGTCTGTCGTCGACAAGACACCTATGGTGCCGACGTGTCCCGCGAGGGCGTACAACGAGACCTTCTGCCGCTCGTCGAGGGCTGCACGGTCAACACGAAATACGGACCGATCAAGACGGACCACGTATTGTTCATCGCATCGGGTGCGTTCCATGTCGCAAAGCCTTCCGATCTAATTCCCGAGCTTCAGGGACGCTTTCCGATTCGGGTGGAACTCGAGCCGCTGAAAGTGGAAGACTTCGTGCGAATCTTGACGGAGCCGGACGCGTCTTTGACCACGCAGTACGCCGCCCTAATCCGTACGGAAGGCGTCGAGATCGAGTTCACTGCTGAAGGTATTCGCAGGCTTGCCGAGATCGCTGCGCACGTCAACGAGCGTACCGAGAACATCGGCGCAAGACGCTTGCATACGGTCATGGAACGACTGCTCGAAAGTCTTTCTTATGACGCCAGCGATCGTGCGGGTAGTGTCATTCGGATCGACTCCGAGTACGTCGATAGTCATCTCGGGAAGCTCGCTCAAGACGAGGACCTGAGTCGGTTCATTCTTTGAGCGATTTCGCACTCGGCATCGTTGTCTTTATTTTCGTTGCTGTGCCGGCGTCATTGCTGCTTCTTGCGCTCGCAGACGTAATCCGGCTCGAGGGTGAAGGACGGCGGAAGCGTTGGATCCGAAATTGCTTGTGGGCGCTTACCATACCGGGATCTGTACCAATCGGCATCGCCGCGTGGGGATGGGCGGGTGCCACACACCTTCAGCCGCTCTGTCAGGCTTACGCCTCGCCGGAATTTCGCAGTGATCGTCCCGTGGCTGCAACCCGGCTCGTCGTCGTAGGTAGCGACTTCTGGGAGAACGCACCTCCGGCTTGGTTACGATCGATCGAAGAGCAGCTGCTCATGCCGCCTGGGCCGCTCGATGCGGTCGTCATCGAAAGATCGTCAAAGAATGATTCGCGAGGTCGAGCCTCGTCACCCGGTCATACGCTTCGACTCGAAGTCAATCGGATCGTACATCATGAAAATATTTGGTTCCGCGTCGAGATGGATCGCTTTCGACTCGCCGATGATTTTGATGGTATGACGCTGGCACTTGCCGACGAGCTCTGGATCGATGCAGGCCGCTCGCGCTATCGCTGCGGGATCATGAGCGGAACCCATCCGAAGGAGGCCTCGGAATATCCACCGCCGCTCGGGCTCATTCGTTTGGTCGAGCGGACGCTCGCCGGGGCACCCGCTACGCTCAGGCCATGAATCCGAGATTTCGAATCGGGAAGTTGGCTAAGCTCGGCGCGACTTTCGCCAAGTCGGCGTCGGCGACTCCGAACCAGGTGGCAAGCGTCGCCGCATATTGATCGGCGGAAATCGACGGGATAAATCGTCCACCCCCGATCTCCGAGGCGCTCCCGATTTCCAGTAGCGGATAGCTGCCATAGAAACGCCCGCCTCGAACGGCACCACCTGCAACGAGCTGGATCCCACCCCAAGCGTGATCGGAGCCGTCACCGTTCGAAGTTAGCGTGCGCCCAAAGTCCGAGTGAGTGAACAGGGTGACGCTATTTTCCATGCCGATCTCGACCATCGCGTCGTTGAAAGATTTAATCGATGCACTAACGTTTGCGAGTAACCCCGGCTGGTCGCGAACCAGATCGTCGTGCTGATCAAAGCCACCCGTCGAGACAAAAAATATCTGGCGCGAAAGCCCGAGGCTTTGTCTCATTGAAATGATCTTTGCTACGGTTCGCAGTTGTTGCTGTAGCGCGGACAAGGTACCGGTATTCGGAAGTGCGCTAAAGCTATACCCGGAAGCGATCGCCGAACTGATGCGATCTGCAAACTGCACTGCTCGCTGTTGGACTCCCGCAAAGGCGCGCTCGTAAATCGTGTTCGATACCGATCCTGACGCCGCCGACAACGCCGCCTCGAATGCCGCTCGCCTGGCAGGACCGCTGCCCGTCGTCGGAAATGCCGTGAACGGCGTCGGCCCGTTCGCGCCCATGACATAGGGTTTTGCGATTTCCCCAGCATGGAAATACGTTTGACCCGCCAACGAGACGTTGACTGAAAGCGACTGGGTGCCGGTCTGCGCATTCAAGACATCGGCGATACGTCCACCCCATCCCGACTTCAGCGTTACCCGACCACGAAGACTGTGCCACTGATCTTGCTGGTCGTTGTGAGAGAAGAGCTGTGGAGGCAGCGTGTGTCCCGATGTTGCAGCAGTTTGATATTGGGCCTTGGTCGTGGGTCTGATCAGCGGCCCAATATTCGCCATCACGGCGAGTTTTCCGGACGAAAATAGGTCGCGCGCACCTTGCATGCTGGGATGGAACCCATATGTCGGATCGCCCGAAACCTCGCCCTGCTGCGAGACGGGAAGCAAGGTCGAACGGTCAATGGCGAGAGTCGAAGAGGTCCCTGCACCTCGTGAGCGCGCATAGGCGTTGTATTCGGCGGTACTTGTCGGAACGATCATGTTCCAGGAGTCGTTTCCGCCGAAGAGAAAAAGGCAGACGAGCGCTTTGTAGTCGCCGAAACCGCCGGTGCCCGTCATCTGTGCGTGAACCGTGCCCGCTGTACGTCCAAAGGCATGCACGATCCCACCCGCTGCAGCGGCCTTGATGAATTTTCTTCTTAATCGATTCATGGTGAGGGACGCTCAGCGTTGTAACGCAAATTCTGGTGAGGTCACTACGAAGAAAATGGCATCTGCCGTACGCGTGGCGAGCGCGGTACCGGGGTTGGTCGTCGGAACAACCGTTCGATCGATTTGGGCTTTGGCTTGCGCCTTGAGCTCCACCGACATCTGTGCAGCACCGCCAAGTAAGCGCTCAGCAACACGATTGATCAGCGCCTCGCTGTCGGCAGCGACCAGTAGCTCCGCCGAAGTGTTGATGTACATCACATCGACGCCGAGATTGGTGGCGTTGTGCGTACGACTCAAGGCTTGGGTCCAAAAGAAATTGGCAATCTGCGTGTTGAGGTACTCGGTCGCCAGTTGCATCTCCGGCGCCACGCGACCCGCGTCGGCGATCTCACCCGGGGGCGCATAAAACGGACTGAAAAAATTGAATACCGACGGCGCACTGCCCTGTGCCTGACCGAACACCGCACTGGCACCGCCCGAAAAATTCCCCGCAGCACCCAACTTGCCAGACCGGGAGGTTGCGTCGTACGCCCGCCAGAATTGAGTCAAGCGCAGTAACGGCTCTTTGAGCTTCCCGGCGGCGTTTCCGCTTGGCGTCGAACGCGCCTCGGGATCGAGCAGAATCGCGCGGACGACCGCCTCAAGATTGCCGCGATTGCCGTTGCCGTCGTTATTGAATCGCTCGGCAACACGTCGTATGTAGGCGGGCGACGGATTACTCGTGACCAACTTTTGAATGAGCTGCTTGGATATGAAGGGCGCTACGTTCGGATGGTTGAACACGTTATCCAGGGCATCCTGTAAATCTTTGATTCCGGTTTGGCCGGCTGGAATGGTTGCGTTGGTCAACGCCGCGCCTGGATAGCTGAGCACGAGCTTACTGCCGGTCTCGTGCTGCTCGGTGAAAAGCCGCATCGGTTTGACCTGGTTGTACCCGAGCACCGGCGCCACCTGCGGACGCGTATTCGCGAACGTGCAGGCCGGGAGTGTCGACGGACAGTCCCACTTCCAGCCCGTGAACACCCTCGAAAAGCCCTCGATGACATTCTGGTTATATGTCGGAATTGCCTGACCGCCCGCGTCGGTTCGAATACTGCCATCCATGTTGAGCTCGACGAGTCCGATGCTGAATAACTGCATCATTTCTCGGGCGTAGTTCTCGTCAGGCCGAAGGTTGGTTCCAGTCACCGCCTTCTGGTTGCCGAGCATCGAGAGGTACACCCCCATTGCCGGGTGTAGCGTGACGTCCTCGAGCAGCACGCGGAAATTTCCGAAAGCGTTTCGGGCGAGCATGTCATGGAAGCTCGCCGTCGCATTCGGCAAATTGAGCAGCGCACCGACTTGCGACACAACAAAGATTTCGGACAGCGCGAACGCGACACGCTGGCGCAGTTGATCATCGCCTTGCAATACATTGGCAAACCAGCGCTCGAGCCGAACGGCGTTTAGGCTGCCCACGTTGAAGCCCTGCGGCACGGGGTTTGGATAGGCCGTCTCGACCGCAGGTAGGAGCAGAGAGGGCTCCCGGATAATCTGGGAGTCGATCCAGCGCGAATAGCCGGTACTCGAGTCACCCAAGCCGATCAGGGTGGTCGCATCGGTTTCGGTGGCGCCAAAGGTTGCTTGGTTGAGGAACCGATAGGCTTCGGCTTTGCTGATCGGCGGTGGCGCCGCGACAGTGCTGGTGGGGCTGCTGGAGGATCCGCCGCCACCTCCTCCGCAGGAGGCGAGCAGCAGCAGGACGGCCGCGATCATCGGCTTCGGAGCCATCCGACGGAATCCCAGTCCCCAAGACATGGCCCCAAATCTAACTCAGTCGGAAAGTACCCGGCTGAAATCTTTAAGAAATCGAATCAAAAGAATTGCCAAGATCCGCTATGAAAAATGTTGCGCTGCCAGCAGATCGAGTCGCTGCTCGAAGTCGCCGCCAGTCGGCAGCAGGATACAGCCCGCTGGCAACTCTTCAGGCGTGACGAGGCGAGCGGCGAATCCGCCCACCCACACTTCACATCGACCACGCAACTGATCGGCTAGGGCACGCAATTGATCGAGAGCCGGGACTTCGTTCTCGGGCATCACAAGTGAAACCAATACGGCGCGCGCGTCGACTTCGAGTGCAAACCGAGCAAGTTCTTCCGGCGGAACGTCGACGCCGAGGTAGTGAGTTCGGAAACGACGCGTCGCAGCAAGCCAACTACACATCAGAATGCCGAGCTCGTGACGCTCGCCCGATAACGTGGAGAGGACGAGACAGGGTCCGTTGTCCGAGCGCAGATAGCCGCGCGACACACTAATGATGAGTCGGCGGACGATGTCGGTGACCATGTGTTCCTGCGCGATGGACACTTCGCCGCGATGCCAACGCTCGCCGATCTCGCGAACGAGAGGTACGAGGACCGTGTTCACGACCTCGTTCGGCGGAAGCAAGGCGACGGCCGACGTCAGCACCTCTTCGACGCCGGAGGGGTCGGAGTGCTCAGTCGCATCGATGGCCCGCTCGACGTATGACTGTCCGCGTGTCGGACCGGGACGCGCCTGGCCCCCAGAGTCCGCCACGAGTTTTGCGAGCGCGTCATCGGGAAGCCCGGCGAGGCGGCTGATCGTGTGGCCGAGTTCTGTGGCGGTGCGAAGCAGACGCAATCTCGCGACATCGGCTGCCGAATAGGTCCGCCGACCCGAGGAATCCCGGTTCGGGCGCACGACTTCATATCGCCGCTCCCAGGCCCGAAGGGTTTCGACCGTTAGGCCGGTCGCCTGAGAAACCGCCTTAATCGTGAACTGGCCCGCTGGAGGGCTCGACGCAAGCCTGTTCATGCTTTGTCCACCTGGTGTACAACTTTAACCTGTACAGAAGCTTGACAGATCCTGAACCGCCTGTCATCCTCTCAATCGTCGAAACCCTGCGTACGCCGGAAAGCGGTACGCCTTAGAGCCAAACCACGGAGTACTGCCATGATTCGTTTCAACGCCAAGAACTTTGCCGCCGTCGCCCTTCTGGGCTTCGCGTCGGTCGCCGCTCAGGCCAACGGTTCGTCCACCGTTCTCGAGGTCGCCAAGGGCAAGGGTAATTTCACGACCCTCGCCAAGGCCATCGAAGTGGCCGGCCTCAACGACGCCCTGACGGCCAACGGCCCCATCACCATCTTCGCTCCGACGGACGAGGCCTTCGCGAAGCTGCCTCCGGGCCAGCTCGAGGCGCTGCTGCGTCCCGAGAACAAGGATCAGCTTGTCAAGATCCTCACCAACCACGTCGTGCCGGGAAAGGCGCTCGAGGAGAACGACCTCAAGCGTACCCGCAGCGCCAAGACGGTGGCCGGTGAAGACGTGAAGATCGAACTCGTTCGTGGCCGCGTCCGTGTCGACGGCGCCCGCGTCTCGGGTGACTTCAACGCCGCCAACGGCGTGGTCGTCGCGATCGACAGCGTCCTGCTGCCGAACTAATCGAATCGTTAAGGACACGGCGTCCCGTCCGGGGCGCCGTTCCGGACACGGAAGTCCGGATGTAAGGAAACCCCCCGTCCAAGGATGATCCGGGCGGAGTGGACTGAAAAGTTCACTCCGCCCCGGACGACGGTGTCGCATCGTAAGATGCGCGCGTGTTCACCACCACCACCGTAGGCAGCCTCCCCAAACCTGACTGGTTGGCGGAGCCCGAGAAACTCTGGCCTGAATGGCGTCTCAGCGGCGCCGAGCTGCAGCGCGCAAAAGAGCGCGCCGCCCTCGATTGGCTACGCGAACAGGAATCGGCCGGTATCGACCTCGTCGGCGACGGCGAGCAATTCCGTATCCATTTCGTGCACGGCTTCCTCGAGCAACTCGAGGGTATCGATTGGAATCGCAAGACACGGATGGGAATCCGTAACAATCGATATGAAGCCGACGTACCGACCGTCATCGGCCCACTTTCGCGCCCTCGCCCCGTTCACGTGGCCGATGCAGCCTTCATGCGTCGTCACACGGATCATCGACTCAAGATCACGTTGCCGGGACCCATGACCATCTGCGATACCCTCGCGGACGGGCACTACGGTCGACGCGCAGATATGGCGATGCGATTCGCGGAATTGCTCAACGAGGAAGCGCGCGAGATCGAAGCGGCCGGTGCGGATGTCATCCAATTCGACGAGCCGGCATTCAACGTATTTCTCGAAGAGGTCCGAGACTGGGGGCTTCCAGCGCTCGAGCGGGCCATGCAAGGCCTGAAGGCGACCACGGTCGTGCATATCTGCTACGGATACGGAATCGAGGCGAATATCCGTTGGAAAGAATCGCTCGGCGATCAATGGCGGCAGTACGAGCAAATCTTTCCGTGGATCAATACCAGTAGCGTTAAACAGGTATCGCTCGAATTCGCTGGATCGCGTGTACCACACGACGTATTGCGGTTGCTTCCCGACAAAGAATTACTGATTGGTGCCATCGAGGTGCTTCCGGGAAAACTCGAGACACCCGAAGAAGTGGCGCACAACATCCTCGAAGCGACGCGACACGTCGAAAAGGCACGACTCTTGCCTTGCACTAATTGCGGTATGGCGCCGCTGTCTGCCGAATTGGCGCGGGGAAAGCTTCGCGCGCTCGGCGCTGGTGCGGCGATCGCCAGAAGTCGTCTCTGAGCGAGTCGTGCTGGAGGATCTTCAGCTCTCGGGTCAACGTGTCGTGCTGTGCGGCGCGAGCGGAACTCTGGGACGAGCCATTGCGAAAAAACTTGCCGATGAAGGGGCTCAACTGGCGTTATTAGGCCGTCATCCCGACGCGCTCCATGCCATCGCTGAACGCTTGCCGGCTTCAACGGGCGGTGGTTCTCACGTCGTAATCGAGTGCGATCTCTCCAAGCAAGAGTCCATCGACAATGCAATGGACACCATCCATCAACGATTCAACGGCATCGACGTCTTCATCTCCGCGGCGGGCGCCGCGCAGGGCGGAATTTTTTTGGAACTCGACGATCATGCTTGGCGAGACAACCTCGAAGTCAAACTGTTCGGCACGCTGCGGATCTTGCGGGCCGTGGTGAAGCGAATGACCGAATCCCGATGTGGACGTATCGTGCTCGTCGCCGGCCACTCGGCGGAGAAGCCGGACCCCCGGATGCTGCCGGGCGCCGTCGCTAACGCCTCGCTGATCACCATCGTGCGCGGACTTGCCGAGGAGCTCAAAGCGCAGGGCGTCAGCATCAACGCCGTTAATCCGGGCCCAGTGCGCTCGTCACGTCTCGAATATTTGATGAAGGCAGAAGCGGCGCGAAGTGGCCTGACTCCTGCACAGGCGCAAGCAGCATTTTTGGCGCGCTCAGGACTGCGTGAACTCATCGAACTGGACGACGTCGCCGCTCACGTCGCATTTTTTTCATCGTCACTCTCAAGTCATCTCACCGGAACATCCATCACCCTATGACGGATCAACTCGGCTATCGAGCCCGTATCGCTATCGTCGTTCCATCGACTAATACGAGCTGTCAGCCTGAATCGGAGCTGCTGAGACCCACTGGCGTCACCAATCAGACCGGACGCATCAGTATCAAAGAAAGGCCGCTCACGTCTGAACAGGCATTCATGGAGCACGTGACTGCTATGCGTGAGGGCATGCGAACGGCGATCGATCAAATCATGACTTGTCAGCCGACCCACGTGATCATGGGTGTGGCGCTTGAGGCATTTTGGGGTGGCGTCGCAGCGGCGGATGAATTGCAGCGAGAGCTCACGGAGCGTTCTGGAGTGGGTGTCTCGATGGGGTCTACGGCTACCGTTTCAGCACTTCGAAGATTCGAAGCGAAGTCCATCGCGATACTTACGCCCCATCAACCGAGGGGAGACGAGCAAGTCCGTCGTTATTTCGACGAAGCGGGTTATTCAATCAAGCGCCTCATCGGCCTCAAATGCGCCTCGCCCGTACAGATTGCCCATACAACTCGGCAACAGATCGTCGAGGCACTGGACGCGCTCGATGGAGATGATATCGACGCGATCGTTCAAGTCGGCACGAACCTGGCAGCCATCTCGATTTGTGCAGAGGCGGAACGAACACGGCACAAACCCGTCCTCGCGATCAACGCAGTGACCTACTGGGATGCCTTACGACGTTGCGGTATCGAAGATCGCGTGACGGGTCATGGCCGAATCCTCGAAGAATTTTGACGGCATGATGCGATGAACGATTGCGTACTGATCGCGGGCGGCGGGCCGAGCGGCATGGCGACTGCACTGTTTCTGACCGCGCGGGGTATTCCGGTAACGGTGATCGAGAAGGGTATAGGCCCTCATGCGGATCCTCGTGCGGCGACCTATCATCCCCCGACACTCGAAATGCTTGCGCCCTCGGGCGTCACCGATGAACTGCACCAGCGGGGAATCGTCGCGCGAACATGGCAGTTCCGCGATCGTCGCCAAGGGTTGATCGCGGAGTTTGATCTCGGCGCGCTCTCGGCGGATACGCCGTATCCCTATCGCCTGCAATGCGAACAACACAAGTTGGTGGCGATGATGGAGCGTAGGGTTGCCCTCTCGCCGCTCGCCAGGATCATTCACGGCGCGGAAGTCGAGGACGTCGTACAGAGTTCAACGGAAGTCACCGTCAACGTGCGCCTCGCAAGTGGGCAATGCGAGCGTATGACGGGCTCGTATCTGGTGGGTGCCGATGGCGGCCGAAGTCTCGTTCGAAAGAGTCAGAGGATCGATTTCGAAGGATTCACCTGGGCGGAAAGATTTCTCGTCATCACGACCACCTTTGATTTCGAGCCGTTGGGATTTGCCTATAGCTCCTACACCATGGACCCGATCGAATGGGCCGCCACATTTAAGGTTCCAGGAGAAGACAACGGAGGGATCTGGCGCTGCGTTTTTCCGACACGTACCGAGGAGACCGAGTCCGATTTACTCGATCCGGCTCTCGCTCTTGAGCGTCTGAGTCGATTCGTGCCAGAGAGCGCGTCCGGGCGCATCCTGCACGTGAACCTCTATGCCGTTCACCAGCGCGTCGCATCGACTTACCGCGAGGGGCGCGTTCTTCTCGCGGGCGATGCCGCACACGTCAACAACCCGTTGGGCGGGATGGGGCTGAACTTCGGCATCCATGACGCCCATTCACTTGCCCAATGTCTTGCCGAAGTCTTTGAAAGCGGTAGCGATGCGGCACTTGATCGTTACGACCGACAAAGACGGACGGTCGCCGAGCGTTACCTGCAGAGTCAAACCATCGCGAATAAACAAATGCTGGAGGAAACCGACCCCGAGCGGCGGGCGCTCCGCCAGGCCGAGATGCGCGCGATAGCTGCCGATCCCGAGCGAGCGCGACAGTATCTTTTACGGACCTCTATGATCGAAGGGCTCCAAGCGGCTGCAACGATCGACTGACTAGGCTGTACAATCTTCATCGTGAAAGCCTGGCAGAAACGAACTTTGATCGTCGTCGCAACGCTCGTCGTCGTCGTCGGGCTGTTCACTCTCGAATTCATGTCCTTCGGCGGGCAGTTCCGGGATCTCCAACCCCGATCGTCGGGGGTATGCTCTGCTCTCGCCTTGAATGCGAGCGCCGAAGATATCCAGATCGATCGCAACCGAAGCATTGCGTATCTCTCGTCGCTCGATCGCCGAGGTCTCGTTGAGGGCAAGGCGGTCGAAGGCACCGTGCTGCAGGTCGATCTCGTGTCGGATCCTCTCCGCGTCGATCCGGCGCTCTCCTCCGCGCCAGCCGGGTTTAGGCCACACGGGATGTCTCTCTACCGAATGGGTGATGGCAAGCAGCGACTCTTCGTGATCAGCCATCCCGAGGGCGAGGAGCATGTCATCGAAATTTTCGAACAGGATGCAGAGAACCGATTCGCTCATATCGGCTCCGTTCGAGACCCGCTGCTCGTCTCTCCCAACGCCATCGTCGCAGTCGGGCCGCAACAATTTTATGTCGCCAACGACAAAGGGGGCTCTGGCCTAAGCCGTATGGCGGAGTCCCTATTCCGCGTCGGCATGTCCACGGTGGTTTATTTTGATGGCGACTCGATGCGAGTGGCGGCCGATGGGCTCAAAAGCGCCGTCGGTATGGGTCTCGCCCCTGACGGACTGACCGCCTACGTTGCCGAAACTCTCGGAAAACGAGTCTCGGTGTATACGCGGAATCCGCTCACGGGCGCCCTCTCATTCAGACAGCACCTCAGTATCGATGGCTCGCCGGACAACATCAACGTCGATGCCGACGGTGCGCTGTGGATTGCCGTACACGCTAAGCTCCTCGACTTGATTCGTCATTTCGGCGACGCCTCGCATCATGCGCCGACGACCATTCTCCGGCATGCTTCCGGTGAAACGACGCCGATCTTGGTTGACGATGGATCTTTGATCTCGGCAGGGAGTGTGGGCGCTGCGTTCGGAAATCGTCTTTACATCGGATCCATCACTGAGCCACGACTGCTCATCTGTCGAATGCGTTAAGGCATACGGGAGATCTCGCATGACCATGAATCGTCGGGAATTCGTCGTTTCGACTGCGGTATCCACGGCGGTCGCAGGACTCGCGAGTCGTACCTATGCTTCCGGACTCAAGGAACCGGACGTTATCGTCATCGGTGCCGGTCTTTCGGGACTCGAAGCTGCGCTGAACCTCGAAGAAAACGGACTCTCGGTGCTCGTACTCGAGGGAAGAGATCGCGTCGGTGGTCGCGTATACACCCTCTTCGATCTGCCCGGTCATCCGGAGGTCGGCGGCAACACCATCGCCAACGCCTATGGACGCTGCATCGCCGCAGCCGAAAAACACAAGATCGAGGTCGTCAACCTCGCGCCTCGTCTCTTTGCCAATCGCAGTGGACAGGAGCTTTTCATCGGTCGTGAGCGAGTCGCGCTCAAAGATTGGCCTGTGCACCCCAAGAATCCTTTTGCAGGTGAACTTCGAAAACTGCCGCCGTGGTCCTGGGGCGATGCCATGTTCCGGCAGCACATGCCCTTCAAGGATCTCGGAAATTGGTTCGACCCGAAGAACGCCGCATACGACATCTCGGTACATGATTTCTTGAGTGCCCATGGCGCGACGGACGACATGATCCGTCTCGGCTTCGATACGAACATCGCCTATGGCACCACGGCTCGTGACGTTTCTTTGTTGCAGCAGGCCTTCGCCGATCACTGGATGGCGGTCAATCGCGGAGCGGTCACCGCATTCTCGCGGACGGGTGCATCGAATGTCTCCACGGGCGTTCCCGCAGCCGGCGTACCCCCCGGCGTTCTGATCGGCGCGTTCAAAGGTGGCAATCAGAACCTGCCGATCGCCATGGCCAAAAAACTCAAGGGTGACCTGCTGCTCAACCAGCGGGTCAGTGCGATCGAGGTCACCGATACAGGCGCGAAAGTCACCTGTAGCGACGGCCGAAGCTTCAAGGCGAAATCGGTGGTCTGCTCGATGCCCTTTTCGACGCTGCGGCATGTCGCTATCGATCCGCTGCCGGAACCGCTGCAGTACAAGGCGATCCAGTCGCTCGGCTACATCCCGATCACGCAATATCATCTGATCGCGAAGCGCCCTTTCTGGCTCGATGACGGACTCTCGCCTTCGATGTGGACCGACGGACCGCTCGGGATGGTGCTCGCTCAGCGATTCGGAAAAACCGACGATGAGGTCACGAGTCTCACGGTTTGGGCCCGCGGACTTAACGCGCAATATCTCGACCGCCTCGGCCCCGCAGAAAGCTCACGTCTCATCGTCTCCGAGTTCGAGCGCCTGCGGCCCGCCTCAAAGGGTCTGCTGCGTGTCGCAGCAGTCCATTCCTGGACGACCGATCCGTTCTCGGCCGGTGACTGGGCCATATTCCAACCCGGACAAGTGCGCGAACTGCGGGCTTCGATCGCCAAACCTCACAAGCGACTCTTCTTCTGCGGAGAACATACGGCCGTCGGCAGTCGTGGCATGGAGGGTGCCTTCGAGTCTGCAGAGCGCGTATCACTCGAAGTGCTGACGTCGATCTGACTTAAGTCAAGTGCTCAAAGATTTCCGCCAGCACCTCGCCACTCCGGCTTCGGGTAGAGATCTTCCTTCGCCGGTTTTGGTCGTACGGTCGAGCGTGAGCGCCAAACGATCAGCCCCCAAAAACCCAGAAACGACAGCGTCATCCAGCAGAACTCGTGCATGCCCCCATTCTCGACGCCGTAGCGCGCAAGCTGTTCGAACAGGATGAATACCACCGTGTAGACGACGGCTCCGACCATCGCGCCGAGCTTCCAACGACCAGAGCGCGGGCGTCCTTTGATGGCGATCGTCCACCACGCCGTCAGGAAAAACACTGTGTAAAGGTTGATCAGCAATAGCCAAGCCGGCGATTGCTGAAAGTAGTGGTTGATCCAGAAAGCGCCGGCACCGAAAAACGTGAGGAGTACATAACGCCATTCGTCGAGGGGTTCCTTGAGCACGCGCTGCCAGAGCATCACCATGAAAGCGTAGGCCGTCCATGTGCCGAACACGAGCTCGTAAAACTGCACCTTGCCTTGCCAAGCGTCTTCCAGCGGCGGCATCCAC
Source organism: Pseudomonadota bacterium (assembly GCA_041159695.1). Taxonomy (GTDB): domain Bacteria; phylum Pseudomonadota; class Gammaproteobacteria; order Steroidobacterales; family Steroidobacteraceae; genus UBA964. The sequence goes on from JBEAXT010000034.1 coordinate 24,873, forward strand.
ATGATCAAAACCCCCTGTCTTTGAGCTGTGGATAGACGATAGCGTCCGCTCTACCCAAATCCCCAAACTTCGCTTTTCGCGGCCGACTGACGGAATCCGTAAACCGGCGTATCCTCTCGCTCTCGGGGGACTTATGCTGAATGCCACGATAACGGGCTGGGGCAAGTGCTTGCCACCGGCCGTACTGACCAACGCCGACATCGCGACGTTTCTGGAGACGACGGACGAGTGGATCACCACTCGAACCGGAATTCAGGAGCGCCGAGTCTCGCACGTGTCTCTCGGTGACATGGCACACGTAGCCGCAGCCCGAGCACTCGCCTGCGCCGGGCTCGAGGGAAAGGACCTCGACCTCATCGTCTTCGGGACCACCACGCACGACGATCAATGCCCCAATATGGCTTCCGGATTGCAGCGTCGATTAGGCGCCGACGGTTGCGGTGCCATGGATGTCAACACGGCGTGCACCAGTTTTCTCTACGGCCTATCGACTGCAGCGGCGATGATCAAAAGTGGAGTCGTACGTAATGCGCTCGTGGTCGGCGGCGAACTCATCTCGCCCTATATGGATTGGAACGATCGCAACGTATCAGTGCTCTTCGGCGATGGCTGTGCCGCAGTCGTCTTGCAGGCCACCGAAAAAGATGAGGGCCTGCTGCTCGAAAAACTCGGTTGTTATGGTGAGTCGCGGGAGATCTTGCGCATCCACGGTATTGGTGGCGCGTACGTTCATCAGGGCAGACTGCTCGGATCGACGGAGTGGCAATTCGAAGGACAGGAAATTTTCAAAAAGGCCGTCAACGGCATGGGTCTTGCGAGCGAAGATGTCTTGAAGCGTGCCGGGTTCTCTGCGGATGACGTGAACCTCGTCGTTCCCCATCAAGCCAATCTGCGCATCATCGAAGCAGTGGCTAAACGAGCTGGCGTGCCCATGGATCGGGTTTATGTCAGTGTCAGCCGATACGGCAATATGTCGGCCGCCACCGTGCCGGTCGCGCTGTGCGAAGCCATCGAAGACGGCAGAGTTCAGCCGGGCGCCTTACTGCTCATGCCCGCTTTCGGCGGTGGACTCACCTTCTGCGCTCATCTTCTGCGATGGGGTGAACGGACGACACCGATTGCGCAGAGCGATGTGACGCTTCCGTCATCAGAGCGATCAGCGCTCGAGATGGTGCAGCGCTATCGCGCCTCCCGCGGGGCCGGTTGGTCGTGAGCTCAGATCCCCGGCGGCGCATGCTGCCCATCGTCGCGATGGCGTTGTTCATCGACTCGATGGGGATCGGCATCATCATTCCCGTCGCGCCCCAACTAGTCATGCAGTTGTCGGGCGCTTCACTCGCTGATGCGGCACCCATCGCGGGCTGGCTCACGTTGGCCTATGCGTCGATGCAGTTCATCTTCTCTCCCATCCTCGGCAACCTCAGCGATCGTTACGGCAGAAAGCCGATCCTCCTCGCATCGCTCGCCGCGCTCTCGGTCGATTATGTACTAATGGGTCTTGCGCCCTCGCTTGCGTGGCTGTTCGTCGGCAGAATCATCGCGGGTATCGCCGGAGCGACGTTTTCCACCGCCAATGCGGTAGTCGCCGATATCATTCCGCCGGATCAACGCGCCAAGTATTTCGGCTTGAATGGCGCGGCTTGGGGGATGGGCTTCATCGTAGGCCCAGTAGTTGGAGGGCTACTCGGCGGCTTCGGTCCGCGCGTGCCCTTCTTCGCTGCCGCAGTCTTCACGGCGATCAACTTTCTGATCGCAATCGTCGTACTCAAAGAAACCTTACCCGAAAGTCAGCGGCGTGCGTTCTCGGCCCGCCGGGCGAACGTGCTCGGTGCGATCAAATCGATGCGAGCCATACCCGGCGCCGCGTTACTGCTGTTCGTACTGTTCATGTACCAGATCGGCCATGACACGCTTCCCTCGACCTGGACCTGGATGACCATGGCGAAGTTCGGGTGGGGCGAGCGTGAGATGGGCATTTCTTTGGCAGTGCTCGGCCTCGGTACAGCCGTCGTGCAGGGTGGCCTCGTCGGAATCTTCACCCGAAAACTCGGCGAATTTCGCTCGGCTCTGATCGGGCTTTCGGCGGGTTCCGTCGGATTCATGGGTTACGCCCTCTCGACGGAACCTTGGATGCTGTTTGCGAGCGTCCCGGTGGCATGTCTGATCGGACTCACGATGCCTTCCATTCGCGCGATGCTGTCACGTCAGGTGCCGGCCAACGCACAAGGCGAGTTGCAGGGCGCGATCGCGGGCATCGTCAGTTTTACGGCGCTCGTCACGCCGTTCACGATGACGCATCTGTTTAGCTTTTCGATGGAGCAGATGCAGTTCCCGGGCGCGCCTTTTGTCGCCGCTGCAGCATCGCTGGTACTGGGTACTGTTCTCTTAACGCGGAGCCGATTTAGCGGCGGGCACGCACCCAGATAGCAAATAGCAGAAGCAGGATGTTGGCGCCCGCCATGATGATGAAGGGCGAGCCCGGTCGCCATTCGTCGAAGGTGTAGCCGCCGATTTTGGATATCGCCAAAATCCCGAGCGCACCAAAGAAACCCACCATGCCGATGACAGCACCGCGAATGGCGCTCGGTGCTTCTTGAGCGATTAGTACCTGAGACGCGAGGATCCCGCTCGCCTGTCCGATGCCGAGCATTGCGGCTGCACCAAAGGCGGCGCCGCCCATCGCGGGGTCTGGCGTGAACCCCATCCAGCCATAACCCACAACCGAAAGTACGGTCGCAATGATGACGAGCGTGACGCGATTCACCTTGTCAGCCATCCAGCCGAAAAGAGGCGCCCAGAGCATGGCTGATCCCTGAACGATGCCGAAAAGCGCACCTTGGCGCGATGACGCCTCGGCTGCCGTCGCGCCGTCCGCAATGGCTGCAGTCTGAACCCACAAGGACAGAAACAGCGCGACGATAACGAGGTCCGCGCGTGCCGCAAACGAGGCGGCGTAGGCCAATGCGATCCGCGGTTGACGGCCCGCGTTAATGCCCTGGGTGAGCAACGTTCGGATCGGTAGTCGCTCAGCCACCTGATCAGGCCGTCCAGGTTTTAATCCGAGCATGATGAGCGCACTCACGACGCATACCGCCGAAATCGTGAGGTAAGCGAATCGCCCGGCTTCGGTCTCGGTTGCGCCGAACCCCTGGTACAGGGACGGAAGCCGCGTGAGAACGGCGAAGAACAGCAATGCTCCCACCGCATTCAAAAAGAACGAGATTCCCGTGAGCTTGCCTCGATCGGCATCGACGGGATAGTCGGCGAGCACTGTCGCCAACATGCCACCGAGCGCTGCGATGCCGACTGCGTAGATGAGACGATAGATCAATAATTGACCGACATCGTTCGCAAACGGGTACGCCGCATAGGCGAGCGCCGTGATCAGAAAACCGGTGATGTAGACGACCCGCCGGCCAACCCGATCGGACCAGGCGCCAAAGAGCCCGACGCACATCAACGTGATGATTTCCTGCCAGAACTGCAGATTGCCGGATACGACACCGCGCTGATCGACCGGGACACCGATATTCACTTCGAGCAAATACGGTTGTAGGGTCGTCGCATACGTGAAAATGCCGATACTGACAAAGGCCGCCCAAAGATAAGCAGCCACATGACCTCGGGTGACTCCCGGCATCAAACGAACCGGGCCGAATTTGACACCCGTAGATGGGTCACTCATTTGAAATCTCCGAGGTCAACGAAATATCCAATAAGAGGGATAGCGAGCGTGCATTTTTGCGTCGAGACCATGCCATTGACCGGTAGGCCAGATCACGAACGGAAGGAACATCAGCCCGAGTACGATCAGCGAGGCGTCATAGTAACCGCCAATGGCAAACGCGAACATCATAAGCATCGCCCCGACGGCCGCGCTGCGGGTCATGAAGCCGAGCAGCAAACCTGCGGCAATGAAGGTCTCACCCCAACATACGAGCCAAGCGAGCGGTTGGTAGTGGGGAAGTCCGACGTTTTCGATAAACCACGCCCCGAAGGATTCAGGATCGATTTCTTCGAGTCTCTGCATGAAGATCTGTGAGAGACGATCGGTTG
>JBEAXT010000044.1:0-8220 GCA_041159695.1 Pseudomonadota bacterium
ATGGTGGTCGAGTGCCAGGACGAGCGCTCGCAACATAAAAACCGCAGTCGGGCAATGTCGCTGCTGAAAGCACGACTCAAGGCGCAAGAGCAAGAAAAACGTGATGCGGCCCAGGCTCGCGAGCGAAAACTACAAGTGGGTAGCGGCGATCGATCCGAGCGTATTCGGACCTACAACTTTCCCCAAGGTCGGGTCACCGACCACCGTATCAATCTCACGCTCTACCAGATCGACTCGATCATCGATGGCCGACTCGAAGATTTGATCGAGCCATTGTCTCAGGAACATCAAGCCGAGCTGCTCGCCGAAGAAGGCATCTGAGCCCGGCGATTCCGCAGGTCCGCGTACGCCGCTAGCCCTAACGCGATAAAGAGCGGCTGAAACACTGCGCTCAAGAGACCGGTCACGAGACCCGTCACCCAAGCCTCCGCACCCGGTGCGGCAGGACGCAGAAATTCGACAAAGAAAAGACCTGCCAATGCGCCCATGACGAACATGCCGAGCACCGTCATGACGACGACGAGCAGATTGACGGCGAGCGGACGCCACGAACCGCGCGCGAGCTGTAACGCCCCGTCGAGCGCCTCGCGAGGCCCCGCCGATTCGAAAACGACCAGCGCCAGCGCCGGCCAGAACGCGACCATCAAATAAATACCCGGCACGACGAGCAACAGCAAACCTAGCGCGACCGCGCCCAACCCGAGGGCGAGAACGCCGAGCGCCGCCGGCAGACGACTCAGAGCGAACCGCAAGTCTGCGGAAAGCTCGGACGGGGCTAACGCAGCACGCTGACGCAACATGATCGCCAGCCAACACCACAGTGTCCCGAGCGCTGCAAGTACCATCAGGATCCACCAGAGGAGATCTTTGGGCGCGCTCAACGTTAACGCCTGATTCGTCGATAGCAGATAAGCCGACGGCAACTGACCGAGCAATACGGCCAAGAGGGACAGGGGCAGACAACTCACGAGCGAACGACCAAAGAGCGCGAATCCTGCATCCAGGGATTCGCTCAGCGTGGCGGCTTGCGGCGACAACAAACGATCGGCGGGAAACGTACTGTGCTTCACGTATGCAATTTAGCAGAGGACGATCCGGATCGTGCCAAACTATCGTCCCGATGCGCGACTCTGCAGAACAATTCTCACGACTGCGCGATGCCGTGACAGCCGCCGTCTCCACGCTCGAGCGGGCGCTGCAACCCCCGGCCGATGTGCCCATGGGCGATATCCCCGATCTCGATGTACTGCGCGAAGCTGAAACCTTGGTGCTTCACGCCCTCGGTATGCCCCGCAGTACGCTCTATGCGGATCCCGATCGGTTGCTCTCGGAACAGGAGCGAGTCAAAGTTCAAGAATGGCTTGCGCGTCGCGGCGCGGGCGTGCCGCTCGCCTATCTCACCGGTGGACGGGAGTTCTGGTCACTCGAGTTCGAGGTGAGTCCGGCCGTACTCGTGCCGAGACCCGAAACGGAACTCCTCGTCGAACGCGCCTTGCGCGCTGGCGACGCGCTCGAACTCGAGGGCAATGCCCTACCCCGTATCCTCGATCTCGGTACGGGCTCGGGCGCGATCGCCATCGCCATCGCACACGAAAGACCCGGTTGGCGGGTCAGTGCAGTCGAACGCTCGACGGCTGCGCTCGCCGTCGCGCGCCGCAATGCATCGCGGCACGCGGTCGCGAATCTCGAGCTACTGCAGGGGGATTGGTTCACCCCGGTGTCGGGTCGTCGTTTCGAGGTCGTGGTGTCGAATCCGCCCTATGTGTCGGCCGGCGATCCGCTGCTCAGCGGCGACTCGCTGCGTCACGAACCGCGCGAGGCGCTGACGCCCGGTGCCGATGCCTTTCGCGATCTTTCGCATCTGGTCGATGAAGCTCCTCGACATCTCGAGCGAGGCGGTACGCTCCTGCTCGAGCATGGCGCGCGCCAAGGCGAAGCGCTGCGCAGAATACTTGTCTCGCGGGGTTTCGCTCACGTAGTCTCGCTCCCCGACCTTTCGGGACAGGAGCGCGTGACCGAGGGCCGCTGGCCCTGACGCTCAACCTTTTCAAAAGCCAACGGAAGCGAAGCATGCTCAAATTCAAAACCAACGCCGGCGACTTTACCGTCGAGCTCTACGAAAAAGAGGCGCCGGAGTCCTGTGCAAACTTCCTCCGGTACATCGACGACGGTCATTACGACGGCACGATTTTTCATCGTGTGATTCCGGGCTTCATGATTCAGGGCGGCGGATTTGCACCGGGCATGGATCAAAAAGAGACGCGGCCCCCGATTCGTAACGAGGCAACCAACGGTCTCGAAAATCTTCGTGGCACGCTCGCCATGGCGCGTACGAGCGATGTTCACAGTGCGACTTCGCAGTTTTTCATCAATCTCGTCGACAACGATTTCCTGAATCACCAACCCGGCAACTACGGTTACGCCGTCTTCGGTCGTGTCACCGCGGGTATGGAAATCGTCGATGCCATCGCCGGAGTGTCCACCACCCGTCGTCGCGGACACGGAGACGTGCCGGTCGATGATGTGGTGATCGAGTCCGTCACTCGAGAGAAGGCCGCCTGAGTTTCGCGCGGATCGGTCGCTGGATACTGCGCGCCGTCCTGATCACGGTCGGCGCGTCGATCGCGCTTGTTGTTCTGCTACGTTGGATTCCGCCGCCCACATCGGCATTCATGCTCGCGGGTCGTACCGCAGCAATCGTCGATGGCAACTTCCGTTATTCGAACGCCTACGATTGGCAGCCCTTAGAGCAGATCTCTCCGCACGCAGCCATGGCAGCCATCGCCGCAGAAGATCAGCAGTTTCCCTTTCATACGGGCTTCGATTTCGAGTCGATCCGTAAGGCCGTCCAGCACAACGCAAAGAGCAAGCGCAAACGCGGTGCCAGCACGATCTCGCAGCAGGTGGCCAAGAATCTTTTTCTTTGGTCGGGTCGCAGCTGGGTCCGCAAGGGGCTCGAAGTGTATTTCACGTTGCTCATCGAGACCATCTGGCCCAAGGAGCGCATTCTCGAGGTTTATCTCAACATTGCCGAGTTCGGACCCGGAACTTACGGCGTTCAGGCCGCTGCACAAAAATTCTTTGATAAAGACGCCGCTCGCCTCACGCGCCGCGAGGCAGCGACCCTTGCCGCCGTGCTACCGAACCCGAAGCGGTTCCGGGCAGACAGGCCATCCAACTACGTTCAAAAACGGCGTGACGCCATCATGGGACAGATGAGAGCGCTCGGCGGACCTTCGTTTTTGAAGCAGCTCGACGACGACGAACCCATCAAAACTCAAGATCGATCGTAACCGAGGTTGGGCGCGAGCCAGCGCTCGGTTTCCTCGACACTCTGCCCTTTACGACGCGCGTAGTCTTCGACCTGATCGCGATCGATCTTGCCGACCGCAAAGTAATGCGACTCGGGATGAGCGATGTACCAACCGCTCACCGCGGCCGTCGGATACATCGCAAAACTCTCCGTGAGTCGGATGCCGGTATTACGCTCGACATCGAGTAGCCGCCAGAGCTTGGCTTTCTCAGTGTGATCAGGACAGGCCGGGTAGCCCGGCGCCGGACGGATGCCGCGATACTCCTCGCGAATCAGCTGCTGATTCGTGAGCTGCTCGGTGGTGTCGTATCCCCAGAGCTCACGACGCGTACGCTCATGAAAATGCTCCGCAGCCGCCTCGGCAAAACGATCGGCGAGCGCCTTGAGCATGATGCTCGAGTAATCGTCGTGTGCCGCCTCAAAGCGCGCGACATGCTCTTCGATGCCGATACCCGTCGTGACGGCGAAGGCACCGATGTAATCGCGAACGCCGCTGTCACGCGGTGCGACATAGTCGGCGAGACACTCGTGCGGCTGGCCTGCCGGCTTGCCTTTCTGCTGACGCAGATGGCTGAGCGTCATCAAGAGCTCGCGTCGATCTTCACCGCTGTAGATCTCGATGTCATCGCCTACCGAGTTCGCCGGAAAGAATCCGAGCACGGCACGAACCGATAGCCAATTGCCGGCGATGATCTGCTTCAACATCCGTCGGGCGTCGGCGTAGAGATTGCTGGCCGCTTCGCCCACCACGGGATCCGTGAGGATGTCCGGAAACTTGCCGGCGAATTCCCAGGCATTGAAGAACGGCATCCAGTCGATGTAGTCGAGCAGGTCAGAGAGCGGATAGTCCTCGAACACCTGCACGCCGGGTCGCAAGGGCGCGACCGGGCGATAGCCCTGCCAGTCGATGCGACGTCGATTCGATCGCGCCGCGGCAAGATTCGCCTCGGGTTGTTTCACCGTCTTGCCAGCGTGCTGTTCGCGACGACGCTCGTGCTCTTCGGCGATCTTGGCGGCGAAGTTCGGCTTCAGCGTCGGCGTCACCAACGATTGGCACACACCCACCGCACGGGACGCGTCTTTGACGTACACCACGGGCTCGCGGTACTGGGGTGCGATCTTCACCGAGGTGTGCGCCGGTGATGTCGTGGCGCCGCCGATGAGCAACGGCACCGAAAAACCCTGGCGCTGCATTTCACGCGCGACGTGCACCATTTCGTCGAGCGAGGGCGTGATCAATCCCGACAGACCGACGAGCGCGGCGTTTTCGCGACGCGCTACATCGAGGATGCGCTCTGCAGGCACCATCACCCCGAGATCGATCACCTCGAAATTGTTGCACTGCAGTACGACGCCGACGATGTTCTTGCCGATATCGTGAACGTCACCCTTGACGGTCGCCAAGACGACTTTGCCGTTGCTGCGCGCTGCACCCGACTTTTCACGCTCAATGAAAGGCACGAGATGGGCGACGGCCTTTTTCATCACACGCGCACTTTTGACCACCTGCGGCAGAAACATCTTTCCTGCGCCGAAGAGATCACCGACGACATTCATGCCGTCCATCAGCGGGCCTTCGATCACCTTGATCGGATGTTCGGCCTCGAGTCGAGCTGCCTCCGTGTCCTCGACGATAAATTCGTCCAGGCCTTTGACGAGCGCGTGTTCGAGTCGCTTCGATACCGGCAGTGAACGCCACTCGAGATCGGCCTCGCGCTTGGTGCCGGCCTCCCCCTTGAAACGTCCGGCAATCGACAGCAGACGCTCGGTCGCATCAGTTCGACGATTGAGGATCACATCCTCGACCGCCTCGCGCAGATCGTCCGGAATATCCGCGTAGATGGCGAGCTGACCCGCGTTGACGATGCCCATATCCATTCCGGCACGAATGGCGTGATAGAGAAACACACTGTGCATCGCCTCACGCACCGGATCGTTGCCGCGGAAGGAGAACGAAACGTTGCTCACGCCGCCGCTCACCATCGCATGCGGCAAGGCCTGCTTGATGAGTCGCGTGGCTTCGATGAAATCGACACCGTAGTTCGCGTGCTCCTCAATACCCGTCGCAACGGCAAAGATATTGGGGTCAAAAATAATGTCCTCGGGCGGGAAACCGACCTGCTTGGTGAGCACGTCGTACGATCGCGAGCAAATCGCGACTTTCCGCTCGATGGTGTCCGCCTGACCTTTCTCGTCGAAGGCCATGACGACCACTGCCGCGCCATAGGCGCGAACCTTTCGTGCCTGCTCGATGAAGGCGGCCTCACCTTCTTTCAGGCTGATCGAGTTGACGATCGCCTTACCCTGAACGCATTTGAGACCCGCCTCGATCACTGTCCACTTCGACGAGTCGATCATCACCGGTACCCGCGCAATATCGGGCTCGGAAGCGACGAGGTTGAGGAAGCGAACCATCGCCGCTTCCGAATCGAGCATGCCCTCGTCCATGTTGACGTCGATGATCTGCGCTCCGGCGACCACCTGCTGACGTGCGATATCGACGGCCGCGGCGTAATCGCCGGCTTCGATGAGTTTGCGAAACTTCGCCGAGCCGGTGACATTGGTCCGCTCACCGACGTTCACGAACAAGGTGTCTTCGCTGATGTTGAGCGGTTCGAGCCCCGAGAGTCGGCATTTCACCTCGACACTCGCCCGCTTGCGCGGCTTCACACCGCGTACCGCCTCGGCGATCAACCGAATGTGATCCGGCGTCGTCCCGCAACACCCGCCCACGATATTGAGCAAGCCCGACTGTGCGAACTCGGCGAGGATCGCTGCAGTTTGCTCTGGCGTTTCGTCGTACTCGCCGAAGGCATTCGGTAAGCCCGCGTTTGGATACGCGCATACGTAGCGGTCGGAGATTCGGGAGAGCTCCGCAATATACGGTCGCATATCCGACGCGCCGAGCGCGCAGTTGAGACCGATCGCAAACAGCTCGCCGTGACGTACGGCGTTCCAGAAGGCTTCGGTGGTCTGTCCCGAGAGCGTTCGACCCGAGGCATCGGTGATCGTGCCCGACACCATCACCGGCAGGTCGATCCCGAGCTCCTCCTGAACCTGTCGGACCGCAAATAGTGCCGCCTTGGCATTGAGCGTATCGAAGACGGTTTCGATCAATAAAATATCCGCACCACCCTGCACCAGCGAACGCGCCGCCTCCGCATACGCAACGACCAGCTGGTCGAAATTGACGTTGCGCATACCCGGATCGTTGACGTCCGGCGAGATCGATGCAGTGCGGTTGGTCGGACCAAGCGTGCCGGCCACGAAACGCGGCGAGCCTGTCGCAGCAGCCACGTCATCGGCGATCTCGCGCGCAATGCGCGCAGCGCGGTAGTTGAGCTCCGGAACCAACGCCTCCATGCCGTAATCGGCCTGAGCGACCGTCGTCGAGTTGAAGGTGTTCGTTTCGACGATGTCGGCACCCGCCTCGAAGTAGGCACGGTGAATCTCGGCGACGATCTCCGGCTGCGTGAGCGTGAGCAAGTCGTTATTGCCGCGAATGTCGCGACCATAGTCGCGAAATCGCTCGCCGCGATAGCCCGCTTCGTCGAGCTTGTGGCGCTGGATCATCGTTCCCATCGCCCCGTCGATCAGCAGGATGCGCTCCTCGACGATTTCGCGCAGCTTACGCAAACGTTTTTCGCGCGCTTTGACGTCGACGGGTACGACCGAGTACGGCGAGGCTTTCGCGCTGACGGCGCGATTATCGAGCGCGCACGGCGATGCCGCATTCGACAAATGCGGAAGATGCAACGGACAACAGCTCACGAAGACACTCCAGCAGCCTGTGGTCGCAAACCAAGCGCGTGGCAGATCGCGTAGGTCAGCTCGGCTCGGTTGAGCGTATAGAAGTGAAACTCGTTGACGCCGTGACGACGCAGTCGCGAGACCTGCTCGATCGCGACGTTGGCGGCGATGAGTCGGCGAGTGTCGGGGTCGTCATCGAGACCGGCGAAGCGCTCAGCTAACCACGTCGGGATCTTTGCGCCGCAGCGCGCTGCGAAGCGCGTGACCTGCGGAAAGCGCGTGATCGGCAGGATGCCCGGAACGATACTGATGCCGATACCGGCTGCAACACACCGATCCCGAAAGCGAAGATAGTCATCCGTATCAAAGAAAAACTGCGTGATCGCACGGGTCGCCCCAGCGTCCACCTTACGACGAAAGTTTTCGAGATCCTGCTCGGGCGATCGCGCCTCCGGATGCGTCTCGGGGTAAGCCGCCACCGAGATGTCGAAATCGGCGACCGAGCGCAAGCCGGCGACGAGATCGGCGCCATAGGCAAATCCGTCTGGATGGGGCTCGTATGTCGTCATTCCTTGCGGCGCATCGCCACGCAACGCCACGATATGACGGATGCCCTCCGCCCAATAGCGACGCGCAATATCGAGAATCTCGCCGCGCGGAGCGCCGACGCAGGTGAGGTGCGGTGCACCGGTGAGCGAGGTTTCCGACTGAATACGTTTGACGAGCGCGTGCGTGCGATCGCGAGTCGAGCCGTCTGCGCCGTAGGTGACAGAAACGAAGCGCGGTGCAAGCGGCGCGAGACGCTGCACGGACTGCCACAATGTCGCTTCCATCGTCGCATCGGACGGCGGAAAAAATTCGAAGGAAACTCGTATCGGATCGACAGACATGGGAAGCTCCTGGAGCAGATTCGGCCGGGATCAGCCCCGAACGGCAGCAGACGTTGACGTGGTGGTGTTTGCGACAGCTCGACTCGAACGCACGCGACCGCGAGCGACGAGCACATGGCGACCTTCAGCCTCGACGGGCGCGATGGAGAGGCAATCGATTCCGGACTCGGCGAGCAAGGCTCGCAACCGTAGCGGCGGTGATCCCTGCTCTTCGAGTAAATCGTAGGGAATCACGCACCAGAGCACACCGGACTCGCCGAGGCGCGC
>JBEAXT010000054.1:0-4530 GCA_041159695.1 Pseudomonadota bacterium
GCTGTGTGTTGGCGAATCGTCTGACTGAAGATCCGCAGGTTTCTGTTCTGCTGATCGAGGCGGGCGGTCGCGATTGGCATCCGCTCATCCATATGCCCGCGGGCCTCGCGAGACTCGTCGGCAACCGACAGATCAACTGGAATTACGAAACCGAGTCCGAGCCGCAGCTGCTCGGTCGTCGCTTGTATTGGCCGCGTGGACGGGTACTTGGCGGAAGCAGCTCGATTAACGCCATGTGTTATGTGCGGGGCGCCGCCGCCGATTACGACGAGTGGGCGTCACTCGGCGCAATCGGATGGACCTACGATGCCGTGCTGCCTTACTTCAAGAAAGCCGAGCATCAGGAGCGCGGTGCGTCCGCGTTTCACGGGACGGGCGGGCTGCTGAGCGTTGAAGACCTACGCCACCGTAACGCGTTGAGTGACGTTTTTTTGGGGGCGGCCGCCGAGCGCGGATATTCTTTGAACGACGATTTCAACGGCGCCGAACAGCAGGGCTTCGGTCCGTATCAGGCAACCCTTCGTAATGCCCGCCGCTGTAGCACGGCGGTCGGTTACCTGCGGCCTGCACTCGCGCGTCCGAATCTCACGATCTCGACGGGAGCCGCTGCGCAACGCGTCATGTTCGAGGGCACTCGTGCGGTCGGCATCGAGTTCCTCAAGCGCGGACAGCGTCAACTCGTGCGTGCCCGCCGCGAAGTGTTGCTTTGCGGGGGTGCCATCAACTCGCCGCAATTGCTCATGTGCTCGGGTATCGGCCCCATCGCAGCGCTCGAGTCGGCTGGCGTCTCGGTACGCGTGCCGCACCCGGAGGTGGGGCGGAACCTTCAAGATCATCTCGATTATTGCACCTTGCACAAGAGCAAGCGGCCTATCAGCTATGACATGAATCTCATCGAGGAGGGCTTGGCCGGGTTGCGCTATTTGCTGACGCGACGCGGTCCCGGCGCCTCGAACATTGCCGAAGTGGGCGGTTTTTTTCGATCGAAACTTGCAACGGATGCGCGGGCGGACATCCAGTTTCATTTCGTGCCGGCGCAGCTCGACGATCATGGCCGAAATCGACTGCCCGGTCATGGCTACACGTTGCACGCCTGTTTTTTAAGACCTGCAAGCCGGGGGTATATCGGACTACGTTCAGGGTCGATGAGCGATGCGCCGCGTATTCATGCCAATTATTTGAGTGCTGACGGTGATCTCGCGCATCTCATCGAGGGGGTGAAATTATCGCGCGACTTGTTCGCATCGCATGCGTTCGATGACGTTCGGGGTGAGGAGATTTTTCCGAGTGCTCGGGTTCGCACCGACGCCGAGCTTGCTCGCGCGATTCAAGAAAAGGCCGAGTCGATCTATCACCCGGTCGGCACGTGTCGGATGGGTGACGACACCCAGTCTGTTGTCGATCCTGCATTGCGCGTTCGCGGAGTCGAGGGCCTACGCGTCGTCGATGCGTCGGTCATGCCGAGACTGATCGGTGGGAATACCAATGCGCCGACCATCATGATCGCCGAGCGCGCGGCGGATCTCATCAAAGGCGTGACGATCTGAGCGATGACGGATACCCGTCCTTTCGAAGATTTGACGCCGGATGCGGTGCTTGCTGCGGCAGAGTCTTTGGGTATCGAGTGCGACGCCCGGCTCTTTGCCCTGAATTCCTACGAAAACCGCGTCTACCAGCTCGGCTCGAGTTCGCATGGCATGCTGGTATTGAAGTTCTATCGCCCCGGGCGATGGAGCGATCTGCAAATTTTGGAGGAGCACGCGTTTGCGGCCGAGCTCGTGGCCGGCGATCTGCCTGTGGCAGCACCGATAGTTTTCGACGCCGTGACGCTGCATCGATGCGCCGGACTCCGATTCGCTGTTTTTCCCCGAATCGCCGCGCGTGCAGCCGAGATCGATGCACGGGGCTCTGCCGATTTGATCGGTCGAACTCTGGGGCGAATACACGCGATCGGTGCGTTGCGGTACTTCGATCATCGGCTCGCACTGACCGTCGAGCGTTTGGGCTGGCAAGCGCGGGACGCGCTACTCGATTCCCGATTTCTATTGCAGATGATCGAGACAGGTACGCTCGATGAGGGTCTCATCGATAAATACGCAGAAGTTTCGGAAGAGTTACTCGAACGAGTGGACGACGCATTCGCGGAACATGGGCCGATCGGTACGATTCGATTGCACGGCGATTGTCACCTCGGCAACGTACTCTGGAACGACCGCGGCCCTGTGTTCGTCGATCTGGACGATTGTATGAGCGGCCCTCGAATACAGGACTTGTGGATGTTTCTCTCAGGCTCGCTCGAGGAGCGCCGCGGGCAATGGAAGGAGCTCGTGACCGGCTACCGCGAGTTCCATCACATCGATTCTGCAGAGCTTGCACTCATCGAACCGTTGCGCGCGCTGCGAATGGTGCATCACTCGGCGTGGGTGGCTGCACGCTGGGAAGACCCGGCATTTCCGCGTGCATTCCCCTGGTTCTCGAGCCCCCGTTTTTGGCAGGAGCACGTGAGTGATCTGTGGCAACAGCTCGATGCGCTACGCGCCGACGATTGGATGGCGCTCGAGAAGGGTTTGTGACGACCCGAATTCTGTTCGTCTGTATGGGAAACATTTGCCGCTCGCCGACGGCAGAGGTCGTGTTTCGCGAGATCGCGCGACGCGACTTCCCGGCGATTTCTTTGGAGGTCGACTCTGCAGGTACCCACAGTTATCACATTGGTGATCCGCCCGATCCGCGGTCGATCGATGCCGCAAGACGTCGAGGGTATGATCTGAGGTCTCTGCGGGCGCGAAAAGTCTTGCGCGAGGATTTCGATCGGTTCGATATGTTGTTCGCCATGGACGCAGGTAACCATGCGCGCTTGCTCGAGATCGCTCCCGTCACCCGCGCCAGTCGTGCTATCCGTTTTCTCGAGTTCGCCGCGTATCCCGATCGGTTAGACGTTCCGGATCCTTACTATGGCGATGCCGACGCCTTCGAAGAGGTGCTCGATCTTTTGGAGGCTGCGTCGCGATCTGCACTCGCGCGGCTCAGCGGTATGGCTCAGCCGCGAGTTTGAATCTGTAGTTCTCGACGACGATAGTCGAGGATGAAGGTGTCGAGTACGCCGATCACGTCCATTCCGATCAGCATCGCGGGTTCGTCGTTGAGACGCCAATGTTCGAAGATATGCAGATCTAAAAAATTGATTCGCGCATTGCTGATCCGGACGCTGCCGAGGCGGATGGCCGGTACTCGCAAACTGATTCCGTCCTGCACGTCGCCTGTGACGCCGATGACCTCTTCGGGGTAACCCTCGACACCGCGACGTCGCGCTTCAATGAGCGCCATCCGCAGCGCGATGTTTCCGAGGGTCTGCTGCGCGCCCGTGTCGATCACGGCCTTGACCTTCACAGGCCCGACCCACGCTTCGACCCACGGCACGCGTTTGGGGGCAAATTGCACCGGGATGGTCGAAAAACCAGGTGGAGCAGGTTGACCGCGAGAGCGCGTAATCTCGATGCGATCCTTACGAAACTCGGCGACGATTCGACGCTCGCTGAGCGCACCGGTTGCCAAGACGCCGTCGGCTCCGCCGAAGGCATCATCCACCAAGACGAGACGCTGATTTTCAGCGAGGAAGTCACCGATCTCGACGCGTTTCGCGCGCACGACGGTGGCTGGCGCGGCGCCCGTGGTGCCGCGCAGGATGACTTTGCGCGAGCGATCGGGAGGTAATGCAAGCAGATTTGCGGCGTCGTGAGTCAGTGCGGAGGTCGTCGCGCCGGTATCGAGTACGAGACGCAGAGGGCCTTGCCCGTCGATGTAGACGGGCGCCCAAATTCGCCCGATTCGATCGCGTAAGGTGGGTGCGACGTAACGGGGCTCCGGGGCCGTGACCAGAACCTCCGTTAGCTGCGGTTCGCGCGCGACGATCAGTGGCGAGACCGTGATACCGAGAAGGCCCACGACGCCGATGAAAACGGCAATCGGCCAACGCTCGACTTGCCGAGGTGCGTATCGCCGATCATGCTTGACGTCATTGAAGCGGGGCATGTTGCTCGCCATCTTTGCAGGACCCATTGATGAACCATCGTAACTCGACTTTCGGACTTTTGATCGTCTTGTGGATCGTGTTTGGTTCTGTCGCGATAGCGGCAACTCCCTCGAACTCGCCGTCTTGGGTGGCGCCGCCGCCCGCATTCATGAACCCCGATCGCCGAGAGCAACTTGCGGTCGCCTTTCCGGAGATCGACGAACGGATACGGGCGTTTCTCGCGCGCGAAAAAGTGCCAGGCGCGGCGTGGGGTATCGTGATCGACGGCAAACTTGTCCATATCGGTGTCGAGGGTTTACGCGATGTGTCGACGCAGGCACCGGTACGCCCCGATACGGTCTTCCGTATCGCCTCGATGACCAAAAGCTTCACGGCAATGGCGATCTTGCAGCTGCGCGACGCCGGAAAACTCTCGCTTGACGATCCTGTAGAGAAGCACCTCCCGGAGCTGCGCGCGCTTCGGTACCCGACGGCTGATGCGCCACGAATCACCCTGA
>JBEAXT010000048.1:0-10329 GCA_041159695.1 Pseudomonadota bacterium
TACGACGAAGCAACTCGCCGGCCCCGTCGCCAGCGGTCGCGAAGGACTGCACGTCGCCGCCACCACTAAAAAATCGGCCCTTTCCGGTCAACACCACGGCACGTACGGCACCGTCTCTCTCGCAGCGGATGGCGGCCTGAAGTAACTCTTCGGCGAGTTCGACGCTGATCGTGTTGGCCGACTCCGGTCGGTTGAGCGTGATGAGCGCGATGCCGTTATCGATCGAGAATTCCAGGGTTGAGAAATTCATGGCGGACTCCGGTCAAATGACGTGATGATCAGCGCGGCGCGAGGCCGAGTTCGAAGATTTCGAGCACGCGACTCGCGATTTCCTCCGGCGAGAGAGTATCGTTGGCGCGGTGCCAATGGGCGATCCAGTTGAGGGCGCCGGCTAGGGCAAAAGCGGCCATTTTCGGATCGGAGGCGTGAATCGACCCGTCCGCGACACCCTGGCGGATCAACTTACGCAGGCCCTGGTCCACCTCTGATTTGAGGGTCTTTATTTTGGCGCTAAAAGATTTCTCGAGGTCTTCCTCCTCGAGGCGAACCATGCACCAGCCGAAGTCACCCGTGACGGCGATGGCGTAATGCCTTGCCACGGTCATGAGTCGATCTCGAGCCGTACCGCCGCGGGTCTCGGCCTCCCGGAACCCGGCGAGGATTTGATCGACCCCCTGACGAAAACACTCAAACAGCAGTTCTTCCTTGCTGTCGACGTAGCTATAGATCGTCGGCTTCGTGACGTTGAGCGCGGCTGCGAGGTCATCGAGACTCGTGTTGTGATAACCCCGGGCCGCAAAGGCGCGCGCGGCAGCGAGGATGACTGCGTTTCGCTTCCAGTCGCGCTCCCGCGAGCGCAGATCGGCTCCGCTCCAGGGCAGGGGGGTGGCGCGGGGAGAGGGTTTCATGAGGGGAGTGTAGTTTATTTATGGGTAAAGCGTAATATACTCACTAGTAAAGAGAGGAGCGCGCCGTGAGCCAGTCGAACCGGAAAACGATTCAGGATCCAGGGGCGGATGTGAGCGAGGGTGCCTCGGCGCCGCCTCTGCGCTTCGTGACCGCCGCCTCCCTCTTCGATGGGCATGATGCGGCCATCAACATGATTCGTCGCCTGCTGCAGTCCCAGGGCGCCGAGGTCGTTCATCTCGGCCACAACCGCTCGGTCGCCGACATCGTACGTGCCGCGATCGAAGAGGATGCCGACGGAATCGCGGTGAGCTCTTACCAAGGCGGTCACAACGAATACTTTGCCTACATGGTGGACATGCTCCGCGAGCGTGGCTGCGAGCATATCCGTGTCGTCGTCGGCGGCGGTGGCACCATCGCGCCGCACGAAATCGAAGCGCTCGAGCGTCACGGCATCGAAAAGATCTACACCCCCGAAGACGGTCGGACTCTCGGGCTCGTCGGCATGATCAGTGACGTCATCCGTCGCGTGGGGGCAAGTCGTCGAGCCGCCTATGAATTCGGGCCGCTCAACGCTCGCGACCATCGCCACCTCGGACGAACGATCTCGGTACTCGAGGGTTCGGTTCGCGAGGAAGAGGCGGGTGTCGTCGCCGCGACCCGAGAGCAGATTCTGCGCGCGATCTCGCGCAACAAGCGTCGTGCGCCAGTCATCGGGCTCACCGGAACAGGCGGTGCGGGTAAGAGCTCGCTCAACGACGAGCTGATCCAGCGCTTCGTCCGCCACTTTCCCGACGCACAGATCGCGGTGGTTGCCGTCGATCCGACCCGTCGCCGCTCGGGTGGTGCGTTGCTCGGCGATCGCATCCGCATGAACAGCCTGTCGGCACCGAACGTTTATATGCGTTCGCTCGCCACGCGGCGCCGCAATCTTGCGACCTCGGCCGTTCTCAAAGATGTCATTGCGCTCTATCAATTGGCGGGTTTCGATCTCGTGATCGTCGAGACGGCGGGCATCGGCCAGAGCGACACGGAGGTGATCGATCTCGTCGATCTGCCGATTTACGTGATGACGAGCGAGTACGGAGCAGCCAGCCAGCTCGAGAAGATCGACATGCTCGACTTCGCCGAGATGGTCGTGCTCAATAAATTCGAACGTCGCGGTGCCGAAGACGCGCTTCGAGATGTCAAGAAGCAGTGGCGGCGCAATCATCCGGATCAGCTCATGGCGCCGGATGAGGACATCCCGGTCTATCCGACCATCGCCTCTCGGTTCAACGATCCGGGAGTCAATCGTCTTTTCGGAGCGATTTGTAAGCGGCTGCGAACCAAGGCGATTAGCGCGCACTCCTGGCAGGTCGAAGATCTCGGCCCGACGGAGTTCACCTCGCGCGACCCACTCATCCCCGGATCGCGCTCGCGCTATCTCGCCGAGATCGCTGCGGGAGGGCGAAAAGCCGACACGGACATCGAGCGTGTGGCCGCGGCCGCAAGTCGCGCTTATGCGCTCTACGAATCTTTGAAAGCCCTGCGTGATGCGGCGCTGCCGGCTCCGGCACAGCCCTATGGTGCGGCGCTGCCTAATGCCGACACCGCGATTACGCGTTTGCGCGAAGAATATGATGCGGCGCTTGCTGCCGTGGGCGCCGAGGGTCTCGGCGAGTTGCGTGCGTGGCCCTCGCGCGTTGACTCCATCACCCAAGCCGAGTACGTCTACAAAGTGCGCGGTCGCGAGGTGCGCGGCGAGAACTACACCGAGACCCTGAGCCACAACAAGATTCCGAAGTTGCTCGCACCGAAGACGCGCGACTGGGGCGACATCCTGCGCTTCGTGATGCGCGAAAACCTCCCGGGCGCATATCCCTACACCGCCGGCGTCTACCCCTACCGCCGCGAGCAAGAAGATCCGATTCGCATGTTTGCGGGCGAGGGGAGCCCCGAGCGTACGAATCGTCGCTTTCACTACCTCGCGCGCGGTCAAGCCTCCACTCGACTGTCGACCGCGTTCGACTCGACCACCCTCTACGGTGAAGACCCGGACACGCGTCCGGACATCTACGGCCGTACCGGAAACTCGGGTGTGTCGATCGCGACACTCGATGACATGAAGAAGCTGTACTCCGGCTTCGATCTCTGTGCGCCGACGACCTCTGTGTCTATGACGATCAACGGACCGGCGCCGATGTTGCTCGCCATGTTCATGAACACGGCGATCGACCAACAGGTCGAGCGTTTTCTGAAGTCCAATGGGCGTTGGGAGCAAGCGGCTGAATTCATCGACGCACGACGAGCTGCCCTGCGCAGTCAGGGCGCCGTGCCGCCGGAGTATCGAGGTGAACTGCCCGAAGGGCACGACGGATCCGGGCTTGCGCTGCTCGGTTTATGCGCCGAGGAGCTCGTCGGCCACGGCCTGACAGCCGAGGAGTACTCAAAGATTCGTGCGGCGACGCTCGCCCAGGTGCGCGGTACCGTTCAGGCGGACATCCTCAAAGAAGATCAGGCACAGAACACCTGCATCTTCTCGACCGAATTCGCGATGCGAATGATGGGGGACGTGCAGGCCTATTTCATCGATCACTCGGTACGTAACTTCTACTCGGTGTCGATTTCGGGGTACCACATCGCCGAGGCTGGCGCGAACCCGATCAGTCAGCTCGCGTTCACGCTCTCAAACGGCTTCACTATCGTCGAGTACTACTTGGCGCGCGGCATGAAGATCGACGATTTTGCGCCGAACCTCTCTTTCTTTTTCTCGAACGGCATGGATGCCGAGTACGCGGTCATCGGTCGCGTCGCCCGACGCATTTGGGCGCGGGCGATGCGCGATCGCTACGGCGCAGATGCGCGTAGCCAGATGATGAAGTACCACATCCAAACCTCGGGCCGGTCGCTACACGCGCGCGAGATTCAGTTCAACGATACGCGCACGACGCTACAGGCGCTGTACGCGCTCTTCGATAACTGCAACTCGCTGCACACGAACGCTTACGACGAGGCGCTCACGACGCCCACCGAGGAGAGTGTGCGGCGCGCGGTCGCCATCCAGCTCATCATCAACCGCGAGCTCGGTCTCAACAAAAACCACAACCCATGGGCGGGCTCGCTGCTGATCGACTATCTCACCGACATGGTCGAAGAGGCGGTCTACAAAGAATTCGAGTCGATCAGCGAGCGTGGTGGGGTGCTGGGTGCGATGGAAACTATGTACCAGCGCGGCAAGATTCAGGAAGAAAGCCTGCATTACGAGACCCTCAAGCACGATGGTCGTTTACCCCTCATCGGGGTGAACACGTTCTTGTCCGAGCACGATGCGTCAGCCGAGCACGCGTCGGTCGAGCTCATTCGCTCGACTGAAGAAGAGAAACAGGGCCAGGTCGACGCTGTTCGCAACTTCCAACAACGCAACGCCGAGAAATCGCCGGTTGCGCTCGCGGCATTGCAGGCCGCGGCAGCGCGCGGCGGTAATGTGTTCGAGTCGTTGATGGATGCGGTGCGCGTGGCTTCGCTCGGGCAGATTTCCCGCGCGCTCTACGCCGTCGGGGGTCAGTTCCGTCGTAACGTGTGACGCGCAGCGGTGAATGCGTCGAGGTAACGCAAACCCTCGATCGCACGCGGCCCGTACCACGAGACCATCTCGCCATCGATGAGATCGACGGGCACGCCGGGTAGGGCGTGCTCGATTTCGGCGACGTGTTTTTCACGAAAGGCGTACGGTTCGCTGCTAAGTAGCACGCGATCGATAGCGCCGCTGCAGTCTGCGAGTTGGAGTTCGGGATACCGCTCGGGCTTGGGTGACGACCAGGTTTGCCAGCCAAACGCCGCGAGCGTACGCGAGATGTAGGTGTCGCGCGAAATCGTCATCCAGGGTTCGCGCCAGATAAGGTAAAGCACCCGCGCGCACGGCTCGGATATGCCGTCGGATGTGAGGCGGCCCGCGTACGCGGCCATGAACTCGCGACATAACGTTTCAGCGCGCGCGTCGCAGTTAAAAATACCGCCGAGCAGGCGATAGAGCGGCAGATTGTCGAGCGGCCCGAGCGGATGGGTGACGATGATCGAGGGCACGAACGGTCGCAACGCCTCGACTGTCTCTAAACGATTTTCATCGACGTTGACGATGAGATGCGTGGGCGCGAGCGTACGGATGGCCTCGATGTCGACCGTTTTGGTACCGCCCACCTTGGGCACGCGACGTACGAGCTCGCGTGGGTGAATGCAAAAGCCGGTACGCCCGACGAGGCGATCAGCGAGTCCGAGTGCGCAAACGAGCTCGGTGAGGCTCGGTACCAACGAGACGATGCGTACCGGGCCCGTGGCCCGCGCGTGCTGGGTGCCGGCGTGGTCGAGGTAGTTCATAGCGCATTGTTTCTCGGCAATTCGTCCGCCGAATACTGTATAAATAAACAGTATGTCAGGACGAGACCCCAATCCAGCCGATCTGCCGAGTTATGCCGAGCTGCACTGTCTGAGCAGCTTCAGTTTTCTGCGTGGGGCCTCCCAGCCGGAGGAATTGGCCGCGCGGGCCGACGAATTGGGGTACACCGCGCTCGCGATCACCGACGAATGCTCAGTGGCGGGTGTCGTGCGCGCCCATGCCGCGCTCAAGGGGCGTGCGACGCAACTCATCGTCGGTGCCGAGTTCCGGCTCGACTGCGGTGTGCCGCTCGTCGTGCTTGCGGCAGATCGTCGGGGCTACGGTCAGTTGTGCCGTTTGATCACGCGCGGGCGCCGTGCCGCGCCGAAGGGTCGTTACCGGTTGACGCGTGACGATGTCGTCGAGCTCGTCTCGCCCGAGCACTGCCTCGTATTGTGGATACCGCGACCCGCCGATCGGCTTCCCGCGGGCGATACGACAGCGCCGAGTGCCGTCGCGGCAGCACCGGACGCTGTCGCGGCGTGGTTGCAGAAACACTTTGCCGGATCGGTCTGGATCGCCGTCGAGCTGTTGCGCGATGGGACGGAGCGCGCGCATCTCGCGGCGCTCACGCGCCTCGCGGGTGCGACGGGATTACCACTCGTAGCGGCCGGCGGCGTCTGCATGCATCGGCGTGAACGTCGACGATTGCACGATGCGCTCACGGCAATCCGTCTCAATACCACGGTCGATGCAGCGGGTCTCGCGCTACTGCCGAGCGGCGAGCGGCATCTGCGTGAACGACGCCGTCTGGCGCGGCTCTACTCGGCGGCGATGCTTGCCGAGACGCTCGTCATTGCCGCGCGCTGCCGTTTCTCGCTCGATGAGCTGCGTTACGAGTATCCCCGCGAGATCGTACCCGAGGGGTATACGCCTGTATCATGGCTGCGAACACTCGTTGAGCGGGGCGCAGAGCGGCGCTGGGGCAGCACGCCCACTCGAAATGCGATGCCGGCCTACGTGCGTACGCTCGTCGAGCACGAACTCGCACTGATCAGTGAGCTCGCCTACGAGCCGTATTTTTTGACCGTACACGACATCGTCGATTTCGCACGCAGCCGCGGAATTCTTTGTCAGGGCCGCGGATCAGCTGCTAATTCGGCGGTGTGTTATTGCCTCGGCATCACGGAGGTCGACCCTTCGCGCATGTCGATGCTCTTCGAGCGATTCATCTCTCGCGAGCGTAACGAGCCACCCGACATCGACGTCGATTTCGAGCATGAGCGACGCGAGGAAGTCATCCAGTACGTTTATCAAAAATATGGGCGACATCGCGCTGCGCTCGCCGCGACGGTCATTTCCTATCGACCTCGCAGCGTATTACGCGATCTCTCGAAAGCGTTGGGATTTCCTTTGGCTGCCGTCGAAAAAATTGCCTCGGCGGTCAGCCGTTGGGATCGCAGTCTCGGTCACGATACGGACCGGGCGCATGACAGGGCGCTCGCGCCTTTCCTCGAGAGGCTCGACGAAGCGGGCTTCGACATTGACAACGCGATTCTTCGGCAACGGCTCTCCCTATTGCTCGAGCTCGCACCGCAGCTGCTCGGATTTCCTCGGCATCTTTCGCAGCACGTCGGGGGTTTCGTGATCGCCCGCGACCTGCTCGAGGAGCTCGTGCCGATCGAGAACGCGAGCATGGCGGATCGCACGGTCATTCAATGGGACAAGGACGATCTCGATGCGCTCGGTCTGCTCAAGGTCGATCTGCTTGCGCTCGGCATGCTCACGGCGATCCGTCGTACGCTCGATCAAGTGTCGCAGTGGCGTACGGCGCGGGGTGGGGTACCGATCACGCTCGCCTCGATCCCCCCTGAAGATCCGCGTGTGTACGAGATGCTGTGTCGTGCCGACTCGGTCGGGGTGTTTCAGGTCGAGTCCCGTGCGCAGATGGCGATGTTGCCGCGGCTGCAGCCCCGTAATTTCTACGATCTCGTGATCGAAGTGGCGATCGTCCGTCCGGGGCCGATCCAGGGCGATATGGTGCATCCCTATCTACGTCGTCGCCGCGGCGAGGAGCAGGTCACTTATCCGAGCGAAGCCGTCAAGGGCGTCTTGCAGCGTACGCTCGGTGTGCCGATCTTCCAGGAACAGGTGATGCAGGTGGCCATCGTCGCGGCAGGGTTCACGCCCGGCGAGGCGGACCAACTGCGTCGTGCAATGGCCGCCTGGAAGCGACACGGCGGTCTCGGGCACTTCGGCGAGCGTCTCATCTCCGGGATGCGCGAACGCGGCTACAGCGAGGCGTTCGCGGCACGCATCTTCGAGCAGATACAAGGTTTTGGGGAATATGGGTTTCCCGAATCGCACGCAGCGAGTTTCGCGCTGCTCGTGTACGTATCGGCCTGGCTCAAATATCACGAGCCCGCCGCGTTTACCGCAGCGCTCATCAACAGTCAGCCGATGGGGTTTTATTCCGTGTCGCAGTTGGTGCGTGATGCGCGCGAACATGATGTCGACGTGAGACCCGTCGATGTCTGTGTGAGTGATTGGGACTGCACGCTTGAGGCCTCCGATCGCTCGGAAGATGAGCGTCCGGCGATTCGGCTTGGCCTGCGGCTCGTCCGCGGTCTATCGAGCGTTGCCGCCGAGCGTATCGTCGCGGCACGAGCTGCGCGCAAGGCGTATGAACGCAAGGATGTATCGTCGGTCTTCGTCGATCTGCAAGATCTCGCCGTTACGGCGGGGCTCGATCGTAACGACCTCGAAGCGCTCGCGGCCGCCGGGGCGTGTGCCGCGCTTACGGGTAATCGGCATCGTGCATTTTGGGCGGTCGCCGGTACCGAGCCGGCGTTACCGCTCGCGCCGCCGGTTCGCGAAGAGGCGTTACCGCTGCTGACCGCGCCGACCGAGGGCGAAAATCTCGTCGCCGACTATCGGCATCTCGGGCTCACGCTCGGTCGACATCCGCTCGCACTCCTGCGTTCGTCTTTCGAGCGACGCGGTGTCTTGCGGGCAACCGAGCTTGCGCATCTCGACGACGGGACTCCTGTAGCCGTCGCCGGGCTCGTCACCACAAGGCAAAAGCCGTCGACGGCGAGTGGTGTCACGTTCGTCACGCTCGAGGATGATTCGGGTCACGTCAACTTGATCGTCTGGAAAAACGTCGGTGCGATGTACCGACGGGCCTTGTTCGAGGCGCGTCTGATGGAGGTCGAGGGCAGATTGCAGCGCGAAGGTCTCGTGACCCACGTCATTGTGGAGCGACTCTACGATCGCAGCCGTTGGCTCGGGCGACTCGTGACGCGCTCGCGGGACTTCCGCTGAGCGCGGCCGTCAGTGACGTCCGGTGCGCTTACCGCGTGCCGACTTAGACTCGCCGTCGCCGATGTCGTAGTCGTCGAAGTCGCTAATGAGATCGGCCGTACGCCTTTCTTCGCGCATTTGTTCGAGACGGCGCCACGCCGGATCGCCGCTGCCCTTGGGCGCGCTGCGCCGACGCGACTGGTCAAAGTCTCGAATCACCTGATCTACGTCTTCGCCCGAGTCGAGTTCGATCTCGTCTTCGAAGTCGTCTTGCTCCGGTCTTTCGCTCATGATCATGACCCCCCAGACGCGCGAAATTTATTTCGTGCCGATGGATCTTGCAACAGGGGGACCGGGCACCAGTGCGTCAACGCACGAGGGTGTTCATTTCAAAGATCGGCATCAACATGGCGAATACGATGACGAGGACGATGAGCCCCATACCGACGATCAGTAGTGGACCGAGGAGGCCGACGAGTCCAGTCAGCATGCCGTCGAGCTCTCGTTCCTGATTGTCAGCGGCTCGTGACAGCATGTCTTCAAGTCGGCCGCTGGACTCGCCGCTTGAGATGAGGTGGACGGTCATAGGGGGGAAGAGACGGCTCGCGGCGAGCGAACGGCCGATCGGTGCACCCTCGCGTACGCGCTCGGCGGCTGCGGCGACGGCCTCGCGCATAGGTAGGTTGGAAATGACACCGGCCGCGATACGCAGTGCCTCGAGTACCGGTACAGCGCTTCCCGTGAGGATGCTGAGCGTGCGCGTGAAACGGGCGGAATTGAAGCCGCGAATGAGTCGCCCCGCCAGAGGCAGACGCAGCATCCAGCCATCGACCCGATATCGCGCTGCAGGCGCGCGCATCCAGCGCAGGAAGAACGCTGTCCCCAGGGCGAGTGCCAAAAGGATCCAAGGGCCAGCGACACGCAGGGCCTCGCTGGTAACGATCAATATTTGAGTCAGCAGGGGTAGCTCAGCGTTACCCGACTCGAACACCGCCACGACTTTGGGCACCACGAAGCTGAGCAGACCCGCGATTACAGCGATGCACATCACGGTGAGCACGATGGGGTAGAGCAGGGCGCCGAGGATGCGCTGCCGCAATTGATCACGACTCTCCGTGTAGTCCGCCAGACGCTCGAGCACGATATCGAGTTTTCCCGACTGCTCCCCCGCGGCGATCGTCGCTCGAAAAATTTCCGGGAAGGTGAGGGGAAAGCCGCGCAAGGCCTCAGCGAGCGACTCACCCTCGACGACTCGAGCACGAACGGCTGCTACCACGCGTCGCACAGCGGGTTTTTCACTTTGTTCGGAGACGGCGAGCAGGGCTTCCTCGAGCGGCAGCGCCGCACGCACCAGGGTGGCGAGTTGGCGCGTGAGCAAGGCGACGTCGGCCGATCGGATGCGGTCGCGGAATCTCGGACCGGTTCGTTTTGTGCTCTCGCGGACGGGCTCGACACTCATCGGCAGCAGCGCGCGTTCGCGCAGGATCTGGCGGACCTGCCTCGCGCTGTCGCCCTCGAGGACGCCACGCT
This sequence comes from Pseudomonadota bacterium, assembly GCA_041159695.1. Classification (GTDB taxonomy): domain Bacteria; phylum Pseudomonadota; class Gammaproteobacteria; order Steroidobacterales; family Steroidobacteraceae; genus UBA964. The sequence goes on from JBEAXT010000048.1 coordinate 10,094, forward strand.
GTTCGCGGCCCGACGCGTCGAGTGCGACGTAATCCCAAGCGGCCACGCGTTCAGTCCTCGCGCGTCACGCGCAACACTTCTTCGAGCGAAGTCACGCCGCGCAACACTTTGGCAAGACCATCGTCGCGAATCGAGGGGGTGGATTGCCGCGCGTATCGCTCGAGATCGATCTCGGGAGCGCCGTCGTGAATCAGCGTACGCAGGTGGTCATCCACCTGCACGAGCTCGTAAATGCC
>JBEAXT010000057.1:0-10928 GCA_041159695.1 Pseudomonadota bacterium
CTCTCGGCATGTTCGGCCATGCGCCGGGTCCGACGATCGGGATGTGGGATAACCAGGGACCGACGCCGGTGCAAGGCGACTGGCCGCTTTATCCGAATACCGTTTACGCGATTGAGGGCAACATCAAACAGGCCGTTCCGGAGTGGGGTGGACAGCTCGTGCAGATGAAGCTCGAGCAGGACGCGCTCTTTGACGGCGAGCGGGTGGTGTACCTCGCGGGCCGACAGACCGAGTGGCACGTCATTCGCTGAGCAGCCGGCGGCGCTGAGGGCGGCAACGCGAAGCTATTGGACGGCGCGTAGAATTCTTTGGCGAATGAACTCGATCCATTCTCGAAGCTTGGCCGGAATTTTTCCTGGGGGTGGGCCCTGTGGGTCGATCTCCGCAAACGGCAGCAATGCGGCGAACACGGCGTAGACCAATGCCGCCGAGCCTCCGGTGAAAAACAACAGGGCGAGTGCGATCACGCGGATGAGCGTCACCTCTGCCTTGAGATAACGCGCTAGCCCGAGGCATACGCCGCTCACCCACGCACCCTGACTGATTTGCTGTAGAACCGGTCCGGTCTCGGTCGCGATCTTTTCTTTGGCGCGGCCCTCTTCGCCGGTGGGCACGCTGACCGGCCCGATCTCCTCGAGGGCGGGCACGAGCTCGGTGAGGGTGATGACGGTTGCCTGAGGCGGTAGACGACGTCGGCACTGATCGGCCACCGCCTGCTCAAGGTCGAGCAGGATCTCTTCGCGGTCGGGATTCTCGGCGAGCGCTGCGGCCGATTCGGCCAGGTAGACCTCGAGGCGCGCGTAGGCGTCTTCCTCGAGAGAGTAGGGATTGCGATTTAGGCTCGCTTGAATGACGCGTTTCATGCGGGTCTCCGTGGGCATCAGCCGCCGAGTTCGGCGAGCGTGCGGTCGATGGTTTTCCAGTAACGATCGAGGGTGTCGAGGTGGTGGCGCCCGTGGCCGGTGAGGCGGTAGTACTTGCGCGGGGGCCCGAGACTCGACTCTTGCCACTCGTAATGAACGAGTCCTTCACGTCGTAGCTTGCTCAGCAGGGGATAGAGTGTGCCCTCCTGCGTTGCGAACTCCGTGCGGTCGAGGCGGCTGAGGATATCGGCGGCATACAGTTCACCGGTGCCGACCACCTTGAGCACGGCAAATTCCAGCAGACCTTTCTTGATCGCAGCGAAATTATTTTCCCGAGTCATAGGTTTTAAACCAGTACCTTTATGTGAAAAGGTACAGAACCTCGAACTCGTCGTCAAGCGGCCAATCCAAGGGGTTTAAACTTCGTAGCCTTCCGCTTCATCGATACTTTCAACGAGCCATCCCCATGCAGAAATCACTTATTTCGATTCACCTCTGGCTGGCGGCGTTCTTTCTTCCCATCGCCGTGATGTTCGCCGCCACCGGCGCGCTCTACACCATTTCGATCAAGGGCAGCTACGAGGAGACGACTCGGCCGATCACGCTCGCGGAGCCGCTCACGCCGGAGCTCAGCGCCCTGACGGGCATCGTCGAGCGTGCGCTCGACGAAGCGGGTGTCGCGCATCCTTCGGGCGCCGCATCAATCAAAAAAGCCGGTACCTCCTTCGAGCTCGAGTGGACGGGTGCGAGTCGCGATGTTGTGTTGAAGCCGGCAGCTGATCCGTTGGTGGCGACGCTCGTCATCAAAGAAACAACGCCGTGGCGCCATCTCGTGCAATTGCATAAAGCGAAGGGCAGCGAAATCGCCAAAGGCATCTCGGTGATCTGGGCCATCGGTCTCGTGATCATCTTGCTGTCGGGTTTGTTGATGGCCTGGAACGTCCCCGCGTATCGTCGCAAGGCGCTCGCCGCCGGAGCGCTCGGCGTCGCCACGTTCGTGGTGTACGTCCTCGCGGGCTGATGAGTTCCGGGAGTCTTCGCTATTGTTTGGATGGTCGCTGGTTGGCGACCGGCGAGCCCGCGTTTGCGCCGTCATCGGGCTTGATCGCCTCGGGCGAAGGATGGTTCGAGACGCTGCGCGTCGAGGCGGGTTGGCCCATGTTTCTCTCGCAGCATCTCGATCGATTATGCGAATCGGTCGCGCGATCGCACGGAGTGGATCAGGCGACGCTCGCTCTCGGCGTTGCTCGGCAGTGCCTCGAGGGTATGCGCTCAAAATTTTCGGAGTTCCCTTCGGGTCGATTGCGTCTGGTGCTTTCCCGCGACGTATCTCGTAACGAGCCGCGAGCGGGCGGATGGCAGGCGCTCGGCGAATGGAGCGAGCACCGGTCTTCTGCAGGCTCGATCGAGGAGGGTATCGACGTCGTCATCGCCTCGTTCGCTCATCCGGGGCTGGGCTTTCTCGGGAAATCCACGAGCTACCACTGGTCCCTTGCTGCGCGGCAAGAGGCGCAGGCCAAGGGCGCGAGCGAGGCGCTGCTGTTGCGTGACGGTGAGCTCATGGAGGGTGCAACGGGCGCTCTCGCGTGGCGATGCCAGGGTCGATGGTTCGTCAATGATTCGGCAGACGTATTGAAGAGCGTTACGCTCGGGGCGCTCCGACGGGCCGGCCTTTCGATCGAATCAGGGTCCTTGTCGATCGAGATGCTTGATCCCGCATCGTCCGCCCGGGTTGAGGGGCTTATTTTGATCAGCGCCCTGCGCTTGGCCGTAGCGATCCGTCGCTGTGACGAGCGCGCGATACCGAGTGCCGTAGACGAGGCGGCGCGCTGGCGTCGAGCCTTGCTCGACCTGCATGCTCGAGAAATTCATTGAACGTAGATAGCTCTCTCGCCGAGATGCGTGCGACCGCAGAGCGTGACCGCGAAGCGTCGGTCCCTTTCGCGTGTTTGGTGTCGGCGCGGGGCCATGCGGATCTCGGCCGCCGCTCGCTTATGGCACGCGAACTGTCTCTGGAGTGGAGCGTGCCGGAAGGTATGTTCGGCGCACGCGAGATCACGGATATGCTTCGCCGCGCATCGCAGCGTGCGTTCGAGCGAGGCGCGCAGGGTGTTCTCGTACTCGTGACGCACGAGGCGGCCGCTTGTTTCGATCGGATCGACGTTTACGAGGATTGGCGCGGATTACCGCGTATCCAAATGTGGTCAGCGCGTGAGGTCACGCGTACCGCCGGCGGAAAGCAGGCTGGAACTTGGGGCGAGCCCCATCGTCCGGTAAAACTCGACGCCCATGAAGCGTTCGAGTCAGCAGTCCTCAAAGAGTGGCATTCGTCTTCGATTGCAAAAATTCACGAGGCGATCGCCTCTGGGCGGCTGTATCAATTATGTCTGACTTTCCCCGTGCGATTTGCGCCCCCGGAGGATTGCGCTTCGTTGTTCGCATCGCTGCTCGCGCGCAACCCCGTTGATCATGCCGCATGGGTGAGCTTGCCGAACTTCGAATTGTTGTCGGCAAGCCCTGAGCGGTTTTTGTCGGTGCGCGGTCGCGAGGCGATCCTGCGGCCCATGAAAGGCACGCGCCGACTCGAGGGCTCGGACGAGACCAAAATTCTTCGGGAGCTTGGCGAGTCGATCAAGGACCGCGCCGAGAATGTCATGATCACCGATCTCGCGCGCAACGATCTCGGCCGTGTATGCGAACCGGGGAGCGTCCGCGTCGCATCACTCTTCGAGGTGGAGCGCTATGCAAGCGTCGCCCAGATGACCTCTACCGTTCGCGGTGAGCTGCGCGCCGGGCTCGATGTTTGGAATGCGCTCGCTGCCGCGTTCCCCCCGGGGTCCATGACGGGTGCACCCAAAATCGAAGCCTGTCGCATGATTCGTGAGCTCGAACAGGGACCGCGTGGTTTGTACGGCGGCGTCTTGGGTTGGGTCGAGCCCAACGGCGATGCCGAGTTCAGTGTAGTGATTCGATCCTTGCAAGTGCGCGGCGATGAGGCTCGTTGGGACATCGGCGGCGGGATCGTGCACGATTCACGAGCCGACGCGGAGTGGGACGAAGCCTGGGCGAAGTTTGTCGCGCTTCGCTCGCTGCTGTCAGCTTAAGGGCGCGGGCCGGGAGCATTCTTTGATCAAATCAGGCGCAGAAGAGGTCGGTTCGATGGGGGAGGTCGGGCGCAGGGTAGGGCTCGTACTAGGTCCCGCGCTGGCGCTCACCGTGCAAGGTTTCGCGCCGCCCGAAGGGCTGACACCTGAGGCCTGGTGGGTGGTGTCGCTCGCGGCACTCATGGTCGTCTGGTGGGTCACCGAAGCGATTCCGATTGCTGCGACCGCTTTGCTCCCTTTGGCCGTTCTGCCGCTGCTCGGCGCGACGTCGGTCAAAGATGCGGCAGCACCGTACGCCGATCCCATCATTTTTCTCTTCATCGGCGGCTTCATGCTTGCCGCGGCCGTGGAGCATTGGCGACTGCATGAACGTATCGCCTTGTCCATCGCCTCGTTTGCGCGGGGACGGCCGATCCCTCTCGTTGGGTGTTTCATGCTTGGTTCTGCGGTGATCTCGATGTGGATCTCCAACACAGCGACCACCCTGATGTTGGCGCCGATCGCGCTCGGTGCCGCGAGAGCGTTATCGCCTGACGACAAGCCCGACCTCGCGCTCGGTGGGGCGTTGTTACTCGGTGTAGCGCATGCTGCGACGATCGCCGGAGTCGGTACGCCAGTCGGCTCGCCCACCAATCTCATTGCGATGGGTTTCTTTGAGCGCGCCGGACAGCCGATGGCTTTTGTGGACTGGATGAGTCAAGCGATCCCGCTCATTCTCGTAATGCTCCCGATCGCGTGGCTGTTGCTCTGTGCCCCGCTTTTCGGAAAATCCCGAGCGACGTCTGCGGCAATGGGGGAGGTCGTTCGGTCAGCGCTCGAGAAACTCGGGCCGATCTCAAAACCGGAGATTCGTATCGGTGTGATCTTTGGTCTCGTGGCATTGGCATGGATGTTCCGCCTGCAGTTGAACGAGTGGCCACCGCTCGCGAAGCTCAGCGATACCAGCATTGCCGTTATCGGAGCGCTCGCGTTGTTTCTCGTACCGTCTGGCCGTAAGAGCGGCGAGAAACTGATTGACTGGACGCGAGCTGAGCGTATTCCCTGGGGAATCGCCATTCTCTTCGGAGGAGGGCTATCACTCGCCGCGGCGATGGAAGCCACCGGTCTCGCTCAATGGATCGGTGCTTGGATCGTGAGTCTCGAGGGCTTGTCGACGTTCGGTCTCATCGTGATTCTCGTGCTCGCGACCATTCTCATTTCCGAGTTGGCGAGCAATGTCGCGACGCTCACCTCGATGCTTCCCGTGGTGGCAGCGATTGCCGAAGCGACGGGCACGCCACTGCAGACCTTGGTGTTTCCGGTGGCGATCGCCGCGAGCTTCGCGTTCATGTTGCCCGTGGCGACCGGGCCTAACGCGATCGCGTTCTCATCGGGAGTGGTGACGCTAAAACGTATGCTCGTCATCGGCTTCGCGCTCAATATCGCTGCGGCGACCGCGATCATCGCCCTGTTCGCGAACTAGTCGATCCGCACCCAATACTGATTCCGATAGAACGGTCCGAGGTAACCGCGGACTTCGAGCGTTCGACCATCTCTTTGCGGGGTGAGACGTACCCGGTAGACCTTACCGTCGTTCGGATCGAGGATGCTTCCGCCCTCCCAGTGATCGGCGCTACGGCTGCGACGAACACCCTCGAGTATGGTCATGCCTGTAATGGGTTGATTTTTCTTTGAGCCGCTACAGGCGACGCATTTGGCGTCGCGTTTGTCGAGTTCGAGGATGAGCTCGATACGGCCCGTCAGCATGCCTGCGGCATCCGAGATTCGGACGTGAGAGCGGGCCTCGCCGGTCTTGTCGTCGACGGTTTTCCAAAGGCCGACGGGAGAGGGGGACGCGGCGTCGGCGTCAAAGCCTGTAAGGCACAGCAACACCAATAATATTCGAGCACTTCGGAGCATGACATGATGTCCGGATGAGGGTTAGCGTGCGCTTTTGTAAAGCATTTCATGCGCGATCGCAATTTGATCGGCACGACCATTCGGGATTTCAACGGTCTGATATCGCCGGATGACCAAGCACACGACCCGGTTGGCGGGTATCGACAGCCTTGCCGACTCGACGTTCTTTCGAAAGGAGTATGCAATTCCGGATTCTGCTGTGGAGCGCTCCATGTTTATCCGCACGTGCATTAAGTTCTGATCGCGACCCAGGCTATTCTTGGCGACTATGCGTGGCAGACGATACCTTTGGGGCGGAGCTCTGGTGATCTTGGTCATCACCCTCGTTGCCCTGTTCGCGACTCGCAGCGCCCATAAGTCTGAGGAAGCAGCCACCTTCGTCGGTAGCGAGAGCTGTGCCAGTTGTCATACTGCAGAGTACGCGTCGTGGCGTACCTCGCAACATGCCAAGGCAATGCAGCACGCGATCGACGACACGGTGCTTGGCGATTTTGACGGCACGTCATTCCGATATGGTGATGTGACCTCGACGTTCTTCAAACGCGACGGCCGATTCTTTGTTCGGACCGACGGACCGAATGGTGAGCTTGCAGACTTCGAGGTGAAGTACACCTTCGGCATCGAACCGATGCAGCAGTATCTCGTAGCCCTGAGTGGTGGACGTCTTCAGGCGCTGTCGATCACTTGGGATACCCGCCCGCGCGATCAGGGTGGGCAGCGCTGGTTTCATCTCTACCCGAACGAGCGTGTCGATTTTCGTGACGAGCTGCACTGGACCCGGCCCGCACAGAACTGGAACTTCATGTGCGCCGACTGTCACTCGACGAACGTCCGCAAAGGTTTCGATGCCGAACGAGCCGAGTTTGCGACGACGTGGTCAGACATCGCTGTCGGCTGCGAGGCGTGTCACGGCCCGGGATCGCAACACATTGCCTCGCCCGAGCGGCCGTATCAGCTTGGTGAAGGGCTTGAGCGCGCCAAGGCGGAGATGGAGACCTGCGCCGCGTGTCACTCGAGACGCGCGCAGTTTGCCGAAGGTGCTAAGGCGGGTGAAGCCTTACTCAATCATTACTTGCCCGTGACCCTGTCCGAGGGTCTGTATCACGCCGATGGTCAGCAGCAGGGCGAAGTCTTCGTTTGGGGTTCTTTCCTGCAAAGCGCGAAGTCCGCCGCAGGCGTGACCTGCGCCGCATGCCACGATCCGCATACTCAAAAACTCAAGAAGCCCGGGAACGAGACGTGCACGCAATGCCATGCAGCGGCGGAGTTCGATACGCCGAAGCACCATCATCATGAGGCGAGAACCTCGGACTGCGTGAGCTGTCATATGCGTGAAGAGACCTACATGGTGATCGATCGCCGCCGTGATCACGGCTTTCACGTACCGCGTCCTGATCTCACGTTGAGTCTCGATGTTCCGAACGCCTGCAACGACTGCCACGTCGAGCGTGATGCACGTTGGGCGGATGCGGCGATGCAGCGCTGGTACGGCGCGGGATACCGTGAAAAACCGCATTTTGGTATGGCGCTGCACGCCGGCCGCCGCGGTGAAAAAGGCGCGGTCTCCGGGTTGCTGGGCGTGCTTGAGGACCCGGCTCACGCGGGCATCGTCCGAGCCACAGCGATCGAACTGCTCGCGCAGTATCCCGGGGAGATTCCTGCGACCAGTGTCCGACGTCAGCTTGCCGATCGAGACGCGCTCGTACGCTACCACGCGCTGCGGGAGCAAACCGCGTTACCGCTCGAGCGTCGAGTGTCGCTGCTCGCGCCCATGCTCGCAGACCCGACACGCGCAGTCCGTCATGAGGCGGCGAGGCAGCTTTTGCCCGTACGTGAATCTTTGACGGAAGAGTCTCGATTGCGCCTCGATGCCGAGCTCAAAGATCTTGAACGTGCGCTCCGGCACGATCTCAGTCGTGGCGAGTCATGGCTCAATCTCTCACTGCTGCAGGCAGCGCGCGGTGATCAAACTGCCGCCGAGCAATCGCTGCGACGGGCGATATCGATCGAACCCCAATTCATTCCGGCGTACGTGAATCTCAGCGATCTACTGAGGTCGTCCGGTCGAGAGAGCGAGGCGGAGGTGGCATTACGCGAAGGTCTCAAACGAAATTCTGCTGCAGCCGCGTTGCGCGAGGCGCTCGGGTTGTCGCTCGTGAGGCAGGGACGCAAGCGTGAGGCCCTCGTCGAGTTTTCGGCGGCACACCGTGCAGCGCCCGCCGAACCGCGCTTCCGTTATGTCTACGCGCTATCGCTCGACGATGCCGGGCGTCGCAGTGACGCGAGACGTCTACTCGAAGACGGTTTGCAGCGACGTTTCGATCGAGACTCCTTGCTTACATTGGCGGCGTGGGCACGACAGGAAGGCGATCGAGCTGCTGAAGCGCGCGCGCTGGTCCGGCTGCGCGAGGTCAATCCGTCTGATCCGGCTCTAAATGGTGTCTAATCCGCGCATGGCGATCCCTTCGGACATCGATTTCATGCGTCGCGCGTTGGACTTGGCCCGCCAGGCCGCCGATCGTGGTGAGGTGCCCGTCGGTGCCGTACTCGTTCGCGGTGCAGAGGTGGTCGGCGAGGGCGCTAATTGTCCCATCCATCGTCACGATCCAACGGCGCATGCGGAAATCATTGCTTTGCGCGCAGCGGCCGAGCACCTCGGCGACTATCGACTCAACGACACCACCCTCTACGTGACGCTCGAGCCGTGCATCATGTGCGCATCGGCTCTCGTTCACGCACGCGTCGGTCGCGTCGTGTTTGGCGCTTGGGATCCCAAGGCGGGCGGCGCTGGAAGCATCGCCGATATCTTTGCCATGCCGGCGCTCAATCACCGCGTCGACGTTTTCGGGGGCGTACTCGCTGAAGAGTGTGGCGAAATGCTTAGCGCGTTCTTTCGAGCGCGACGCTAGTCATCGAGGCGTCATCGTCCGGGAAACTCTCGCGCATCAACGCGAGATATTGCTGAACGTGATCGACCATTTGCTTGGTCTCGAAACCTCGCGCATAGCCGTTCTTGGCTTGGAGATACCAAAACTCCTCGGAGAGTAGGGTCAGTCGCTCCCGCACGTCGATCCACGTATCCGGATCACCGCCTTGTCGTGCCGTCAGCACGCGCGCGTCCTCGAGATGTCCGTAGCCCATGTTGTACGAGGCGATCGCCATCCAGAGGCGATCGGGATCGCGAATCCTTGATGGAATAGTGGCGTAGAGCTGCGCCAGATAACGCGCGCCCGCGAGAATGTTCTCGCGCTCATCGAAGGGATTGCTCACGCCGAGGGAACGGGCCGTGCGCGGCATCAGCATCATGATGCCTTGCGCACCAAAGCGAGATACGGCATCCGCATCCCACATCGATTCCTGATATCCCACCGCGGCGATGAGACGCCAGTCGAGGCCGGAGAGCTCGGCAGCCTCATCGAAGAATTCACGCAGTTCCGGAAGTCGGGCTTCGAGGTCGATACGCAGTTGTTCGGAATTCGCACGCGGTAAAACGCGCGGACGCGAAAGCTCCTCGATCTCGAGCGTCGGCGGTGTAATCTTTGGGCGCTCACGTGCGAAGAACGCATCGACTTCGGTCAGCAGGTCACGTCCATCGCGACGCACCATCCAATAGAGCTCCCGGCGCTCCGGCAGAGCAAAGGCGATTTCGAGCGAGGGATGCAGCGCTCGTGCTGCGGCGAACTCGCGACCGTCCATCAGAGTGACGTCCCCGCGGCCCGAAGCAACAAGCTCGAGAGTGTCGCGACCGACGTTGCGCGGAACGACGGTGTAGCGAATCCGTTTGCGACCGATGGAGGGTTGCTGTTCGAGCCAATTGAGCTCGGCGCTCTCCTCCATGACGATCACGCGCCTCTTCGAGACCTCCTCAAGGGTTTTGAGTGGTGTTGAATCCTTGGCCTGAATCCAGAAGAGGGGGGACTCCGAATAGACCGCTGAGGGTAGAGCGACTTGGCGCCATCGCGGGCTCCACGACAACTGCGCTGCCGCGAGATCCGCCCGTTTATCCCTCAAAGCGTTTCTCAGGCCTTGCCGGTCGGGCTCCACCACGAGGGTGAGTTTGACTCCGAGCTCCTCGGCGAAGCGTTGCGCGAGCTCGTATTCCGGGCCTTCAGGCCCCTCGGGCCCGATGTAGTACGTGGTCGGACCGTTCAGCGTGGCGACGCGCAATTCGCCGCGTTCGCGGATTTCTTCCATGAGCCCGCTGCGGCTGCAGCCGGCGATTGCCAGCAAAATCACGAGCGGAAGAAGGGTCCGGAGCACCCTCTGGACTGTCCCGGTTCGAGTCATGTCGGGTAGAATACTCGGCCCCGGAGAGGTACCGAAGTGGTCATAACGGCGCCGACTCGAAATCGGATGGTCGGTTAATCCCGGCACGTGAGTTCGAATCTCACCCTCTCCGCCACTTTCCGACACGGACGCCATGCCAGCGAGTCACATCTATAAGGTCATGTTCGTGAACCAGGGCAAGATCTACGAGGTCTACGCCCGCAAGGTCAATCACGGCAGTCTTTTCGGTTTCATCGAGATCGAAGAGCTCGTCTTCGGCGAGCGCTCGACCGTGGTGCTCGATCCGGGTGAGGAGCGCATCAAATCCGAGTTCGAGGGTGTCAAGCGCAGCTACCTGCCTTTGCATTCGGTATTGCGTATCGACGAAGTCAAAAAGCAGGGCGTCAGCAAGATCAGCACCTACGAGGGTTCGAACGTGGCCCAATTCCCGATGCCCGTCTTTCCGCCGCCGGCGGGTGACGGGTCCAAGAAATAGGCCGCGTCGTCCCCATGATCGTCCGCGGCGCCCCCGCGCTCTCCGGTTTCCGTCTCCGCAAGCTGCTGCCGCGCCTGCGCGAAGTGGCCGGCACCCTCGAAGCCGTCGAGACCCGATTCGTGCATTTCGTTGATTTGTCGCGTGCGCTGAACGCGGACGAGACCCGAACCCTCGAGTCTCTGTTGCGCTACGGCCCGCTCAGTGACGTCAAAGAATCCTCGAACGCCCAATCGCTCTGGGTGATTCCGCGCCCCGGGACGATCTCGCCCTGGGCGAGCAAGGCAACGGATATCGCGAAGG